>NZ_JAHACR010000210.1 GCF_018375725.1 Burkholderia sp. | reverse complement strand
ATGAAGCCTTGCGGCTGCGCGCGCGCGCTGTCGATCAGCAGCGCGAAGGTGCGGTCGAGCGTGCCGCGCATCGCGTCGGTCACCGCCTGGCCGAGATGCCGGCCGACGAACCATTCGGGCAGCAGCTCCATTTCGCGCCGCAGGAAGGTTTCGTCGAACGGCGGCAGCACGCCGGGCGCCGACGTGAGCTGGAAGCGGATCAGCGCGTCGAGCGCATCGCGCATCAGCGGCCGCGCGGCCAGCGGATCGGCGGGATCGAGCACCGACAGATACGACGTGCGGCCGAGGTCGGTGACGAGCATGAAGCCTGCATCGAAATCGTGCGCGAGGATTTGCGGCACGTGGACGTCCGCGTCGGCGAGCAGCTTCGCGACCTGCACGAACTCGCGGCATTTTTCGGGCGGCGGCGCGTCGACCGCGATCAGCGAGCCGCCGGGGCTCACGGCCGACGCGACGCGGAAGTAGCGGCGGAAGCTGGCGTCGGCGGAGGCGGGCGCGAGAGTGGCGAGATCGAGGGCGTAGCGCTCGGCGAGCGGGCGCAGCCAGGCAACGAGTGCGTCGAGACGGGAATCGGCGGATGGGGGCGTCATGAAACTCGGGGGAGGGAGGAACGTCTTGCCATATAATACCCCACGACTTTTTTGACGCGCCCCGTGTCAGCTCTCACCGCGCAGGCCAGCCGCCTGGCGTGCCGTTCGCCCGATCGTCTCCCCTGGTATGCGCTCAGCCGCAGTCACGGTCCGATTGCGCGGGCCGCGATGCGTGACAGCATGGGTTGACGAGGGGCGATTCGCCAAACGATAGATGCCGCCCAAACCGCTATTCCCGATTGTTTTCCCCGGTGACGGGGCGCCGCGCAAACGGCGGCTCGCGCTCGCGCTGCTGGCCGTGCCCGGCCTCATGCCGGCCGTGTCGCATGCGCAGCTGACGGGCGCGGCTGCGCAGCCGCAGATGCTCGACTCGCCGTGGGACCTGCGTCTCGCGCCCCAGCTCGAGGAGCATCCGCACAAGGAAGGCGCGAAGCCGGCGACCTTCGTGCTCGCCGACCATACGAGCGGCACGGCCGACCAGGATCTGGCCGCCAAGGGCTCCGCCGAGATCCGCCGCGGCGACGCGGCCGTCAAGGCCGACGCGATCCATTACGATCAGGACACCGACATGGCCGATGCATACGGCCAGGTCACGGTGATCAACGGCGGCGCGTCGTTCGCGGGGCCCGAGGCGCACCTGAAGGTCGAGGCGAACCAGGGTTTCATGGCCGCGCCGAAGTACCACTTCACCGTGACGGGCGGTTCGGGCAGCGCGGAGCGCGTCGACCTGCTCGACAGCGAGCGCTCGGTGTTCGTCAACGGCACCTACACCGCGTGCCAGTGCGAGACGAACCCCGCGTGGTACATCAAGGGCAGCCGCTTCGACTTCGATACCGGCGCCGACGAAGGCACGGCCCGCAATGGCGTGCTGTTCTTCCAGGGCGTGCCGATCTTCGCGAGCCCGTGACTGACGTTCCCGCTGTCGGGCGACCGGCGCAGCGGCCTGCTGCCGCCGACGTTCTCGATGAACTCGAACAACGGCTTCGAACTGTCGTTGCCGTACTACTTCAACATCGCGCCGAACCGCGACCTGACGATCACGCCGCGCATCATTTCGAAGCGCGGGGTGCAGACGCAGGCGACGTTCCGCTACCTGTCGACGAGCTATTCGGGCACGTTCACGGGCGAGTACCTGCCGCACGACGCGCTCGCGAAGCGTGACCGCTACGCGATCTACTGGCAGCACCAGCAGAACTTCGGCAACGGCTTCGCCGGCTATGTCTACTACAACAAGGTCTCGGACAACACGTATCCGGAAGACCTCTCGTCGCTGTCGAACCAGTTCGTCAACGGCACGCAGACGCTGTACCAGCAGGAAGCCGGGCTGACGTACAACAACGGTCCGTGGGCGGTGCTCGCGCGCTACCAGCACTGGCAGACGCTGCCGCCGTCGATCGCGCCGTACAGCCGCGAGCCGCAGCTCAACGTGAAGTACACGAAGTACAACGTCGGCGGTTTCGACTTCGGCGCGGAAGCCGATTATTCGCGGTTTCGCATCACGACCGGCGACACGACGCAGGGCGACCGGATCGTCTTCAATCCGTATATTGCGTACGGCGTCTACGGCCCGGGCTATTTTGCCGTGCCGAAGATTCAGTATCACTTCGCGTCGTACGACCTGAGCTACCTGTCGTCGGGCACGCCGAACGTTCCGAAGCGGTTCACCGAGTCGATCCCGACCGTGAGCTTCGACACGGGCCTGATCTTCGACCGCTCGGTGCGGCTGTTCGGCCAGGACTTCATCCAGACGCTCGAGCCGCGCCTGTACTACGTGTACACGCCGTACCGGGACCAGTCGAACGCGCCGCTGTTCGACACGGCGGAATCCGATTTCGGCCTCGCGGAAATCTTCCAGCCGAACACGTTCGTCGGCAACGACCGCATCGCGGACGCCAACCGCGTGACGGCCGGGCTGACGACGCGCTTCCTCAATCCGGCGACAGGCGACGAGCGTGCCCGCTTCGTGGTCGCCCAGCAATACTATTTCGCGGATCAGCGCGTGACGCTGACGCCGGGCCAGACGAAATCGCAGGTGCAGCACTCGGACCTGATCGTCGGCGCGGCGATCAAGCTGGGCGCGGGCTTCGCGTCGGAGACGGCGTTCCAGTACAACGCCGACAACCACCAGCTCGTGAAGTCGAGCGTCGGCTTCGGCTTCAGCCCGGAATTGCGCAAGGTGATCAATGTCGGATACCGCTACACGCGTGCGAGAACGACGCTCGACGGCCAGCCGATCAACCAGTTCCTCGTGTCCGCGCAATGGCCGCTGACGCGCCGTCTGTACGCGATCGGCCGCTTCAACTACGACCTCGCCGCCGACCGGATCGTCGATGGTCTGCTCGGCTTACAATACGACGCTGATTGCTGGGCGCTCGGGGTCGGTCTCCAACGGTACGCGAACGGCGTGAACACGTCGGGACAGCAGCATTCGTCCACCCGGTTCATGGCGCAGCTGACGCTCAAGGGTCTGTCGAGCGTCGACAACGGCCTCGTGGCCGCGTTCCGCTCGGGCGTGCCGGGCTATACGCCGCTGCCGCCCGCGCCGCCGCCGTTGGCCCGCTTCAGCAATTACCAGTAACGCCGCGGCGCCCGAGCGGCAGCCGCAGGCGCCGGCACCGGATCAGCCCGATTTCAATGGAGTCTCAGTGGCAATGAAGAAAACCCTTCGCTTCGCGGCAGTCGTATCGAGCCTCGCCTCGTCCGCCGCGCTGCTCGCACCCGCGCCGGCCGCGGCGCAGGCGCTCGGCTTGCACGGCGCCCGGCTCGCCGATGAAGTCGTCGCGGTCGTCAACAACGACGTGATCACGGGTCGCGAGCTCGACCAGCGCGTCGGCCTGATTGCGCGCCGGCTGAAGCAGCAGAACGCGCCGGTGCCGCCGACCGACCAGTTGCGCGCGCAGGTGCTGAACCAGATGGTGCTCGAGCGCATCCAGGTGCAGAAGGCCAAGGACGACGGAATCCGGATCGACGATGCGACCGTGCAGTCGACACTGCAGCGTCTCGCGCAGGCGAACGGCATGTCCCTCGACCAGTACCGTTCGCGGCTCGAGGCGCAGGGCGTGCCCTGGAGCATCTTCACGAGCGACGCACGCACCGAACTGATGCTGTCGAAGCTGCGCGAGCGCGAAGTCGACAGCAAGATCACCGTGTCGGACGCGGAAGTCGCGAGCTACATCGCGAGCCAGCGCGGGCCGAGCGCGTCGCAGCAGCAGGATCTTCGCTTCGAGCATATTTTCGTGAAGGCGCCGACCAACGCGCCGCAGACCGAGATCGAAGCCGCGCAGAAGAAGGCTGAAGGGCTGTTGCAGCAGGCGCTGTCGGGTGCGGACTTCGAACGCCTGGCGAAGAACAATTCGGAAGCGAACGACGCAAAGAAGGGCGGCGATCTCGGCTACAAGTCGCCCGCCTCGCTGCCGTCCGACGTCGTCGAAGCCGCGTCGAAGCTGCGTCCGGGCCAGGTCAATCCGACGCTGATCCGCGTGCCGGACGGCTTCGAAATCGTGCGTCTCGTCGACCGCCGCCAGAGCCAGGGCGCGTCGGCTGCCGCGCCGAAGATCATGCAGACCCACGTGCGCCACATCCTGCTGCGTGTCGGCGAGGGCAAGTCCGAAGGGCAGGCCCGCCAGCAACTGCTGGACATCCGCAAGCAGGTCGCCGCCGGCGCCGACTTCGCGAAGTTCGCACGCACCTATTCGCAGGACGGCTCGGCGTCGCAGGGCGGCGATCTGGGCTGGATCAGCCCGGGCGAGACGGTGCCTGAATTCGAGCGTGCGATGAACAGCCTGCAGGATGGCCAGGTCAGCATTCCGATCCGCACCGAGTACGGCTATCACCTGATTCAGGTGCTGAGCCGCCGCGAGGCTGAAGGTTCGGTGCAGCAGCAGATGGACATCGCGCGTCAGGCGATCGGCCAGCGCAAGGCAGAACAGGCCTATGCGGACTGGCTGCGCGAGCTGCGCGACTCGTCGTACGTGCAGGTCAAGCTCGGCGACCCCGGGCTGTCGAACTGAGCGCGCTGCCGATGACGTCGCCCGCGCTGCATATCGCGATCACGACCGGCGAGCCGGCGGGCGTCGGCCCGGAGCTGACCGTGCAGGCGCTCGCCGGCGCGGCGCAGCGCTGGCCCGATGCACGCTTCACGCTACTCGGCGACGCGGCGCTGCTCGCCGAGCGTGCGACGGCGGTCGGCGCCGACTGGAGCGCGCTCGTCGCGGGCGGGCAGGTCGCCGTCGCCGATCGTCCGCTCGCCGAACCCGCCCGCGCGGGCGAACTGAACGCGGCGAACGGCCGCTACGTGCTCGACCTGCTCGACGTGGCGATCGACGGCGCGCTCGCGGGCGAGTTCGACGCGATTGTGACCGCGCCGCTGCAGAAGAGCACGATCAACGATGCGGGCGTCCCGTTCACCGGCCATACGGAATATCTGGCGGAGCGCACCGGCACGCCGCGCGTCGTGATGATGCTCGCCGGCACCGGCGAGCGGCCGCTGCGCGTCGCGCTCGCGACGACACACTTGCCGCTCAAGGACGTGTCCGCTGCGCTGACGATCGACGGGCTGGTCGAGACGCTGACGATCATCGATCGCGATCTGCGGCGCGACTTCGGTCTTGCCGCGCCGCGCATCCTCGTGACAGGCCTCAATCCGCATGCCGGCGAAAACGGTTACCTCGGCCGCGAGGAGATCGACGTGATCGGGCCGGCGCTGGTGCGGGCGAAGGGGCAGGGCGTCGACGCGCGCGGGCCGTTTCCGGCCGACACGCTGTTCCAGCCGCGCTATCTCGCCGATGCGGACTGCGTGCTGGCGATGTTCCACGATCAAGGTTTGCCGGTGCTCAAGTACGCGACCTTCGGCGAGGGGATCAACGTTACGCTCGGTTTGCCGATCATCCGCACGTCCGTCGATCACGGCACCGCACTCGACCTGGCCGGCACCGGCCGCGCCGATCCGGGCAGCATGGTTGCCGCGCTCGATACGGCGGTCGCGATGGCGCGTCATCGCCGCGCGGCCGGCAACAGTCCGGCTTGACGGGGCCTGGCCGAGGCCCGGCCTGACGCGGCCCGGCCTAACGCGGCCCGGCCTGAATCCATTCAACGCATTTTTCGTTTTATCCGATGTCGAACAGCAGACAGCATCAAGGCCATTTCGCGCGCAAGCGCTTCGGGCAGAACTTCCTCGTCGATCACGGCGTGATCGACTCGATCGTCTCGGCGATCGGTCCGGCGCGCGGCCAGCGGATGGTCGAGATCGGCCCCGGTCTCGGCGCCCTCACCGAGCCGCTGATCGCGCGGCTGGCGACGCCCGAGTCGCCGCTGCATGCGGTCGAACTCGATCGCGACCTGATCGTGCGGCTGCAGAAGCGTTTCGGCCCGCTGCTCGAACTGCACGCGGGCGATGCGCTCGCGTTCGACTTCCGCTCGCTCGCCGCAGCAGGCGACAAGCCGTCGCTGCGCATCGTCGGCAACCTGCCGTACAACATCTCCAGCCCGCTGCTGTTCCATCTCATGACGTGCGCGGACGTGGTCGTCGACCAGCATTTCATGCTGCAGAACGAAGTCGTCGAGCGGATGATCGCGGAACCGGGCACGAAGGCGTATTCGCGTTTGTCGGTGATGCTGCAGTACCGCTACGTGATGGACAAGCTGATCGACGTGCCGCCGGAGTCCTTCCAGCCGCCGCCGAAGGTCGATTCGGCGATCGTGCGGATGATTCCGTACGAGCCGCACGAATTGCCCGACGTCGATCCGGCCGTGCTCGGCGAAGTCGTGACGGCGGCCTTCTCCCAGCGCCGCAAGATGCTGCGCAACACGCTCGGCGATTATCGCGAGACGGTCGATTTCGATGCGCTCGGCTTCGATCTGTCGCGGCGGGCGGAAGACGTCAGCGGGGCGGAATATGTCGGCGTCGCGCAGGCGCTGGCGGCGGCTCGCCAGGCCGGATGACCGCCGTGCCGCGCGCGGTGCCCGCAGGGTGTTTCCGTCACGAACGACGGGCGGCTACGGGCGCTTGCGTGCCGGCGCGTTGACGAGCGCGATGCCCGTCAGCACGAGCGCCGCGGCGGACATGAAGCGCCAGCCGACCGATTCGCCGAGCAGCATCACACCGAACGCGACGCCGAACAGCGGCGACAGGAATGTGAACACCGACAGCCGCGACGCGATATAGCGGGTCAGCAGCCAGAACCACGACAGATAGCTGACGAACGCGACAATCACCGACTGATACGCGAGGCTCGCGATCGACACGGGCGTGATGTGCGCGAACGTGATCTGGCCGAGCAGCGCCGCGAGCCCGAGCAGTACGACGGCCGATACCGCGAGCTGATAGAACAGCGTCTTGCTCGCGCTTGCGTGTGCGAGTCGTGTCGAGCGGACAACCACCGTCGTTGCGGCCCACATCGCGCCGCCCAGGATGCCGAGCGCGTCGCCGGCCAGCCCGGCGAGCGCCGACGCGCCGGGCGCGAGCGGCTTTGTAAAACCGTCGGCGAACGCCAGCGCAATGCCGGCGAATGCAAGGCCGACCCCGATCCACTGTGTGCGCTGGATGCGTTCGCCGGGGGCGAACAGGTGCAAGCCGAGCGCGGTGAAGCATGGGGCGGTGTACAGGAAAATCGCCATCCGCGACGCGCTCGTCAGCGTCAGGCCGAAGAACACGCAGATGAACTCGCCGGCGAACAGTGCGCCGGCCGCGAGCCCGGCCGTGAAGGTGCCGTCGGCGCGAAACAGCGGCGTGCCGCGCATCGCCGCCCAGCCCCACAGCAGCAGCGCCGCGATGGCCGAGCGCAGGCCAGCCTGGAACATCGGCGGGATCGCGGCGTTCGTGCTCTTGATCGCGACCTGCTGGAAGCCCCAGATCGCGCATAGCAACAACATCAGCCCGACCGCGCGGGTGTCGAGTGCGCGTCGTGCAGGGGCGGCGGCCAGCGTGCTCATCGGCGCATCTCGCAGGGATGGACTGTCGGAAGCGGTGTCGGGCAGCTGGCGCGTTCGGCGCGCTTGCCCCGGCGTGGGCCTGCG
>NZ_JAHACR010000209.1 GCF_018375725.1 Burkholderia sp. | reverse complement strand
GGCATGGGCGTGGCGCTCGCGGTCGAACGTCCGTAATCCGCCTTTCGGCACCGGCCGGGCCGCGCGTCCGTCCGGCGCCGCGTGAAGTCAGAGGACGCCGCTCGGCTACTCTCGAAACCGAAAAAAATGGAGTGAGATTCATGTCCCAACGAATTGCTTACGTAACCGGCGGTATGGGCGGCATCGGCACCAGCATCTGCCAGCGCCTGCTGAAGGACGGCTTCAAGGTGGTCGCGGGTTGCGGCCCGAATTCGCCGCGCCGCGTGAAATGGCTCGAGGACCAGAAAGCGCTCGGGTTCGATTTCATCGCGTCGGAAGGCAACGTCGGCGACTGGGATTCGACGAAGGAAGCGTTCGACAAGGTCAAGGCCGAAGTCGGCGAGGTCGACGTGCTGGTCAACAACGCGGGCATCACGCGCGACGTCGTGTTCCGCAAGATGACGCGCGAGGACTGGAACGCGGTGATCGATACCAACCTGACAAGCCTGTTCAACGTGACGAAACAGGTGATCGACGGCATGGTCGAGCGCGGCTGGGGCCGGATCATCAATATTTCGTCGGTGAACGGCCAGAAGGGCCAGTTCGGCCAGACCAATTACTCGACCGCGAAGGCCGGTATCCACGGCTTCACGATGGCGCTCGCGCAGGAAGTCGCGACGAAGGGCGTGACGGTCAACACCGTGTCGCCCGGTTACATCGGCACCGACATGGTCAAGGCGATCCGCCCGGACGTGCTCGAAAAGATTGTCGCGACGATCCCCGTTCGCCGCCTCGGCGCGCCCGACGAGATCGGCTCGATCGTCGCGTGGCTGGCATCGAACGACTCCGGCTTCGCGACCGGCGCCGACTTCTCGCTGAACGGCGGCCTGCACATGGGCTGAGGCCCGTGGCCGGACCGCACGGTCCGGTGTTTCGATCGCGCCCCGCCGCCCGCATGCCGGGCGGCGGGGGTTCGTCACTGCGCTACGCTGGCACTCAAAGGCGTTACATGACTACTACAAAGAAAACGGGCGAGCGGCTCATCAAGAAGTATCCGAACCGCCGGCTTTACGATACAGAGACAAGCACCTACATCACGCTCACCGACGTGAAGCAGCTGGTGCTGGATCAGGAGGACTTCAAGGTCGTCGATGCGAAATCCAGCGAAGACCTGACCCGCAGCATCCTGCTGCAGATCATCCTTGAGGAAGAGAGCGGCGGCGTGCCGATGTTCTCGTCGTCGATGCTGTCGCAGATCATCCGTTTCTACGGACATGCAATGCAAGGCATGATGGGCACCTACCTGGAAAAGAATATCCAGGCGTTCATCGACATCCAGAACAAGCTTGCGGATCAGTCGAAGAACCTCTACGAAAGCAACGCGATGAATCCGGAAGTCTGGTCGCAGTTCATGAACATGCAGGCGCCGATGATGCAGGGCATGATGAGCAGCTACATCGAACAGTCGAAGAACATGTTCGTGCAGATGCAGGAGCAGATGCAGAACCAGGCGAAGTCGATGTTCAGCACGTTCCCGTTCAAGCAGCCGGGATCGGAGCCGGAAAAGAAGTGACCGCGGAGCCCGGGCAGAGAAATTTGCCGGGCTGACGCGGTACAGGGCAGGCCGCGTGGCCTGGCGCCACGCGGCCTGCCCGCATTCACAATGCTTTGTCTTACTGCTCGGCGAGCGACACGATTTTCGGTATGACAGCGGGCGGAGCGTCATGGCGGGATCCGGTCAGCGTGATCTGGCCGCTGTCGACAATCTCCGCGAGCGGCAGCGGCCGGCCGATCAGGAAGCCCTGGGCTTCGTCGCAGCCTTCGTCCGCAAGCAGCGCGAGCTGGTCGGGCGTCTCGATGCCTTCCGCCAGAATGGGAATCTTCAGGCTCTTACCCAGCGCAAGCACCGAGCGGATGATGGCGCGGTCGACCGCGCTTGCCTCGGCGTCGGTCTCGGCCACGAACAGCTGGTCGAGCTTGATCTTGTCGAACGGGAAGGAGCGCAGCGTGTCGAGCGATGAATAACCCGTGCCGAAGTCGTCCAGGACGACACTCACGCCCAGCGCCTTGATCTGCCGCAGCGTATGCAGCGCACGCTCGCGATCGGCAAAGATGGTCGACTCCGTCAGTTCGAGCTGCAGGCGCGCCGCTGGCAGGCCGGTGCTGGTCAGCACATCGGCGACGAGCGTGGCCAGACTGACGTGCATGAACTGCGCAGCCGAAACATTGACCGCCACCATGTACGGCGGATCCCAGGCCGAGGCCTCCTTGCACGCTTCGCGCAGCACCCATTCCCCGATCTCCAGAATCAGGCCGTTCTCTTCGGCAAGCGGGATGAATTCCGCAGGCGGAACGAACCCGTGCGTCGGATGCTTCCAGCGCAGCAGTGCCTCGTAGCCGCAGATCTCGCCGGTCGAGAGGGAGGCCTGCACCTGATAGTGAAGGCTCAGCTGGTTGTCGGTGAGCGCCGTGCGCAGATCGGCGGCCAGGCTGCGGCGCGCGCGCACCAGTTCGTCCATCGACGACTCGTAGAAGCAAATGGTGCGCGTCATGCTGCCCTTGGCGCGGTACATCGCGAGATCCGCGTTGTTGATGAGCCCCGTCTTGTTCGGCGCGTCGTCGGGATAGATCGATACCCCAAAGCTGGCGCCCGGCACGACTTCGTATTCATCCAGCCGCACGGGCTTGTGCAGGACGGCTTCCAGCCGGGCGAGGAAGTCCGGCAGATTCGTGCCGTCATCCATGCGGCTGATGGCGGCGAATTCGTCGCCGCCGATTCGCGCTACGAATTCATTGTTTTCCAGCATGTTCGTCATGCGCCGCGCAAGGATGCGAAGCACTTCGTCGCCGGCATGATGCCCGCGCAGGTCGTTGATTTCCTTGAAGCGGTTCAGGTCGATCCCGATGAGGGCGAGTCGTCCGCCGCGCTCGTTGGCCAGTGCGATTTCGAGATCCAGACGTTCGTTGAAGCTGCCCCGGTTCGGCAGGCCTGTCAGCGCATCGCTCAGCGCCATCTGGCGCAGATGTTCGAGCGACTCGGCCCGGACGTTGCTGTCGATCAGGTAGCTCACGAGCCCCGTGCAGACGATCACGAGCGACATGCCCGCAATGGCGAGCGCGAGCGTGTGCAGGGCGCTCGTGTCCGAGAATTCGCCGCCAACATTCAGCGGCGTCACGTTCAGTGCCGTCATCCCGGTGAAGTGAAGCGCGAGGATCGCGAGGCTCAGCATGCCGGCCATGTGATTGACCGCCTGCGGATCCGGGCGCATCGCAAGATGCAGCGCGGCGGCCGAGAGCGTGACGGAAAGGACGATCGAGGCAACCAGATAGCCGATGTCCCACGACACGATGCCCTGCACCCGCCACGCGATCATGCCGGTATAGTGCATCAGCACGATCGCCAGACCGACGATGGCGCCGCCCAGCGCAGGTGTATAGCGCGTCAGGCGGGTGGCTGCCACCGTGAAGCCGATGGTGCTGCCGCAGAGCGCAATGAGCAGCGAGAGGACTGTCAGGGGCGCATTGAGGCTGACTGGTGCGCCTGTATTGAAGCCGAGCATCGCGATGAAGTGCGTGCACCAGATCGCCACGCCGGCCGAAATGGCCGTGAGGAACTCCCAGCCGATCTTCTGCGTGCCGGTCGTGCTCAACGTCCGCTGGAACAGCCGGGCCGTGACCCACGAGCCGGCGCCGCACAGCAGCGCGGAGAGAATCACGAGCCAGATATTGTGCTTGTGAACGATACAACCTAACACTGTCATCACGACACTACTTCCCTTTAGCAAACGCTTCGCTTACCGGTAGCCGGCTGGATCTGCCGGGCGGCCATGCCTCGCTGTCCGCTGGTTTTCACGAGAAACAGATGAGCCGCATCCGGAGCTTGCATCAATAACGGACAACCGTTTTGAGATCTGAATCTGTCAATAAACGACGCAAACGTTTCTCAACAATATTTAACGTTTGGTGGCTGGAGCGGCTCTCTGAAACACCGGACATCGCCGCTCACTTAACCTGGCAGGCATAAGACTGTGTTTTTGACTCACACCCGGCAGGAAGTGATGGCCGTGTTGACATACTTGGAGCGTCGGCGACGCTCGACGGCGGAACAGCGGCTGGCGATGGTCCGCGAGCGTTTCGAGCGAGATCGGGCGTATATTACCCGGCCGCAGCCGGTGAACGGGGCAGATCAGTTGCTGATGCGATCGAGCGACGAATTGCACATGGAGTCTCCGTTTGCCGGGGCGCGGATGCTGGCGCGTCCGCTACGTCGGGAAGGCTATGAGATGGGTCGTCGCCGAGTGCGGACGATGACGATGATGAAGTGGTCAACCAATCCCGGACACTGCGTTAAGTTTCTCCGAGCGTCCTCACTCAGTCCGATGCCCCTTCCGATTATTCCGTAAGCGTGTCGCCAGCCGGTCGGCATCCGACCCTCCTCGACGGCGCGAAGGAACATGCCGAGCGCGCCTCGCCGGACGTGGCGCGGAGGATAGGTCGACAACCCCTCATCCCGAAGTGAAAGGGACGCATCAAGCGCCATTTCACGACCGGCCGTCCATCGCGCTGCGTATTCAAGCTGCCGATCAACGCCGCCACCGGCTGCTTGTTTTGGGTCGCTGAACCGTAAATAGCTGTAAACTCTCGGTTTTGCCGCCACACCCATTATTCCCGATGTCCCAATCCCCCAAAGTCGGCTTCGTCTCCCTCGGGTGCCCGAAAGCCCTCGTCGACTCCGAGCAGATCATCACCCAGTTGCGCGCGGAGGGCTATGAAATCTCCGGCACCTACGACGGCGCCGATCTCGTGGTCGTCAACACCTGCGGTTTCATCGACGAAGCCGTGCAGGAAAGCCTCGACGCGATCGGCGAGGCGCTGACCGAAAACGGCAAGGTGATCGTCACCGGTTGTCTCGGCGCGAAGAAGAGCGCGAGCGGCTCCGGCCTGATCGAGGAAGTGCATCCGAAGGTGCTCGCCGTCACCGGTCCGCATGCGGTCGGCGAGGTGATGCAGGCGGTGCATTCGCATCTGCCGAAGCCGCACGATCCGTTCGTCGATCTCGTGCCCGCCGCCGGCATCAAGCTCACGCCGCGTCACTACGCGTACCTGAAAATATCCGAAGGCTGCAACCACCGCTGCACGTTCTGCATCATCCCGTCGATGCGCGGCGACCTCGTGTCGCGTCCGGTCGCGGAAGTGATGCTCGAAGCCGAGAACCTGTTCAAGTCCGGCGTCAAGGAACTGCTCGTGATTTCGCAGGACACGAGCGCATACGGCGTCGACGTCAAATACCGCACCGGCTTCTGGAACGGCCGCCCGCTCAAGACGCGCATGACCGAGCTCGTCGGCGCGCTCGG
This sequence comes from Burkholderia sp., assembly GCF_018375725.1. GTDB lineage: Bacteria > Pseudomonadota > Gammaproteobacteria > Burkholderiales > Burkholderiaceae > Burkholderia. The sequence continues at coordinate 2,292 of NZ_JAHACR010000209.1, read as the reverse complement.
CGAACTGGCCGCGCAATACGGCGCGTGGGTGCGCCTGCATTATGTCTATCCGTATCCGCACGTCGACGAAATCATCCCGATGATGGCCGAAGGCCCGCTCAGGGGCCACGTGCTGCCGTATCTCGACGTGCCGTTCCAGCACGCGCATCCGGACGTGCTGAAGCGGATGAAGCGCCCGGCGAATGCCGAGAAGGTGCTTGAGCGCGTCAAGAAGTGGCGCGAGATCTGTCCGGACCTGACGATCCGCAGCACGTTCATCGCCGGGTTCCCGGGCGAGACGGAAGCGGAGTTCGAGACGCTGCTGGACTTCATCCGTGAAGCCGAGCTCGATCGCGTCGGCTGTTTCGCCTACTCGCCGGTCGAAGGCGCGACCGCCAACGAGCTGGACGGTGCGCTGCCCGACGAGGTGCGCGAGGAACGCCGCGCCCGTTTCATGGAAGTGGCCGAGGAAGTGTCGGCGCAGCGCATCCAGCGCAAGGTCGGCCAGACGCTCAAGGTGCTGATCGACGAAGTCGGCGCCGAAGGCGGCATCGGCCGCACGGCGGCGGACGCGCCGGAAATCGACGGCGTCGTCTATGTCGAGCCGGCGGCGAAGGCGTCGAAGCGCTACAAGGTGGGCGACTTCGTTTCCGTGAAGATCACGGGCGCAGACGGTCACGATCTCTGGGGCGAGGTGTAACGGATGTCGGTGCAGTATCCCGCGATCCTCGCGCTCGGTGAGGCGATGATCGAGTTCAACCAGTCGCGGCCGGGGCATCCCGAGTTCCTGCAGGGCTTCGGCGGCGACACGTCGAACTTCTGCATCGCCGCGGCGCGCCAGGGCGCGTCGGCCGGTTTCGTATCGGCCGTCGGCGACGATCAGTTCGGCCGCCTGCTGTGCGAGCTGTGGCAACGCGAAGGCGTCGACACGGATTTCGTGCGTATCGACCGCGATGCGCCGACGGGCGTGTACTTCGTCACGCACGGGCCGAACGGCCATCAGTTCGACTATCTGCGCGCCGGGTCGGCCGCCAGCCGCTACGCGCCGGACGACTTGCCGCTCGACGCGCTCGCAGCCGCGCAGGCGGTGCATCTGTCGGGGATCAGTCTCGCGATCGGCACGGCGGCGTGCGATGCCGCGTTTGCGGCGATCGGGCATGCGCGCAATCACGGTGCGAAGGTCAGCTTCGACACCAATCTGCGCCTGAAGCTGTGGCCGCTGCCGCGCGCTCGCGCGGTCATGCGCGAGGCGTTGCGTCTCACGGATATCTGCCTGCCCAGCTGGGACGATGTCACGGCGCTGACGGGCGCGGACGATCGCGATGCGATTGTCGATGCGATGCTCGAGCTCGGCCCGCAGGTCGTCGCGCTCAAACTCGGCAAGGAAGGCGCGTACGTCGCGACACCCCACGAGCGGCGCGTCGTGCCGGGCTTTGCTGTCGCGGCAATCGACGCGACGGGCGCGGGCGACTGCTTCGGCGGCGCGTTTGTCGCACGGCTGGTCGCGGGTGACGACCCGTTTACTGCTGCGCGCTATGCGAATGCGGCCGCGGCATTGTCCACGACCGGCTATGGCGCCGTTGCGCCGATTCCGCGCAAGGATGCGGTGGAGCAATTGTTGCGCGGCTGACGTGCCTGCGGCGCGTCAGCCGTGCCGCAGGGTGCTTTCGTTCGGGAAAGACGCTGTGCGGGATACGACGCATCCGGGCGGCGATATGGATCGGCGGCGGCCAAGGGCGCGCCGCGATTGTCGAGCGAATCTGACACAAGGAGAGCAGGACGGTGGGTCGATATACGGGATGGCATCGGGCGCTTGTCGTGGCGTGCGCGCTGGCGGCGGGCTCGGTCACGACAGCGGCATGCGCGGCGGACATGCGGGCGGCGCAGGCCGATGCCGCAAACGCGCAGCAGGACGACACCGCGCCTGCTCGGCCGCTCAAACCCAATCCCGCCTTTGCTCGCCTGCCGCGTTACGAAGGGACGCTCGGCGCGCGGCAGATCGTCGTGCGCCTCGGCCCGAAGGACGACGAGCCGGGCGTGCATGGCGAATACCAGTTCGCGGATACCGGCGAGGTGGTGCTGCTCGCGGGCGACCGCGACGGCGATACGCTCGAAGTCGAGGAATCGAACGACGGCACCAATATCACCGGCGTATGGATCGGCCGCTTCGATGCGTCGGGCATGCTCAAGGCCGACCGCATGAACGCGGACGAATCCGATCCGCAGCCGGTCGTGCTCCGGCCGGCCCACAGCGCGCGCGCCGTGCTGCAGGTCCGCGACGGCCGCACGCAGGCGATCGAGACAGTCGGCGGC
>NZ_JAHACR010000208.1 GCF_018375725.1 Burkholderia sp. | reverse complement strand
CGATCGCGTGCACGTGCAGCGGCTCGCGGCCGGGCCGGTCGAGCACCGTGTCGAGTTGGGTCGCATGAAAGCGCTCCTCGCCGATCGCGGTGATCGTCGCGGCAAGCTCGTTCGCGTTCGGGAAAATCTCGCCCCATGGCCGCTGCGCGAGCTGCCGGCGCGAGATGTCGAGCATCGCCTCGGCGGACGGATTCGCGAACGCAATCCTGAGCGTCTTGCGATCGAGCACCAGCACGACCGACGGCAACGCCTCGAGCCCCGCGAGCAGCCCCGAGCGCGCCAGCCTCTCGTCATCCGTCAGACGCTCAGGCTGCCCCGTCTTCGCCTTGATCAGATTCTTCAGAACCATCGTGCGTGTCGCGCGTAAAAGTGTGAATGCCGCGGAACAAAAAAGGGACGGCTGGGCGCCGTCCCCTTTCAGAATGCGTCGCTTCCGCCCGGGATTGCGCGGCGGAAGCGGGCGGACGAAGAGGCGCGTCGGCCGCCGAAGCGTCGAAGCGCCATCGCCGCTTACAGCGAGTAGTACATCTCGAACTCGACCGGATGCGTCGTCATGCGGAACTTCGCCAGCTCCTGTTCCTTGAGCGCGAGGTACGCGTCGATCATGCCGTCCGTGAACACGCCGCCGCGCGTCAGGAATTCGCGATCCTTGTCGAGCGCTTCCAGTGCCTGGTCGAGGCCCGCGCAGACGGTCGGGATCTTTGCATCCTCTTCCGGCGGCAGGTCGTACAGGTTCTTGTCGGCCGCTTCGCCCGGATGGATCTTGTTCTGCACGCCGTCGAGACCCGCCATCATCAGCGCGGTGAAAGCCAGGTACGGGTTCGCCATCGGATCCGGGAAGCGCGTTTCGATACGGCGGCCCTTCGGGTTCGACACGTGCGGAATGCGGATCGATGCCGAGCGGTTGCGTGCCGAGTACGCCAGCTTGACCGGTGCCTCGAAGTGCGGAACCAGACGCTTGTACGAGTTCGTCGTCGGGTTCGTGATCGCGTTCAGCGCGCGGGCGTGCTTGATGATGCCGCCGATGTAGAACAGCGCGAATTCCGACAGGCCGGCGTAGCCGTTACCCGCGAACAGGTTCTGGCCGTCCTTCCAGATCGACTGGTGAACGTGCATGCCCGAACCGTTGTCGCCGACGACCGGCTTCGGCATGAACGTCGCCGTCTTGCCGTACGAGTGTGCGACGTTGTGGATGATGTACTTCGACCATTGCGTCCAGTCGGCGCGCTGCACGAGCGTCGAGAACTTCGTGCCGATTTCGTTCTGGCCCTGGCCTGCCACTTCGTGGTGATGCACTTCGACCGGAATGCCGAGCTGTTCGAGCAGCAGACACATTTCCGAACGCATGTCCTGGAACGTGTCGACCGGCGCGACCGGGAAGTAGCCGCCCTTCGTGCCCGGACGGTGGCCCGTGTTGCCGCCTTCGAATTCCTTGCCCGACGACCACGGCGCTTCTTCCGAGTTGATCTTGACGAAGCAGCCCGACATGTCGATGTTCCACTGCACCGAGTCGAAAATGAAGAATTCCGGCTCCGGACCGAAGTAGGCGGTGTCGCCCAGGCCCGTGCTCTTCAGGTACGCTTCGCCGCGCTTCGCGAGCGAACGCGGGTCGCGTTCGTAGCCCTTGCCGTCCGCCGGCTCGACCACGTCGCAGGTCAGCACCAGCGTCGACTCTTCGTAGAACGGGTCGATGAACGCGGCATTCGGATCCGGCATGAGCAACATGTCCGACGCCTCGATGCCCTTCCAGCCGGCGATCGACGAGCCGTCGAACGCATGACCGCTCTCGAACTTGTCCTCGTCAAACGCCGAAACCGGCACCGACACGTGTTGCTCCTTGCCACGCGTGTCCGTGAAGCGGAAATCGACAAACTTGACGTCCTCGTCCCTCACGAGCTGCATGACGTCGGCGACGGTTTTACTCATAACCTCTTCTCCTGATTGAACAATACCGGCGGACTGGGACCGCCTCGTTTATCGAACTGCTCGGGGCGAGACTTTGGCGCAGCGCGCCCCGATGCGACCGAAATCTATAAAGCAGCTTCCGTGCCAGGCATGCGCCAAACCGGCGCAAATCGCGCGAGCCTCGCCGCGACGGGGCGTCGCCGCGCAATGTCGGTGACTGGCATGCATCCGGCGAGCCATCAAATGCACCTAAATAGTGCGCATGGCGATGCCAAGCTGTTTGGAAGGTTTGTCTTGGTGCATTCGCGTCATTTTGCACCGTTTTGGTGAGCGCGTGTGCGGTGCGCGGGCCACGCTAAAATGCACGTTTGACCGATACGGAGACCTTCTGCCATGAGTACGCTCGAACAGCTTCACGCGAAGGCCGGCGAACGGCGCGCACAGGGCGCGCTGCACTATGCCGGCGCGCTGCTGCCCGCCGAGGCATTCGAACTGCTGCAACTCGACCCGTCGGCGCGTCTCGTGGACGTGCGCACCCGCGCCGAGCTCGACTGGGTCGGCCGACCGCTCGTCGCCGACAATCAGTATCTGCATCTTGAATGGCTCCGCTATCCCGGCGGCGCGCCGAACCCCGAATTCATCAATCAGCTGAAGTCGGCCGTCGAACCCGGTGCGCCGGTGCTGTTCCTGTGCCGCAGCGCCGCCCGCTCGAAACTCGCCGCGGCCGCCGCCGCGCAGGCCGGCTACACGAAAGCGTACGACCTGCTCGAAGGCTTCGAGGGAGCGAAGGACACGGCAGGCCATCGCAAGACCGTCGACGGCTGGTGCTACCGGCAACTGCCGTGGATCGGCGCCTGACGGCGCACCGGTGCGGGCAGCACCGTCCCCGCGATCGTCGCGGCGGCCGATGACATGCCGATGACGGGCCGCATCATGCGGCCCGCTTCTTTTTGGACGCCCGGATTCAGACCCGCGGCGCCTCCGGCTCGACGACGTCGCCGCCGAGCAGATGCACGCCTTCGCGCAGCTTCACGAACGCGGCCGCGACCGCTTCCGGCTCGCCTTTCACACCGAGGTCGATATGTCGCCGCGCGAAGATCCCGCCCCGCTCCGCATCGCCGACGCTCGGCAGGCTGAACACCCGCACGCCCGGAAAATCGTGCTCGATCTTCTCCATCAGCGGCGTCAGGGTCGACTCGGGCAGCTCGAACACATACAGCGAACGCTCCGCATGCGGCGTCGCGTGGTGCAGATGCGCGTAGCGCGTGTCGAGCACCCATTCGATCATCGGCCAGGCCATCACCGGGAAGCCCGGCACGAAATGATGGTTGCCGACCGAGAAGCCCGGAATCCGGTTGTAGCCGTTCGGAATGATCGTCGCGCCGCGCGGGAACACCCCCATGTTCAACCGGTGCTGGTTCTCGGGCGACGCGAAGTCGACCGGCTTGTCCGGATCGGCGTGGGTTTCGCGGATGCGCTCCTGGATCAGCAGCTTCGCTTCCGGATGCAGTTCGAGCGGCACGCCGAGCGCGGCGGCCGCGCATTGCCGCGTGTGATCGTCCGGCGTCGCGCCGATTCCGCCTGTCGAGAACACGATGTCGCCCGACGCGAACGTGCGCGCCAGCGTCTCGGTGATGCGCGCCGTATCGTCGCCGACGTACTCGGCCCAGTCCAGCGTGAGCCCGCGCGCGCCGAGCAGCGCGATGACCTTCGCCAGATGCTTGTCCTGCCGGCGGCCGGACAGGATTTCGTCGCCGATGATGACAATGCCGATACTCATGCCTGCTCCATGTCGATTGCGGTGGCGCGCGGCGCCGCGCGCAAGTCCTCGAGCGCGCGCAGGCAATAGTGGCCGAACCACAGCGCCGAGAACACCAGAATGAATGCGTAAACCCAGATCATCGCGGCCGCGACGAACGGAAACAGCACCATCATCCAGATCGACGACACCCAGATGAAGGTCGGCACCGTGCCGAGCAGGCCGGTCGCGACGCCGATCCCGATCAGCGGCCAGCGATGCTGCTGCACGAGCGCGCGGCGTTCGTCGCGGCTCGCGTGCTCCGCCAGCGCGTCGTACGTCATCACGCGATAGGTGACCCAGCCCCAGATCAGCGGCGGCAACAGCGCGAAGAACGGCGGGATCAGCCAGAGCGGCAACGTGACGACGAGCAGCACGAGGCTGGCGATCGCCGTCCACAGCGAATTGACGACGCTGCCGACGAAGGTGCCGCCCTTCTTTGTCTCGAGCGCCGCAAACTGGCGGGCCGACAGATGCTTGACGACGACCGGCATCGACAGCCCCGCGATCAGCAGCAGCACGGTCAGCACGATCAGCGGAATCGCGAGCGAGACGACCAGGAACGGCGCGACGACCGCATGCAGCTGCGGCAGGCCGAGCGCGTCGAACACCGCGTAGATCGCCGTCGTCAGCGCGAAACCGTCGAGCGCGGCGCGCGCGCCGTCGACGAGCGGCTGCCAGCTGAACCACAGCAGCACGCCCCACACCACGGCGGAGACGACGAACGGCATGACGGTGAGCCAGAGCATCCGCGGGTGCAGCGCGCTCGCGAATGCCCGGACGAAGGAACGCAGCAAGTCGTTCATGCAAGCCTGCTTCGACGTGAGAAAACGGGAAAAGGATAAACCACGCGGCCCGCACGCGCCAAAGCGCATGCGGGCCGCGTCGGGTGAGACTGGCGGGCGGGCGTATCGTTCAGGCGGATGCCGTCGTGCCGCGCTTCGCGGGAACGAGCCGGCGGTAGATCCGCACGAACGCGAGCGCCTGTTGCGCGACGAAGCCGTCGCCGTACGACCGGCCTTCGATCTGCTCGCGAATGCCGGTCGGCTCGACCGTGCGATTCCAGGACGCGGTGCCGAACATCATGTCCCACCACGGGAACAGCACGCCGAAGTTGCAGCCGTACTTGGTGCCTTCGTGGCCGTAGCCGACCGCGTGATGGCGACGGTGGAACGCCGGGCTGACGAGCAGGCGCTCGCCGAACCGGCCGAACGGCAGCCGCGCATTGATGTGCTGAATGCTCTGCACGAAATTGGTCAGCGCGGTGAGCACGACGAACTGCGACGGCGACACGCCGATCACGAGCGCGATCACGGCGAAGAAGCACGACTGGAGCACGTCGTCGATCAGGTGGTTGCGGTCGTCGCACCAGAGCGACATCTGCCGCTGGCTGTGATGGACCGCATGCAGTTCCCACCAGACGCCGAACTTGTGCTGCCAGCGGTGATACCAGTAGCCGGCGAAGTCGAGCACGACGAGATAGACCGCGAACGCGACGATCGGCTGCGACGTCACGCCCGGCCAGAGCGTATCGAGGTTGAGATTCGCGACCCCGTGCAGGCGCAGCCACCCCTGGACCTTGTCGAACAGCGGCTGCAGCGCGAAAAAGAAGAACAGCGAATAGATGCCGAGCTTCGCGATCAGCGTGTAGATCACGTCGACGCGCACCGCCCCGCGGTCCTTCCACCGTTCGACCGGGCGCAGCGCCTCGAGCGGACGCAGCAGCACGAACATCGCGACGATCTGCAGCGCCCCCACGATCACCCAGTAGAGCGCGTCGTAGGTGTCCTCGTCGTAGTCCATCAGGTTGAACCTGAAGAGAAGCGGCTGCACGACGTCGATGTACAGCCATGTCTGGATATCCGACACGAACGTATCGATCAGGTGCAGCATCGTGGCCCCCTGCCCGTCACGCGCCGTTCGCCGCCTTCCACGGCGCGCGGTCGTAGAAGTAGATCCCGTGCGGCGAGCGGCCGACCGGAATCGTCTGGACCAGCTTGCGCGTGGCCAGGTCGATCACGCCGACCTTCTTCGCGAAGCGGAACGTCACCCACAGCGTCTTCTTGTCGGCGGACAGTTCCATGTCGTCCGGGCCGGGCAGCAGGCCGGTGATGTCGCCGACGTTGGTCAGCGTGTTCTCGTCGATGATGCTGATCGTGTTCGCCACCCGGTTCGTCACCGCGACATGCGTGCCGTCGGCGAGCGAGCGGAAGTTGTGCGCGCCCTTGCCGGTCGGGATCGTCTTCACGACCTTCTGGTTGCGCCAGTCGACGACCGCGACATAGTCGGCGCCCGTCATGCCGACGAGCAGGTACTTGTCGTCCGGCGTGAGCCACAGGCCCGCCGGCACCTTGCCGACCGGCATCTTCCACTTGACCGTCTGCGTCGCCAGGTCGATCGCCGCGATCTCGCCCGAAACCTGCAGCGACACCAGCACCGTCTTGCTGTCCTTCGTGAACGCGAGATGGCTCGGCATCACGGCGAGCGGCACGCGCTTGACGAGCTTCAGGTCGTGACCGTCGTAGCTGTAAATATCCACGCGGTCGAGGCGCAGGCCGGTGGAAACGAACCACTTGTGGTCCGGCGAGAAACCGAGCTGGTACGGATCCTCGATCCCTTCGACGGTGCGCTGCAACTTGCCCGTCTTCGGGTCGAGGAACATCAGGCTGTTCGAGACCGAATTCGCGACGATCAGCGACGAATTGTCGGGCGCCGCCATCAGGTGATGCGGCTCCTTGCCGGTCGGCATCGAGCTGACGACCTGGTGAGTCTGCGGGTCGATCAGGGACAGCGTCGCTTCGGCCGAATTGAGAACGACGACATCATTATTCGCGTGGGCGGCGGGCGCCAGCACGGCGGCGGCCAGCGCGAGCCCGCGGCCGAAGGAGAGGAAAGTGCGCATGAAGACTCACGTCGAGGAACAACTGTCATAGTAGAACGCGCGACCCGCCCCGCCGGTTGACGAAAGCGGGGAATCGGATCGCACCGGAACCCGGCAGCGCCAGGCCTTTCGGCGGGCCTAGCGCTGCATCGACTCCCACACCTTGTGCAGGCGCTTGACAGAGACCGGCATCGGCGTGCGCAGTTCCTGCGCGAACAGCGAAATCCGCAGCTCTTCCAGCAGCCAGCGGAATTCCGCGAGCCGCGGGTCGGCGACGCCGCCGCGCTGCGACACCGCGCGCTGGTACTGCTGCACGAGCGGCTGCAATTCGGCGAGCTGCTTCGAATCGCGCGCCGGATCGGCCTTCAGCTTGTCGATCCGCAACGCGATCCCTTTCAGGTAGCGCGGGAAATGTGCAAGCTGGACGTAAGGCGTGTCGATCACAAAACGCTTGCCGACCAGCGCGGACAGCTGTTGCTGCATGTCCGCGCAGGCGGCCGCGAACGGCTTCGCCTGCGCAAGCTTCTTCGCGAGGCCCGCGTATTCGGCCAGGATCTGGCCGACGAGCCGCGCGATTTCCTGCGCGAGCAGGTTCAGCCGGCTCCTGCCCTCGTCGCGGCGCGCGTGGAAGCTCGCGTCGTCGTCCGGCAGCGGATCCTGCAGACAGGCGCGGTCGAGCGCGGTGGCGATCAGCTGATCGCGCAGCTCGTCCTGCGTACCGAGCGCCATGTACTGCATGGCCATCTCGCGCAGGCCCGGCAGGTTTTTCTCCAGATACTTGATCGGCTCCTTCAGCTGCAGCGCGAACAGCCGGCGCAGCCCCGCGCGATGGATCCGCGCCGCCTCTTCCGGCGAATCGAACACCTCGACGTCGCAGTGCGTGCCGCGATCGACGAGCGCCGGATAGCCGAACAGCGTCTGGCCGCGCCGACGAATCTCCAGCAGCTCGGGCAGCTTGCCGAAGTTCCACGTCGTCAGGTTCTCGTAGAGTGCGGTCGCGCCCGTCTCGGCCGGTGCGGCGGTATGCGGCGCCGCGCCCTGCTTCGCCCCGCTCGCGCCCTTCGCCACGGCCGGCGATCCCGGCTGCGGCGCGGCATCGGCGTCGCCGCCCGCGGC
>NZ_JAHACR010000207.1 GCF_018375725.1 Burkholderia sp. | reverse complement strand
GTCGCCAGCATGCAACTCGCGCTGCGCAAGCGGCCGGTTGCGGCTGACGCGATCGACGCGGCGGTCGCCCGAATCGAATATCAACTGCTCGCGACCGGCGAGCGCGAAGTGCGTAGCGAGAAGCTCGGCGAACTCGTGATGAACGAGTTGCGCGGCCTCGACACGATTGCCTATGTCCGTTTCGCATCGGTGTATCGCCGGTTCGAGGACGTTTCCGAATTTGCCGACGTGATCGAAGAATTCCGTCGCGCATCGCCCGCGAAGCCTGAGCGTAAGCGCTGAAGCGCTGCGCCGTTCCATCGCATCTCCCTTCCTTTCCCGTTTGATCGTCTCGTGCCGATTGTGGCCGGCGTGATCGTGTCTCGCCAGCTGGCCGTTCGGCAGATGGTGCGCTGCCGTGCGCGTCGCTACAGTCGTCGCATTGCGTTGGCGGAGTGCGGCGATGTATCGAAACAGGGCTGTCGAAGCGGCCGGGCGGTGGGCGGGCGGTTTCACGCTCGTCGAGTTGATGGTCGTGATCGCGTTGCTGGCCGGGCTTGGGTTCTATGCGGCGCCCGTGGCCGAGCAGTGGCGCGTGCGAGAACGTGTCGATGCGCGTACGCGCGCGCTGCTCGGCGCGTTGACGTTTGCGCGGGCCGAGGCCGTGCGTCTCGGCGTGCGCGTCACGCTGTGCCGTGCCGGGGATACGGGACAATGCCTGCGCGCCGGGGAGCCATGCGACGCGGTCGGCTGGTCGTGCGGTTGGGTCGTGCGTGCGCACGTCGACGACCACGTGCATGTGTTGCGACGGTATCCACGTGATGCGGAAGTCCTCGTCACCGGCGCGGCGCGCGACCTGTCGTTTGCGCCGCCGGCCGGGCAGGTGGCGGGCGGCTTGCGTCGATTCGAGTTGCGTCCGCGAAAGGTGATGTTTGCCGCGGACGATACGCGATCGTCGCGCTGCGTGCGGATTGCGGCAGGTGGCCGGGCGCGCGTCGCCAACGGGCGATGCGAGGCGGTTTCATGAGCACGTGCCGTGCGATGCGCGGCGCGTCGCTGATCGAGGTGATGGTGGCCGTCGCGCTGCTCGCCGTCATGATGCTCGCGGTCGCCGGCAGCCAGATCTCGATGATGCGCGCGCAACGAACGATGATCTGGCGCGAACGCGCACTGTGGCTTGCCGACGCGCAAATCGAACGTATGCGCATGGCCCCGGACGCGCACATCGGCGTGTCGGCGCCGGCCACGGGCTTGCTGCCGGAAGGCACGATCACGATCGGCACTGGGGCGGGCGGCGTGCAGCTCGCGATAGTCGGATGGCGAGATGACGATGCGGCTGCGCCCGCGCGCTGCGACGCGGCGTCGCCATCGGCGCAGATGTTGTCGTGCGTGCGCATCCCGTTCGTGCGAGGGCGTGCCAATGAGCGCTGAACGCCGCGCCCGCGCGCACACGTTGCTCGAAGTGCTGATCGCGATGTCTGCGGGCCTGCTCGTGCTGGCGGCAGTCGGTTCGCTGTTTCAAGCCCAGCGCCTGGCGCAACGGCGTGCCGACGATGCGTTTCGCATGCGCGATGCCGCGAGCACCGCGCTGACGCTGGTCGGGCAGCAGATCCAGATGGCGGGATTCCGGCCGCTCGATGCGGATACGGTCTCGCCGGTGGCGCCGTTGTTCGGATGTGCGTCGGCGAGGGTGCGCGGTCCGGATTCGCAGCCGTGGTGCGAGGCGATGCGCGGAGCATCCGACTCATTGCTGGTTCGATACGTGGGCGATACGGTGTCGACATGGCCGACCGCAACGGGGCACGTATCGGATTGCCTGGGACAAAGTGTCGGCGCACCAGGCGAGCGTTCGCTCGTGTCGAATCGCTTCGATGCCCGTGTCAGTCAGTCGACGGGCGGACCCGAGCTGTATTGCGAAGGGAACGGGCGTCGCGGCATCGCGCAACCCGTCGTCGCGGGCGTCGACCAGCTGCGCTTTCGCTATCTGCGACACGGCGAGACGCGCTTTGCCGATGCAAGCACGATGCGTGCGGATGACTGGCGCACGGTGATTGCCGTGCATGTCTGCGTGCGTGCGAGCGGGGAGTCGATGCCGGTGCCGGTCCGTTATTCCGATTGCGATGGCAACGTTGTCGTCCCGCACGACGGTCGCGCCCGGCTGACCTTGAGTCGCATCGTCGCCCTGAGAAATACGGCAGGCGATCCGGGAAGCGGCGCCAACGCCGACGTCATTGGGCGACCCGGCAACCGATACGAATCCGGAGGTCTGCGATGAACCGAACGGGAGTGAGCGGGATGGCCTGCGCATGCCGAATGCCGTCGCGTCGCGATGCCGGTATGGCGCTGCCTGCTGTCGTCGCAGTTGGCGCGGCCATCGCGGCACTGACGGGGGCATGGTTCGAATCGGCGTTGACCGAAGCACGCAGGACGCGCGCGCTGTCCGATCACCTGATTGCGTTCCATGCGGCCGATGCGGCACTGGCCGTCTGCGTGGCGCGCTTGCGGCAGGGCGGCGCGCCCTATATACCGGCAGGCGCGTCGGGCGCCGAGCCCGATGCCTGGCGCGACAGGCTTGCATTTGCGATGCCCGAAGCGATCGAGCCATTCGCTCAATGGCCGATCTCTGCACGGCCGCCGCGCTGCCTGATCGAGGCGTGGCGCATCGGCGATCGCGCGGATGATCACGCGTATTTGGTCACCGCGCGTGGCACCGGCGCGCACATGTCGGCAACCGCATGGCTGCAGATGCAGGTGCGGATTCGCGACGGTGTAATCGTCACGCGGCGGTGGCGTCGTGTCGCGTCCGCACATCGATGAGCCGGCGGATCACGATGAGTCGGCCGTCCGGCTTCACGTTGCTCGAACTGATGATGGCGCTGGCGATCGTTGCATTACTGGCGAGTTTTGCGGTTCCTTCGTATCGGCAGCATATCGCGCAGGGACATCGGGCCGCGGCCGTTTCCGCGCTTTACCGCGCGGCGCACTATCTCGAAACGTTCGACGGCGCGCTGCCTTCCGCCTTGCCGGATTCGCTGGCGCATGCGCCGCCGGACGGACGCGCCGTTTATCGGCTGGAAATCCGCCGTCCGAATGAAGGTGCATTCGCGGCCTACCGGATCGATGCGCGGCCGCTGGACGACGGGCCGATGCGGGACGATCCGTGCGGGACATTCACGCTGCGAGGCGACGGGACGAAAGGCAATCTCAGGGCAAACGGGGAGGACGAGTGGGATCCGGCATGCTGGGGCGTTCGTTGATGTGGCCGCGTCGGCGTACAGCGTGTGGCGTGCCAGGTGAACGCCGGCGCCGGTGAACGGTCAGCGCGGGCGGGCCGCGTCCAAAAAGACGGAGGGCGATCGGGGGACATAAGAGAACCGCGACCCGAGGGGCGAAGATGTGTAACGGTACCGCGCGAATCAAGGCTGGCGGCGCGCCATCCGGAACGCCTTGGCGCGATGCCCGTTGCGTGTCAATCGTCGCTGTCCGGCTTCGCCGTAAGTTCGTTGCGGAACTGCTTCCAGAATTGATAGATCTCCCACGCGGCAAAACCGAGCGAGCTCCATTTCAGCGCGGGGCCGGCGCTTCGGAGCAACAGCGACCGCACGGGCTTGGCGATCACGAGCGAGGCGAGCGAGCTGAGCAGCGGATACTGCGTGACCAGGTTGCTCAGGCTCGAATTGAGATTCTTCGCCGATTTGCCGAGCGAGCTGCCCGACAGCCCCGGCACGAATACCTTGAGCCAGCGAAACGGGGCGACCGCCTGCCGCAGTTCCATGCCGGCCTCGACCAGTTCCAGTCTTTCGACATCGGAACGCAAGATCAGCAGTTCTTTGCGAATGGCGCGAAGCTGCGTGGCGTTCAGGCGCGAATGCGATGCAGATGTGCGGTATGGATTGCCTGTGGCGTTCTGGCTCATGGCGCGTCGGCGAATGGAGTGAAAAGGACGAACGCGTGCGCGCTCAAGGGTTGCCGCGGAACAGTTCGCGGTCTTTCTCGAGCTGGTTCAGCGTGGCTTCGAACATCGTCGGCGCATCGCGCAGGCCCGCACGCGCCTTCAGCGCACATGTGGCGCCGGCCAGCGCATACAGCACGGTGATGGCCGCGAGCGATTGCCAGCGATAGGTGTCCCAGAACGCGATCGCGACGAGCACGGTCAGGCTGATGAGCGCCATCGTCGCCAGCATCATCGCGGCGAGCCCGAGGAACAGCACGCCCATCAGGCGTTCCTTCTCCTCGGCGAGTTCGATGCCCGCCAGTTCGAGGCGCGTTTGCAGGAGCCCGATCGCGGAGCTGACGAAACGGCGCAACGGCCCGTGGCCCGACTGCTGCGATGTGTTGTCTGTGGTCATGAGTATTGTGCTTGGCGCGTGCGGAAAACGGCTGAGACAAAGCCGACCGGTGTGACCACCGGCCAGCTTTGGCGCCCGCGGGCCGCATCCGGGCGGCCGGCGAGGCACGTCGGTGAAAGCCGCGTTACTTGCGGTTGACCAGCAGGCCGATCAGCACGCCGACGCCAGCGGCGATGCCGATCGACGTCCACGGATGCTCATGCACGTAGTCGTCGGTCGCGCGCGCGGCCTTCTTGCCTTTCTCCACCACCACGACCTGAACGTCGGCTGCCTTTTCCTTGGCCTGCTTCAGGCGCGACATCGCCTTCTCGCGCAGTTCGGCCGCACGGTCGCCCGTGCTGCTCGCGGCTTGCTTGAGCAGATCTTCGGCATCCGCGAGAACGGTTTTGATATCCGACATCAGTTTCTCCTTGTTGATTTCCGACATTGCAACTCCCTTCATGCTGTCATGCTGCAGGTTCACATCGTAGCGAAACGCGTGTCTGCTGGCGAGCCGGGATGACCCACGGCGGCACATGGCCGCATGGTAAACCACGTGTAAAGGATTGAAAGAGTCCCGATTATGCGTAAAAGTTTCCCGTCTTCGATCGTCTGTCGGTCAAAAATGACAAAAATATATGTATATCGAACGGAATAATCGTTCGCATGTTCATCCGCTTCCCGTAAGCTACGCGACTGTCCCGCGCGTGGGCGCGGGGCGATTTCGTCATGCATCGTTCAAGGAGGGAACAACATGAGTCTGCGTCTTGGAGACATCGCGCCGGATTTCGAACAGGATTCGAGCCTCGGCCGCATCAAGTTTCACGAGTGGCTCGGCGACGGCTGGGGCGTCCTGTTTTCCCACCCGGCCGACTACACGCCGGTGTGCACGACGGAACTCGGGCTGACCGCGAAGCTGAAGGGCGAATTCGAGAAGCGCAACGTGAAGGTGATCGCATTGTCGGTCGATAGCGTCGAGTCGCATCAGGGCTGGATCGGCGACATCAACGATACGCAGGCGACAGTCGTCGGTTTCCCGATCATCGCCGATGCGGATCGCAAGGTCTCGCAGCTCTACGACATGATTCATCCGAATGCGAACGAGACGCTGACCGTGCGTTCACTGTTCGTGATCGATCCGAACAAGAAGGTGCGGCTCATCATCACGTATCCGGCCAGCACCGGGCGCAATTTCGACGAAGTGCTGCGTGTGATCGATTCGCTGCAACTGACCGACAACTACAAGGTCGCGACGCCGGGCAACTGGAAGGACGGCGACGACGTGGTGATCGTGCCGTCGCTGCAGGATCCGGAGGAACTGAAGAAGCGCTTCCCGAAGGGCTTCAACGCAGTGCGCCCGTACCTGCGTCTCACGCCGCAGCCGAACAAGTAAGCCCGGCGCGCAGGCCGCTCGCAGGCGGCGGCCTCGTCCGCTGCGTGGCGAGCGAGCCCGCCTGCTCCGGCGCATGAGCCAACGGCCTGCCCGGCTTCGAAGCCGTGAACTGAACCTCGACAGCTGGACGGTTCAGGCGTGCCAGGCCAGGAAGGGCTGAGGACAAGGGCCGAGTTCCGTACTGCACAGAACTCGGCCCTTTGGGTTTCGGCTGGCTGAACTGCGCCCCGAACGTTGGATGTCGATCCGACCTTTGGGTGCAGTTCAGGCCGGGCCGTGTCTTCAGGCGGGCGCCGCCGGCCAGAGTCAGAAGAACGCCTGGATGCCCGTCTGTGCGCGACCGAGGATCAGCGCGTGGATATCGTGCGTGCCTTCGTACGTGTTGACCACTTCGAGGTTCACGAGGTGGCGCGCGACGCCGAACTCGTCGGAAATCCCGTTGCCGCCAAGCATGTCGCGCGCGAGCCGCGCGATGTCGAGCGCTTTGCCGCAGGAATTGCGCTTCATGATCGACGTGATCTCGACCGCCGCCGTGCCTTCGTCCTTCATCCGGCCGAGGCGCAGCACACCTTGCAGGCCGAGCGTGATTTCGGTCTGCATGTCGGCGAGCTTCTTCTGGATCAGCTGGTTTGCGGCGAGCGGCCGGCCGAACTGCCGGCGATCGAGCACATACTGGCGCGCGGTGTGCCAGCAGGATTCGGCGGCGCCGAGCGCGCCCCACGCGATCCCGTAGCGCGCCGAGTTCAGGCACGTAAACGGGCCGCGCAGGCCGGAGACATTCGGCATCAGGTTCTCTTCCGGGACGAACACTTCGTCGAGCACGATCTCGCCTGTGATCGACGCGCGCAGGCCGACCTTGCCGTGGATCGCCGGCGCCGACAGGCCCTTCCAGCCTTTCTCGAGAATGAAGCCGCGGATCGTGTCGCGGCCGTCTTCCTCGAGCTTCGCCCAGACGACGAACACGTCGGCGATCGGCGAGTTCGTGATCCACATCTTCGCGCCCGACAGCGAATAACCGCCCGGCACCTTCTTCGCGCGCGTCACCATGCCGCCCGGATCGGAGCCATGGTTCGGCTCGGTCAGGCCGAAGCAGCCGATCCATTCGCCGGTCGCGAGCTTCGGCAGGTACTTCTCCTTTTGCGCATCCGAGCCGAATTCATGGATCGGCACCATCACGAGCGACGACTGCACCGACATCATCGACCGGTAGCCCGAATCGACCCGCTCGATCTCGCGCGCGATCAGGCCGTAGCTCACGTAGTTGAGTGCGGGGCCGCCGTATTGTTCGGGGATCGTCGGGCCGAGCAGGCCGAGTTCGCCCATTTCGCGGAAGATTCCGATGTCGGTGCGCTCGTGGCGGAACGCCTCGGTCACGCGCGGCGCCAGTTTGTCCTGGGCGTACGCGCGTGAAGCGTCGCGCACCATTCGCTCTTCTTCGGTGAGCTGCTGGTCGAGCAGCAGCGGGTCGTCCCAGTGAAAGGTTGCAGCGCCCATCGTGTCGTCTCCTCGCTTGACTGAAGTTCCGCTATGCGGAACAATGTTTTGCAAATTGATCCCAGTGTAGCACCAGATGACGCTTCCAACCATCGACGATCAACCGATCGACGAGCGCAAGTTCGTCGTCGCGCTCGCGCGCGGGCTGGACCTGCTGCGCGCCTTCCGTCCCGGCGAAACGATGCTCGGCAATCGCGATTTTGCCGCGCGTACCGGTCTGCCGAAGGCGACCGTGAACCGGCTCGCGTACACGCTGACGGTGCTCGGCTATCTGCGTTACGACGAGATGCTGGGCAAGTACGCGCTCGACGCCGGCGTGCTGTCGCTCGGCTATGCGCTGCTGTCCGGCACGCGCACGATCGATCTCGCGCGGCCGCACATGCAGGCGCTCGCGCGCGAGATCGGCGCGGCGGTGTCGCTCGGCTGCCGCGACGGGCTGGACATGATCTATCTGGAAACGATCCGCAGCGAGACCGCGCTCACGCTCGGGCTCGCGCCCGGCTCGCGGCTGTCGATGCTGACGA
>NZ_JAHACR010000206.1 GCF_018375725.1 Burkholderia sp. | reverse complement strand
CAGGCCTGGCGTGACGATCGGCACCAGGATCGCCAGCAGGTGCTGCAAGGCGGCAACGAAAGCAACCGCCGGCGCGGGCCGGTCGTCGGGGCCGTAGACGAGATCGTGGATGGATTCGGCGTCGTCGGCGCCGTGGGAATCGGTTCGGGCGAGGGAAGCGGGCTGCATGGCGGGCTGGCCGGTCAGGATGGAAAGTCCGGGATTTTAGCGGGAAGGCCCCGCCGATGTCCGGCATGGCTGTCCGAAGATTGCGCGCCACTCATTCCGGCCGATTGCCGCGGACTTCGCTCGGCGTCTTTCCGGGCCGGCGTTCGAACGCATGCGGGACGCTGGCCGAGTCGCCTGAACCTGGCGCCGGCGCGAGCGGGCAGCAGGCTCCCAGCCGTGACCGCGCCGCCGGATCGGCCTCATCCACCGCTTACCTCAATTGCACCGCCGCGAGGAACAGCACCATGCTCCCGATCGCACCGTCGAGCACGCGCCACGCCATGGCACGGCGGAACCACGGTGCGAGCAGACGCGCGCCATAACCCAGCCCGACAAACCACACGGCGCTGATCGTCATCGCGCCGAGTGCGAAAGCGAGTCGCGTGCCTTCCGGCTCGCGCGCCCCGGCCGTGCCGATCAGCAGGAACGTGTCGAGATAGACATGCGGGTTGAGCCATGTGAACGCGAGCGTCATCAAGACGATGGCCATCGCGCTTTGCGGCGGGGGCGCAACCGCGTCGCCTCGCACGTCGAGCGTGGCGTGTCCCGGCCGGAACGCGCGCCGCAGCGCGGTCAGGCCGAACCACGCGAGATAGGCGAGGCCGACATACAGCACGGCGTGCACGAATGTCGGATAGCGCTCGACGAGCACCGATGCGCCGCCGACGCCCGCGCCGATCAGGATCATGTCGGACAACGTGCAGAGCAGCACGATCTTGCCGACGTGCGCGCGCATGATGCCCTGACGCAGCACAAACGCATTCTGTGCGCCGATGGTGACGATGAGCGACGCGCAGAGCGCCGCGCCATGTGAAAAAGCGAGCCAGTTCATGATGGATAGGAGCGATGGACGGATGAATCATGTCGCGCTAGTCTGCGTTTTTCGGTTGGGTAAGAACAGCTAAATCGACTAATGTAGATTAAGGAAATCTAATGCTCGACTATGCGTTGCTCGACGCACTCGCGGCGGTGATCCGTCATGGCTCGTTCGAGCGTGCGGCGAAGGAACTGAACATCACGCCGTCGGCGGTATCGCAGCGCGTGAAATTGCTCGAGGAACGGGTCGGCAGCGTGCTGGTGAAGCGCGGGCAGCCTTGTGTCGCGACGACGTCCGGCGCGCTGCTGTGTCGCCACACCGAGCGCGTGCAATTGCTCGAAGCGGAGCTGTCCGGCCGGATGCCCGCATTGCCCGGCGCGCTTGCGGCTGCATGGCCGACGTTGCGTGTCGCGGTCAATGACGACAGTGTCGCGACATGGTTCATCGACGCGGTGGGGCCATTCTGTGCCGAGCGCGAGACGCTGCTCGATCTGGTCATCGACGATCAGGACTACACGGCGGAACGCATCCGAGACGGCAGCGTGCAGGGCGCCGTGACCGCGCAGGCAGAGCCGATCCAGGGTTGCCGGTCGACCCGGCTCGGCCGCATGCGTTATCGGGCCGTGTGTTCGCCGGGCTTTCACGCGCGCTATTTCAGCGACGGAATCCACCGCGACGCATTGAGCCGCGCGCCATGCGTCATGTTCAATCCGAAGGACGGGCTGCAGGCGCGCTTTGTCCGGCGCGTGACGCGTGCGGACCTCGATCCGCCGAAGCACTGGATACCGCACGTTGCCGGTTATCAACGCGCATGCGAAACGGGGCTGGGCTGGGGCATGTGTCCGGACCGGATGGTGGACCGTCAGCTGGCGGCGGGGGAGTTGATCGACATGTCGGCCGGACGAACCGTCGATATCGAGCTGTACTGGCAGAGCTGGCGGCTGTCGATCGGCTGGCTCGACGATTTCAGTACGGCGCTCAAGGCGCGCGCCGCGCTGTTTCTGGATTGACGAGGCCGCTTCGGGTGAGCGGCCCGGACGAGCGGCGTCGACCGACGCGCGGGACGCGCGTGGCGTCAGATGTCGCGCAGGCCGTCGAGATCGAGGATGCGCACGATGCGGCCCTGCATGCCGATCAGGCCGCGCTTCTGGAATTTCGACAGCGTGCGGCTGACCGTTTCGAGCGTCATGCCGAGGTAGCTGCCGATGTCTTCGCGCGTCATGCGCAGGTTGAATTCCGTCGGCGAATAGCCGCGTTTCAGGTAACGCGACGACACGTCGAGCAGGAACGCGGCCACCCGCTCCTCGGCATTCAGCGAGCCGAGCAGCATCGTCTGCGACGTCTCGCGCACGATCTGCTCGCTCATCAGCTTGTGCATGCGCAGCTGCATCGAACCCGCTTCCGAGCACAGCGTCTTGAGCGCGCTGTACGGAATCACGCAGACGGAACTGTCTTCGAGCGCGACGGCGGTGCGCGGGTGCGCATCGTCGCAGATGCCGTCGAGGCCGAGCGCCTCGCCGGCGAGATGCAAGCCGGTCACCTGCTCGCGGCCGTCATGGCGCGTCGCGACGGTCTTGAGCGAACCCGAGCGTACGGCGTACAGGTTGTCGAACGCATCGCCTTCACGGAACAGCGCGTCGCCGCGCTTGACCGGGCGCGCCGCGCAGATGACCGATTCGAGGCGGCTGAGTGCGTCGGGCGCCAGACCTTGCGGCATGCAGAGATGCCGCATTGCACACGACGAACAGTTCGCGGTCGGGCGTGGTGCCCAACCGCCGACACGCGTGACAGCGGCAGGACGAGCGGCGACGGACGTCAGCATGATCGTTTTACTCCGGCGTTGAATCGACCGAATCATTGTCCCATCGCATATTGACACCGTCGGGTGACATAACGTCGCGATCGGCCGCATGCGTTCGTTGCGCCCGATCCGTGCCCGATCAACATGACGGATCGGTTCAGGACGTCTGCTCGGCGGCGTGAGCCGATGCCGGAATCAGCAGGACAGGCAGCGACGCATGTCGTAAGCATTGCTCGGCGATGCTGCCCAGCACGAGACGCCGGACGCCGCGGCGGCCGTGCGTGCCGAGCACGAGCAGGTCGGCGCCGAAGGTCTGTGCGGCATCGAGGATCAGCGCGGACACATCCGAGAGCGACGTTGCTTCGCCGACCTTCATGTCTCCCTTCACGCCGGCCTGCCGCATCCGCTGGCCGAGCGTTTTCGCGAGCTCATCACCTTGCTCGACCAGCTGATCGCGCAGCACGGACGGATCGTAGCCCGGCATGCTGTAGTAGATCGCGGCGTTCTCGACAACGTAATACGGCTGCAACTCCGCACCGTGCGATTGCGCGAGCGCGAGCGCGGCATCGAATGCGTGGCGCGATGTGTCGCTGCCGTCGACGGCAACCAGAATACGCTTGTACATGGTGTCTCCGAGATGCAGGTTGAAAAGAGACGGCCCGAATGGGCCGTGACGCAACATGCCGATGCGAGGCAGCGTAAACGAATGCCGAAAAATGTGCAGTGACGTCACGCAATGCGGGGCGTGTGCGATTCGCAATCGTAGGAACGGCATTGTTCACGCGCGACGTCTCCGAGGCGCGGCCGCGTGACTGTCAATGGCGCGGAGATCATGCGGGCGGCCCGAACGAAATGCTTGGGCTGCGTGTCGGCGCGTCGCACGCATGAACCGTTGCGGTCGCATCGATCCGTCGATGCGACCGGCATGCAATCACTCGCGCATGCTCGACATGTCGACGCGCAGCCCGGGTTTGCAGCGTCATGCCGGGGGAGGCGGGGCTGGTCGCTGGGCGACTGCGGGTCAGTGCATCCCGCATCCCGCCTCGCGCCGGGCACGTGACAACGCATGCAGCGCCGAATCACGCAGACACGCTCGACCGGGCCGGACGCACGACGTACGTGGCCGAGCGATGTCCCGCCACACTCGGAGGACCGCCGCCGCATACGATCGTTTGAAACGCTATCGCCGGCGAGGCTCGGTCGTCAGTTCGATCACCCGTTCCGGGCGGCGTGCATGCGCCGGCCAGTGCTCGCGTCCGGGCGGCCGATGGACCGGGCCGACCGCGTCCTCGTCGGCGGGTATCGGCGCGTCGAATCCTTTCTCGATCATCACGTAGCCCGGACGCAGCGCGAGCGCCGGATGATTGCCGCCGGGCCGGCTGTCGAAACCCGCGAGTCCGTCCGAGGATTCCGGCACGGCATTGTCGAGCGATGCGTTGCTCGTCGTCACCTGATCCGGCGAAATCCGGTCGCCGAGCGCGAGCCGCGCCGCTTCGCGATTCTTGCCGTCGGTATCGACTGTGCTGTCGCAGGTATCGTCGTTGTACAACTCGGCGCTTCGCGGGTGCGAAGGTAGCGTTTGTGCAGACGAATCCATCGCGAATCTCCTGGCGGCGGATGCTTCCGGATCGAAGCAAATCCCGTTCCGGACGGCACGGGAAAAGGCGCGCGGGCGTTCGCCGCTGCCGCGCCGCACGCGCTGATTTGTCATGATTTATTTCAGCTAGAAGATGCGTTTTCTACAGAGTATGATCTTTTCCGACGAAGCGGTGCTAGGGGACGCAGTTGCACCGCTTCCGCCCGGACAGGGCGCCGCAGCACCCTTAATGGATGGGTAGTGAACAATAAAGCAAGGGACTTGAGGTGGCGGACTCATGCAATCGACTACTGCCTTCACGCATCGCGGTTATCTGTTGAACTGCGCGCCGGCGCGCGCCGGCGACGGATCCTTCAAACCGTATGTCGTGATCTCGCGATCGAGCGACGGAGAACTCGTCGCGAATCGTTTCTTTCCTTCGGATCTCCGGTTCAGCGACGAAGATGCCGCGATTGCGCACGCGCGCGACTGGGCGGTGCGATGGATCGACGCGAGCAGCGTTACGGCCTGATCCGGACGGTCCGCCGCGGCATCGACAACGGTTCGGGTCGCCGGCGGCGGCCGGCTGCCAGCCGAAAAACACGGTAATCTTGCGAAACCCGTCACTTTTATTCGTGGCCGTGCCCGAGGCGCGGCCGCATGCATTGATATGTCGAAATCGCCTGCCCGTCAGTGGGGCCTCGAAGAAATCGTTACCGGCTTGCGCGAATCGCGCGAAGCGTTGCACCGCACGCGCCATCCGCGCGGCATCCGTGAGCTCCCGTCCCGTGACGCGATATGCAAGATCGTCACCGGCCTGCGCGCGTCGATGTTCCCGACGCATTACGGCGCGCCGGACCTGACAGACGAAAGCGTCGACTATTACGTCGGCCATACGCTCGAAAGCACGTTGCGCGTTTTGTCGGAACAAATCCGGCGTGCGCTGCCTTTCCTGCCCGAATATGCGGACACGCCGGCATCGGCACTCGAAGAACGCGCGTTTGAAATCGCGCGCGACCTGGGCCAGCAGCTGCCCGCGATCCGTGCGCTGCTCGTCAGCGATATCCAGGCCGCCTATGCGGGCGATCCCGCCGCGCAGCACATCACGGAAATCCTGCTCTGCTATCCCGGCGTGCTCGCGATGATGCATCACCGGCTCGCGCACGCGCTTCACCGGCTCGGCGTGACGCTGCTTGCGCGATTCATCAATGAAATCGCGCACTCGGCCACCGGCATCGACATCCATCCCGGCGCGCAGATCGGGCCGAGCTTCTTCATCGACCACGGCACGGGCGTCGTGATCGGCGAGACGGCGATCATCGGCGAGCGGGTGCGCATCTACCAGGCGGTGACGCTTGGCGCGAAGAGTTTCCCGGCCGATGGCGACGGCGCGCTCGTCAAGGGCAATGCGCGGCATCCGATCGTCGAAGACGACGTGGTGATCTATGCGGGCGCGACGATTCTCGGTCGCGTGACGATCGGCCGGGGCTCGGTGATCGGCGGCAACGTGTGGCTCACGCACAGCGTGCCGCCCGGCACCAGCGTCGCGCAGGGGAAGATCCGCGAGGGCGAGCGGACCGAGAAGCCCTGACCCGCCCGCGGTCGCCGGCGTATCGGCGTCAATGCTCGCCGGCCGGCGAGCGGTGCTTGTACAGCACGTCCTGGTCGACGCGGATGAGGTTCTGCCCCGCGTCGACTACGAAGTCGACCCCGTTGTATGCGGCGCCCGTCAACAGCAGGATCGCGCGCGCCACGTCGTTCGGCCCCGCGATACGCGCGAGCGGCGTTGATGCGCGGCTCGCGTGTTCGAAGTCGGCCTGCGTCTGGTCGTCGCTCGGCAGCATCAGGCCGGGGAACACGGCGTTCACGCGCAGCACCGGCGCAGCCGACAGCGCGAGCATCTGTGTCAGGTTGCCGAGCGCGGCCTTCGCGACCGTGTAGCTGAAATGGTCGCGATGGAAGTTTTCCTTGATTTTCTGGTCGACGACATTCACGACCACGCCCTGCGTGCCCGCCGCGCGCGCCCGTTCGTAGAACGCGCGCGTGAGCAGGATCGGCGCGCGGCAGTTCACGGCCCACGCCTGGTCGAAGGCGGCCAGGTCGAAGCCCGGGAAATGATCCTGCCAGAACACCGACGCATTATTGATCAGCACGTCGAGGCGGCCGAAGCGTGCGTATACCGCGTCGATCAGTCCGGTGATCTGCACGGCATCGGAGAGGTCCGCCTGCAGTGCGGCCGATTCGGGGCCGTGCCCGGCGATCGCTTCGGCGGTCGCCTGCGCGGCATCGGCGGAACGGTCGAAGTGGATCGCGGTACGGTAACCCTGCGCGGCGAAATATTCGGCGAACGCGCGTCCGGCGCGGCGGGCCGCACCGGTTACGAGCACTACGGGCGCGTCCGCCGTTTGCTTCGTTGACTCCATTTACGTATTCGTCAGGTTCACGGAAGAGGGGTTCGCGACAATCGACAGGAATTCGCGCCGCGTCGACGGATCGGTACGAAACGTGCCGAGCATCCGGGACGTGACCATTTCCACGCCCGGCTTGTGGATGCCGCGCGTCGAGATGCATTGGTGCGCGGCTTCGAGAATCACGCCGACGCCCTTCGGTTGCAGCACGTCGAACAGCGTGTCGGCGATCTGCACGGTCATCTTTTCCTGAATCTGCAGGCGCTTCGCGAACGCATCGACGAGCCGCGCGAGCTTCGAGATGCCGACGACACGGTGATTCGGCAGATAGGCGACGTGCGCCCGGCCGATGATCGGCACCATGTGGTGCTCGCAATAGCTTTCGAAGCGGATGTCCTTCAGCACGATCATTTCGTCGTAGCCGTCGACCTCGCTGAACGTGCGCGCGAGGATCTCGCGCGGATCGATCTCGTAGCCCGAGAAAAACTCTTCATAGGCGCGCACGACGCGCGCGGGCGTATCGACGAGACCTTCACGGTCGGGATCGTCGCCTGCCCAGCGCAGCAGCGTGCGAACGGCCGCTTCGGCCTCGTCTCGGCTCGGCCGGGATGCAGCCTTCTCGGGCCGCGCGTTTTTTTTACCCATGTGTTTGCTCCATCGAGTATGGCCGCTGCGGCGGCGCGTTTCGGGGGCATTGTTTCATGCTTTTGCGCATCGTGTGTCGCGCGGCTGCGCCGGCCCGGTGCGCGAGATGTGCGATCGGCGGCTCTTGCGTGCGTTCGCGATGACGCGACAGCGGATCATTTCGGCCATTCGTCCTGCTCGTCGTTGAACAGCGACGCGACCATGCCGCGCAGCCATGCGGTGCGCGGATCGTTGTGGAACTTGCGATGCCAATGCTGCTTGAGGTCGAAGTGCGGCAAAGGCAGC
>NZ_JAHACR010000205.1 GCF_018375725.1 Burkholderia sp. | reverse complement strand
CGCCGTTCATCATCCTGCTCGTCGCGCTGTTGTCGTTCACGCGGCTGCTCATCGGCACGACGATCGGGGTCTGGGCGGCAGTCGTACCGCTGTCGATCGCCGCGATCCCGTTCTTCGCGCGGATCGCCGAAGTCAGCCTGCGCGAAGTGGACCGCGGCCTGATCGAAGCCGCGCTCGCGATGGGCGCGAAGCGCCGTCACATCGTCTGGCACGTGCTGCTGCCGGAAGCGCTGCCCGGCATGCTCGGCGGTTTCACGATCACCGTGGTCGCGCTGATCGGCTCGACCGCGATGGCGGGGGCGGTCGGTGCGGGCGGCCTTGGCGATCTCGCGATCCGCTACGGCTACCAGCGCTTCGACACGACCGTGATGGCCACCGTGATCGTGATCCTGATCGCGCTCGTCTCGACCGTGCAAATCACGGGCGATCGTCTGGCCCGACGTGTGGCCCGGCGTGCATGAGCAAGTGTCACGACCGCCCATTTTTCCCTTCAACGATCCTGAAAGACCCAAACACTATGACACGACCCATCGGCGCACCCCGCGAATGGAATGCGCAATTCGAGGAGAAACTGTTCCTGGAGACGGCGCGTCGCCACCGTCCCGGCTTCCCGGACAAACTCGCCGTTCCGCCGCGCGAGCCGCAAACCGCCGCGGAGCGGGCGGCCGTTGCCGACTACTACACGAAGATGGCGTCGCACGATCTGTTCATCGTGCAGGTCGTCGCGAAGGCGATCGACACGTTGTTTCGCGACGATCCGCATTTTCAACTGATCCTGTCGCGCCAGCTCGGCGACGACGGCGCGCATGCGGTGATCGCCCGCGAACGCGTGACCGAGCTGACCGGACGCGATCCGCTGCCGGAGATCGGGCGGCTCGTCGAAGCGCACTGGGCACGCATCGGCGATATCGCCATGCGCGACGTCGCGGGTTTTCTCGCCTTCGAATGGCATTACGAGCTGCACATCCTCGCGAAGCTGTGGATCCAGCGTAAAACGGGCCGTGTCGCCGACGGCGCGATGCGCGAGCACGGCGAGAACCGTATTCGTCCCGACGAGGAGTGGCATCGCGTGCAGATCGTCCAGTGGTGGTTCGAGACACTCGCGGCGCTGCCGCCCGCGGCGCGCGACGCGCTGATCGACCGCGTGATCGAGGCCGACGATGAAATGCAGATTCGCCTCGACGGGTATCTGCACGACGAGTACGCGCACACCGCGCACGTATTCGACGCGGATATCGCCGCCTATCGGTCGATTTACGACGACTGGCGGCGCGAGATCCTGGCGCGCTTGACCGGACGCCCCGAGCTCGGCGTGCTGGTGCCGCTGAGTGCGGAATCCGTCGGACAGGAAGCGGTCGCATGAACGATCCGCGTGGCCCGGCGGCGCTCGCCCGTCAAACGGATAGCGAGGCGATCGATGCGAATGCGTTGACGCGCCTGATCGACGCATTGCGCGGCACTGCGGCCGCGCGCGATCGTGCGGGCGGTCACGCGGCGCGCGAAAAGCAATGGATCGCGGATGCGGGCTTGCTGACGCTCGCCGTGCCGCGTGCCTACGGCGGCCAGGAAGCCAGCTGGCCCGCGATCTACGGGGTGATCCGGCAGATCGCGCGGGTCGACAGCGCGCTCGCGCATCTGCTCGGCTTCCAATGCCTGCAGGTCGTCAGCGTGGACGTCTGGGGGGATGCCGCGCAGCGCGAGCGCTATTTGCGCGGCACGGTCGAGCATCGCTGGTGGTGGGGCAATGCGGTCAATCCGCTCGATACGCGCCTTGTCGCCACCGCGACGCCGGACGGCGGCTACCGGCTCGACGGCGTCAAAGGCTTTTGCTCCGGCACGCGCGGTTCGCAGCGGATGACCGTATCCGCGCACGACTGCGCGACCGGCAAGCCGGTGTTCGGCGTCGTGCCGACCGCGCGCGCGGGCATCACGGTCAATGAGGACTGGGATCCGATCGGCCAGCGGCAGACCGACAGCGGCAGCGTGTCGTTCGACGGCGTGACGCTGGCCGCGGATGACGTGCTGCATCGCTCGGAAACGCCGCCGACGCCGCGCGCGACGTTGCGCACGCTCGTGTCGCAGCTCGTGCTGACGAACCTGTTCGTCGGGCTGGCCGAAGGCGCGCTCGAAGAAGCGCGCGGCTACGTGCTGGATCACGGGCGGCCTTGGGTGCACGCCGGCGTCGAGCGGGCGAGCGACGATCCCTATACGTTGCAGCGGTTCGGCGAGATGCGTGTGCAGGCGGTCGCGGCCGCCGCGCTCGCCGATCGCGCGGCCGAGGCGCTGCAGCAGGCATGGACGCAGCGCGATGCGCTGACGGCGGCGGCGCGCGCCCGGGCGGCGCTGGCGGTCTCGGAAGCGAAGATCGTCGCGCAGCGCGCGGCGCTCGACGCGGGTGAGGCGCTGTTCGACACATGCGGCGCGCGTGCGACGGCGGCGTCGCTCGGGCTCGACCGGTTCTGGCGGAATGCACGCACGCATACGCTGCACGATCCGCTCGATTACCGGTTGCGGGATGTCGGGCGGTTTGCGCTCACGGGGGCGTTGCCGGAGGCGTCGCTTTATACGTGAAACGATCGCTCGGGTTGTCCCCTCTGATGCGGGTGACCACCGCACACGTCGCTGGCGGCCCGTCCATGCAACGCGGGCATGAATCGTCATCGCGGCAACACGTGCGCGCCGGATCCTCCGAAATCGATGGCAGGTCTTTCCGTCGATCTGCCCGTCGCTACCTCGCAGTCCGCTCGGATCGAACACACTGGAAGGCCGGGATCATGTAACGTGACGCAGTCCGTTCATGATCCCGGAGTCGACACGCCCGCGCGGCGCACGGAAGTCGTCGGCGATCCCGATCTGCTGCCGGCCGTGCAGCGCGAGGTGCAAGCCGAGGTCGATCATGCGGAGGGGCGCGAGGTGCCGTTGCAGGGCATCGATCGTTTCGCGTTCTATGCGCGTGCACGGCAGGCCTACGCGATGATCGTCACGGGCGACCTGCGCGACTACGGGTGCTGCATCTTCAAGAAGGGCGTACTGCTGAGCGATGCGGATAGCGCGTCGCCCCGCTGACCCGCGCGGCGGCCGCGGCGCCGTGTAAAGATTTGCTACAACCTTTTGCTTGGACGCGACGGAAAGAGTCTCTATTCTGGCCCATTTGCCAGGGTCGACGACCCTGCGAGCCGCGCGGGCTGCGCGCCGGGCGGCTCGCCGAACTGCAACGAGGAGAAAGGCATGACGCGTTCCGTCGATTCCGGCGTGATTTTCCTGGCGCGATTGGCGCTGGCCGCGCTGTTTCTGTGGGGCGGCGTGATGAAACTGCTGGGCTATGGCGATTTCGTCGGCTATCTGCGGGGCATGAACGTGCCGTTTCCGCAATTCGTCGCGCCGGCCGTCGTCGCGATCGAGGCGCTGGGCGCGCTGCTGCTGATCGTCGGCTACAAGGTGAAGCCGCTCGCGCTGCTGATGGCCGTCTACACGATCGCGACCGCGATGATCGGCCACAATTTCTGGGATGCGACGAACCCCGCTGTTCAGCACGAGATGGTGATCCATTTCTGGAAGAATGTCGCGATTGCCGGCGGTTTCCTGCTGCTGTTCGTGACGGGCGCGGGCGGCGCGAGCATCGACGGCTTGCGGCGCCCGACCTCGTATGGCGGCCTGCGCTGAGCCGCGCCTGCCGCGGGCCTTGCGCGGCGACACCGGCATCGCACTGCGATGCGGGCGATCGGTGGTGCCGCCGCGGTAGGGATCACGTCCCGGTTCCGTGTCTTTCTCGCCGGGCCATGACATGCCGATCGGTTCGATCGGCGGATGACACCTGATGCGCGTTCAGCGCGCGTCCTTCGCGAATTGCGCGACGATCGCGCCAAGCACGCAGATCGCGGCCACATAGACCACCGGCGCGAGCGGATTCGACTTCATCATCAGCGACACGATCACCGGCGTCAGGCCGCCGAAGATCGCGTAGGCGACGTTGTACGAGAACGAAATACCGGAGAAGCGCACGACAGCCGGGAAGCTCTTGACCATCACATACGGCACGGCACCGATCGTGCCGACCATGAAGCCCACGATGCCATAGAAGAGCGGCAGCGTCGACGCATCGGCGGCGACTCGCGCGAACAGCAGGTAATAGCATGCGGCCAGCACGAGCGCGCCGATGCCGAGCACGCGCTTGGCGCCGATCCGTCCAGCGAGCGAACCTGCGCAGATGCAGCCTGCCGTCAGGCACAGCGTGGCGATGCTGTTCGCGAACAGCGTCGTCGCGGGCGACAGATGGAACTGCTTTTGCAGCAGCGCGGGCGTCATCAGGATCACCACGACGATCGCGGCGGACAGCATCCACGTCAGCAGCATCGACACGATCACCGCGCGGCCGTGATCGCGCAGCACCGCCTTCAGCGGGACTTCGGCCGCGAGCGCCTTGCGCGCCTTCATTTCCGCGAACACGGGCGTTTCGTGGAGCCAGCGGCGCAGATAGACCGAAAACAGCCCGAACACGCCGCCGAGCAGGAACGGGATGCGCCACGCGAACGCGGTGACTTCCGCGGTCGAGTAATGGCTGTTGATGGCGGTCGCGACGAGCGAGCCGAGCAGGATGCCGGCGGTGAGGCCGGAGGTCAGCGTGCCGCACGCATAGCCGATGTGGCGCGCCGGCACGTGCTCGGAAACGAACACCCAGGCGCCCGGCACTTCGCCGCCGACCGCGGCGCCCTGCAGGATGCGAAACAGCAGCAGCAGGACAGGCGCGAGGAGACCGATCGTGTCGTAGGTCGGCAGGAGACCCATCAGCAGCGTCGGAACGGACATCATCAGCACGCTCAGCGTAAACATCCGTTTGCGGCCGAACAGATCGCCGAAGTGCGCCATGATGACGCCGCCGAGCGGACGCGCGAGATAGCCGGCCGCGAAAATGCCGTAGGTCTGCAGCAGGCGCAGCCAGTCGGGAATATCGTGCGGGAAGAACAGCTGCCCGATCGCCGGCGCGAAAAACACGAAGATGATGAAGTCGTAGAACTCGAGTGCGCCGCCGAGTGCGGCGAGGCTGAGGGTCTTGTAGTCGCTGCGCGTCAATGCGCGTGTTGCGGCGCGCGGGACGCCGTTCAATTCGGAAGCTTGCATGGTCAGGACGATCAGTTTTCGAGTGTTGTTTTCAGTACTGCGTGGGTAACACGGAGTGCATCGTCGAAGAGGTGTGCTGAGCGCCGGATAGAGCACCGAACACGCACCGCATGACCCGGGTCGGGCAGGCGGCGACGAGCGGTCAAACAGGTTTCGGGAGATTCTACAGGAGCGCAAAATGCGCAACGACAGGCGCGAGCCGAGGAAGCATTCGGGCGGGGAAAAGGGCACGCGGCGCACGGAACGGTATGCCGTCCCGGCGCCGCGTGTGCGTCGTGGCCGCGTCAGTTGCCGGCGATCGTGTCGACCGGCTTGAACGCGCCGCGCTCGACCTTGTAGATGGTCACCGGCGCGTCTTTCAGGTCGCCCTTGCTGTCGTAGGCAATCCTGTCGGCCGATACGCCCTTGACCGACACCTTGCCGAGATACGGCGTGTACACCTTCGGATCGGTCGAGTTGGCGTTCTTCATCGCGGTCAGCAGCGCGATCGTCCCGTCGTACGCGTAGGGCGAGTACGTGATCACGTCTTCATTGAAGCGCGCCTTGTAGCGCGCCGCATAACCGGCGAAGCCGGGCATCTTTTCCTTCGGCAGGCCGCCCATGTAGACGATCGCGCCTTCGGCCGCGTCGCCGCCGACCTTCAGGAACGTCGGCGAGCGCGACATCTCGCCGGTAATGAACGCAGCCTTGAGGCCGAGCTGGCGCATCTTGCGGATCATCGGCGACGACTGGGCGTCGCCGCCGCCGTAGAAGATCGCGTCCGGATTGATGCCCTTGAGATTGGTCAGGATCGCGGAGAAGTCGAGCGCCTTGTCGCTCGTGAAGTCGCGCTTGATAATCGTGCCGCCCGCCGCCTGCACGGCTTTCGCGAATTCGTCGGCGATGCCCTGACCATACGCGGTGCGGTCGTCGATGATCGCGATGCGCTTGAAGTGCAGGTTCTTCACCGCATACGTGCCGACAATGCGGCCCGCTTGCGCGTCGCTCGTCAGCAGCCGGTACGTCGTCTTGTAGCCGCGCGCGGTGTATTGCGGCGATGTCGCCATCGAGATCTGCGGCAGCCCGGCGCGATCGTACAGGTCGGATGCGGGGATGCTGGTGCCCGAGTTGAAATGGCCGACGACGCCGCGGACGTTGTTGTCGATCAGGCGCTGCGCGACGGTCGTGCCGGTGCGCGGGTCGGCCTGGTCGTCCTGCGAGTCGAGTTCGAACGTGACCGGCTTGCCGCCAATCGCCGGATGCGTTGCGTTGAAGTCGGCGATCGCCAGTTGCACGCCCTTTTGCATGTCCGAACCATAGTTCGACTGCGGACCTGTGAGCGGCGCGGCGAAGCCGATCCTGACAACGTCCGCGGCGATGGCGTGGGTGCCTGACAGTGCGCAGGCGACGGCCAGCGCGACGTGCGATACATTCAGCTTCACTTTCACTTCCCCTTGATGGCATGGTTGGGCCGTTGCCGGACAGCTGGCCGGCCGGCGGCAAGCCGGGCGAGACGTCGCGGCGGCGGGCCGCGCCGGCCGCTGCAGCGATGTGCGGCAGACGGCCGGACTGCTTGCGCCGGGCATCGCGCGCTTCGTCCACGCTGTGCCGAAATCAGCATTCAATGTGGCGATTGCGGCACGCATTGCGCGTTGCATATCGGGTGGGGCCGTGAGTCGTCTCGTGACCGTGATATGAAGTCTATTGAGCGAAAATGCGGGCGTCTTGCGTGTTCGATGCGTGGCCGGCGACGATTTCGGCATATCGGCGCTAACCCTGATATATGCCGAAATCGTCATTCCGCATGCTCAATCGCGACAAGACGCGATGTCGCACGGTTTCTACGATGGCGAACGGCGCACGTCCGGATGCCGCGCGGATCGTACTTCCCGATGCGCGGGGCGTCGTCCTGTCCTGGCGATGCGGCGCCCTGCGCAGCGGTCGGGCGCTTCTATAATCGACGCCATCAGCCACTCGCTTTGCGGATGCCGGGATGACGCCCCTACTTGCCGTACCGTCCATGAGTTCGTCCGATACCGTGCCGTACCAGCCCGACAACGCCGATCTTGGCGCGATGCTCGCACACTTCCGGATGCTCGAACCCGTGTTCGATGCATTGCCGGATGTCGCGTTTTTCGTGAAGGATGCAAACGGCCGCTATGCGCTTGTCAATCGCACGCTGGCGATGCGCTGCGGCTACAAGGAAAAGCGCGACCTGCTCGGCAAGACCGCGGACGAGGTGTTCCCGCGTCGCTTCGGCCGCAGCTATTTCGAGCAGGACATGGCGACGATCAACGCCGGCCATCAATTGACCGATCAGCTCGAACTGCATCTGTATCCCGGCCGGCAGCCGGGCTGGTGCCTGACGTGCAAGGAGCCGTTGCGCGATCCGGGCGGGCGCGTCGTCGGCCTCGCGGGCATTTCGCGCGACCTGAAGGCGCATGAAGGTTCGCATCCGGCCTACAGCAGGCTCGCGGATGTGGTCCAGTACATCCAGGATCATTACGTGCAGCCGCTCAACCTGAAGCAGCTCGCGCAGATGGCGGGCATGTCGGTCGCGCAGCTCGAGCGCTACTTCCACAAGGTGTTTCACCTGACGCCGCGTCAGGTGCTGCTGAAGACGCGGCTCGATGCCGCGACCGCGCTGCTCGTGACGC
>NZ_JAHACR010000204.1 GCF_018375725.1 Burkholderia sp. | reverse complement strand
GGCGCCGCCAGTCCCGCAGCCTGCGCCTGTCGCTTAACGATAGCTGCCGCGATTCGCGAAGCACGCTCCGCCGCATCCACACGCGGCTGGAGCTGGCGCAGGCGCGTTTCGAGCACCGTGCGCTCCGCGTCGATATGCGCCCGCATCCCCGCCGATGCGCCCGCCCAGATTCCGACGCCCAGCTCACCGAGCAAGATCGCCACGCAGTACCGTCTGGCTCGCCGATGCCGCGCGGCACGTGCCGCGCGATCGCGATACGGGAGCAAATTGAATCCGCCGAGCCACGGCGGCGGCCCTTCCGCCGACACCGGAAACATTCCTGCCGTGCTCATTCCCACACCCCGCGCAACGCGAGCCCGAACGCCACCGCGAATGCCGGTTCGTGCAGCACATCGCGCGTCCCAGCCGGTATATCGCCAGCCCAGTGCACACATTCGAACGGCAACGCAATCGCACCGAGCAGATCGCCGATGTCCGCGACCGACACCCCGAAACGGGAAAGACAGCGATCGTCGCCTGCAACGATCGCGCAACAGGGCTGCCGGCACGCAAAAGCCCGCAATGCATCCGCCAATTCCGCATGCGCGCCGTCCGGGAATGCGAAACGCAGTACGGCAGCCCCGCGTTCCAGCCACCAGCCGCGCACCCCGGCATCGCCAAACCACAGCACGAAGGACGCGTCGTGCGCATCCAGCTCGTGCATCGCCGCATAACGCAGCGCACGTAACGCGGCGATCGACTCGCCGTCCACCGCCGTCAGGTCGACCCCGGCCAGCGCGGCCGCGTCGACCCGCCGTTGCAGCAAGGCCTGCGGCGCTGCCGCAATCGCGATCTGCCCCGGCTGCGCGCCATCCTCATGCCGCCAGTCGAATGCCAGACTGTCCGGCGCGAGCCCGGACACGCGCTCCGCCGCCTGCCGCGCCGCATCCACGACGTCGTCGCGCCCGGCCAGATCGAGCGCTGCGATATGCAGCTCGTCGTCGCGCAACGCCATCACGCCCCGCGCATCGCACCGCACACCACGGGCCGACAGCCGCGACACGGCCGTCGACAGCGCGCGCCCGACCGCCGCCCAGTGCATGTCATCGCCTCCGGCCGCCGGGGCGAACGGTTCCGCCTCGAGCCCCTCGACCCGCACGTCCGCGCCGCGCCCGCGCCAGCTCAGCACCGCCACCCTCACCTCGCTCGCGCCGACATCGATTCCTGCCGCCGTCCGCCTGCCCATCGCGAATCGCACCGCCCATCGCTCGACCATCCCGCCTCCCGAAACCGTTGCGGCCCACGCCGCATTTCCCGGTTTGCATTCTGCTCAGCGGCGAGCACTACCGGCAGTCTGCCGATCGGCCAACTCGTGCGAACGGCGCCGCCGGCGCGCTATGCTGAAACGACGGCAATCCGCGGTTGCACCCGCCCCGGCCGCCCGCGCCGGGCCATTCATACCGCACGGCTATAATCGCGGGACTGTTTTCTGGTGTGCCTATGCAATCCACGTCTTCAACGCCCCCGCCCGACACTCCCGAGGAACCGCGCAACCGCCCCTGGTGGATGAAGGCGCTGATCGGACTTCTCGCGGCATGCGTGGCGCTCGTCGTGTGCGGCGGGCTGGTGCTCGGCTATGCGCTCGTCGTCGCGGCGCCCAACATGCCCTCCCTCGACGCGCTGACGGACTATCGTCCGAAGGTTCCGCTGCGGATCTATACGGCCGATCACGTGCTGATCGGCGAATTCGGCGAAGAGCGTCGCGACATCGTCCATTTCAAGGATGTGCCCGATTCGTTGAAGAAGGCCATCCTCGCGATCGAGGATGCGCGCTTCTACGACCACGGCGGCGTCGACCTCACCGGTATCGTGCGCGCCGGCTTCGTCGCGCTGACGAACGGCCATGCGTCCCAGGGCGCGAGCACGATCACGATGCAGGTCGCGCGCAACTTCTTCCTGTCGAGCGAAAAGACCTACACGCGCAAGATCTATGAAATGCTGCTCGCCTACCGGATCGAGCGCGCGCTGACGAAAGATCAGATTCTCGAGGTCTACATGAATCAGATCTATCTCGGGCAGCGGGCGTACGGTTTCGCGAGCGCCGCGAGGATCTATTTCGGCAAGGACCTGAAAGACCTGACGCTCGCCGAGGCGGCGATGCTGGCAGGCCTGCCGAAGGCGCCGTCCGCGTACAACCCGGTCGTCAATCCGAAGCGCGCGAAGGTGCGTCAGGAGTACATCCTGCAGCGGATGCTCGAGCTGAACTTCATCACGCGCGAACAGTACGACGAGGCGATTGCGCAGCCGCTTGTCGTCAAGGGTGCGGGTCGCGAGTTCAGCGTGCACGCCGAATACGTCGCGGAAATGGTGCGCCAGATGATGTACGCGCAATACCGCGAGGAAACCTATACGCGCGGCTTCAACGTCGTCACGACGATCGATTCCGCAGACCAGGCGGTCGCTTACCGTGCGCTGCGCAAGGGCATCATGGACTACGAGCGGCGCCACGGCTATCGCGGCCCGGAAAGCTTCACCGAGTTGCCGGACAGCGCCGGCGAGCGGGAGCAGGCGATCGACGACGCGCTGCTCGAGCATCCGGACAACGGCGAGCTGGTCGCGGCGGTCGTCACGGCGGCGAGCCCGCGTCAGATCAGTGTCGCGTTCATCGACGGCAGCAGCGCGACGATCGAAGGCGACAACCTGCGCTTCGCGTCGAGCGCGCTGTCGGCCAATGCGCAGCCGAACCGCCGCATCCGGCCGGGCGCGATCGTGCGCGTCGTCAAGAACGACGACGGCAAGTGGGCGATCACGCAGCTGCCACAGGTCGAAGGCGCGTTCATCTCGATCGTCCCGCAGAACGGCGCGATCCGCTCGCTCGTCGGCGGCTTCGACTACAACAAGAACAAGTTCAATCACGTCACGCAGGCATGGCGGCAGCCGGGCTCGTCGTTCAAGCCGTTCATCTATTCCGCATCGCTCGACAAGGGGCTCGGGCCGGCGACGATCATCAACGACGGCCCGCTGTTCTTCAGCGCCGCGGAAACGGGCGGCCAGCCGTGGGAACCGAAGAACTACGGCGGCGGCTTCGAGGGGCCGATGTCGATGCGCACCGCGCTGCAACGTTCGCGCAACCTCGTATCGATCCGGATCCTCAATTACATCGGCACCAAGTACGCGCAGCAGTACGTCACGCGTTTCGGCTTCGATGCGGAACGTCATCCGGCCTATCTGCCGATGGCGCTGGGCGCGGGCCTCGTCACGCCGCTGCAGATGGCGGACGCCTACTCGGTGTTCGCGAACGGCGGCTACCGGGTCAATCCGTACCTGATCGCCGAAGTGACCGATCCGAACGGTGCCATCGTCGTGCGCGCCCAGCCGCTCGTCGCCGAGCAGAACGCACCGCGCGCCATCGAGGCGCGCAATGCCTACGTGATGAACAGCCTGCTGCAAAGCGTCGCGCAGCGCGGCACCGGCGCACGCACCAACGTACTCAAGCGCACCGACCTCGTAGGCAAGACCGGCACGACGAACGATTCGCACGACGCGTGGTTCGCCGGCTACCAGCACACGCTCGCCGCGATCGCATGGATCGGCTACGACAATCCGCGCAGCCTCGGCGACCGCGAAACCGGCGGCGGCCTCTCGGTGCCGGTGTGGATCGACTACATGAGCGCGGCGCTGAAGGGCGTGCCGGAGTACAAGCCGGCGATGCCGGACGGCGTCGAGACGCTCGGCGGCGAGTTGTACTTCACCGACTTCACGCCGGGTCACGGCTTCGTGTCGTCGGTCGGCGTCCCGCAGGCGCCCGCGTCGGCAGAAGGTGAGGAAGCAGAACCGCCGCACGTCGACGAACAGGAAAAGCAGGACATCATGAACCTGTTCCGCGGCCACTGACCGGCCGCGCGACCATGAAAAAAGCGGCCGAGGCCGCTTTTTTCATACGACGCCCGCCGCGCGGTCAGGCACTGAACGCAATCGGCATCCCCGCCTGCTGTGTCGCGTACTCGGTCAGCGCCGCAAAAAACTCCGCGCCGCTGCGCGTGTCGCGCCAGGCGCCGTCGACATAGCGGTAATGGAATCCGCCCGCTTTCGCGGCGATCCACACTTCCTTCATCGGCGGCTGCAGGTTGACGATGATCTTCGAGCCGTTCTCGAACGTCAGCGTCAGAACGCTGCCGTTGCGTTCGAGATCGATATCGTGATCGCCGTCATTCGCGGCGTCCACGGTACGTTCGACGGCCGCCAGGACGGCCTCGGCACGGGTCAGGTATTCGGTATCGGACATGCTAAACTCTATCGATTCAATTGTTCAGGGACGATCATGCGACTCGCTTTCCGGATGAGCGCGATTGTAGCGGCTTTGGCGATTCTTGCAGGCTGCGGCCAACGTGGCCCGCTCTACCTGCCGAACGTGCCGCCGCTGCCGCAAAAGCCGATCGAACAGCGGGATCCTCCGCCGTCGGACGTCAAGCCGAGCGATGAGACCGCATCGTCCGAAAGCATGCCCGATATGCCCGGTACGCCGCTGATGTTGTCGCCGGAACTATCGAGCAACAGCGCCGCGTCCGCGAACGACAACGCCGCGGCAGTCGCGCCGACGCCCGCATCCGGTTCCGCACGCACGCAGTAACGCGATCGCGGCAGCCGTTCGCGCACGCGTGCCGCCACCGGGCGCATGACGCCACGCAAGGCAATCCGCGCACAAAACAGCAAAAAGGCGATGACCGTCCGGCCATCGCCTTTCGTTTTGTCCGGCGCCCCACGGCCCGCTAGCCGCGCACGTGCCGCCACCCCCAGGCTGCCAGCCGCCAGCCGAGCAACGCGGCGACAATCGCCGCGTACAGCTTCGGTTGCGCGAGATCGTGCTTGCCCGCTCTCATCCACCAGAAGTGCAGGACGCCGAACAGCGCGATCGCATAGATCGCGCGATGCAGCGTGCCCCAATGGCGGCCGAGCCGGCGTGCCGCCGCGCGCGGCGACGTCGCGGCGAGCGGGATCAGCAGCAGGAACGCGGCAAAGCCGACCATGATGAACGGCCGCTTGCCGACGTCTTTCACGATCGCCATCAGGTCGAACCAC
This sequence comes from Burkholderia sp., assembly GCF_018375725.1. Taxonomy (GTDB): domain Bacteria; phylum Pseudomonadota; class Gammaproteobacteria; order Burkholderiales; family Burkholderiaceae; genus Burkholderia. The sequence goes on along the minus strand of NZ_JAHACR010000204.1, from coordinate 2,699 downwards.
TTGTCGAACCAGAAGTAAGTCGTGAAGTGCAGCGTCGCGTAAAAGAACGCGAACAGCCCGAGCATCCGGCGAAAACGCAGCAGCGCGTTGATGCCGGTCATGCGGCGCAATGGCGTGACGCCGAGCGTGATGCACAGCATCACGAGCGTCCACAGGCCGGTCGAGCGCGTGACGAACTCGATCGGATTCGCGCCGAGCCGGTCGGTCAGGCCGAACAGCACGAGGCGTCCGAGCGGATACAGACCGGCCGCAAAGACCGCCACCTTGGCAGGCGCAATCCAGCGCGGCGCGCCAACCGCGCGCGCGCCGCCCGGCCGGCGCCCGGCGACGTCCGCGACCGGCGAGGGCGTGAGTGTCGAGGGTTGCATGTCGTTTCCCACCATTGAACGTCAGAAGAATTTCTTCAGATCCATGCCCTGATACATCGACGCGACCAGATCTCCGTAACCGTTGAACATCAGTGTCTTGCGCTTCGGCGTGAAGAAGCCGTCCTCGCCGATGCGCCGCTCGGTCGCCTGACTCCAGCGCGGATGATCGACGTTCGGATTGACGTTCGAGTAAAAGCCATACTCGTTCGGCGCATAAGTATTCCAGCTGGTGGGCGGCTGCTTGTCGACGAAACGGATCCTGACAAGCGACTTCGCACTCTTGAAGCCGTATTTCCACGGCACGACGATGCGCACCGGTGCGCCGTTCTGGTTCGGCAGCACCTGTCCGTAGACGCCCATGGTCAGCAGCGTCAGCGGATTCATCGCCTCGTCCATTCGCAGGCCTTCCGAATACGGCCAGTCAAGAACCGGCGTCGACAGGCCGGGCATCTGCGACGGATCGGCGAGCGTGATGAACTGCACGTACTTGGCGTTGCCTGTCGGCTGCACGCGCTTGACCAGTTCGGCGAACGGCACGCCGATCCACGGAATGACCATCGACCATCCCTCGACGCAGCGCAGCCGGTAGACACGCTCCTCGAGCGGCGCGAGCCTGAGGAGTTCGTCGATGCCGAACACCTTCGGGTGCAGCACCTCGCCTTCCACGCTCACCCGCCAGGGTTGCGGACGAAGCGACCCGGCATAGTGCGCCGGATCGCTCTTGTCGGTGCCGAACTCGTAGAAGTTGTTGTAGGACGTGATGTCCTTGAACGGCGTCGCCTTGTCGGCGACGACAAATTTCGGATTGGCCTTCGCCGCCAGCTTCGCCGCCCGTGCGTCAGGCGACGCCAACGCGGCCAGCGCCACGCCGCTGCCGCCCAGCAAGCCGCCCGCCGCCGCGATGCCCGCGGCCTGCAGCACACGCCGGCGGCGCTCGAACATTGCGCGCGGCGTGATTTCACTGCGTGCAATGTCGTCACCGCTCAACGCAATCCGGAAAGGGCGTTTGATCCACATGATGTTGCGCCTCCTGCGCACGCCGCAACGCGTGCTTCATGAGCGTTCGACCCGGACCATCTTGCACCGTTCGTCGTCCGGGACGCCCGCCTGTTACAAAAGAAAACCGCCGGGCACGCAGTGCGTCGGCGGTCTTTAGTCGGGCGGGCGTCGGAAATCTTACAGCTTGCCGTAGCTATGCAGGCCGGACAGGAACATGTTGACACCGAGGAAGGCAAACGTCGTGACGATGAGGCCCGTCAGCGCCCACCATGCCGCGACAGTGCCGCGCAAGCCCTTCATCAGGCGCATGTGCAGCCATGCCGCATAGTTCAGCCAGACGATCAGCGCCCAGGTTTCCTTCGGATCCCAGCTCCAGTAGCCGCCCCACGCTTCGGCCGCCCACAGCGCGCCGAGGATCGTCGCGATCGTGAAGAACGCGAAGCCGACCGCGATCGACTTGTACGTCACGTCGTCGAGCACCTCCAGCGACGGCAGACGATCGGCCAGCACGCCACGCTCCTTCAGCAGGTATGCGACCGACACCATCGCCGACAATGCGAAGCTGCCGTAGCCGATGAAGTTCGCCGGCACGTGGATCTTCATCCACCAGCTCTGCAGCGCCGGCACGAGCGGCTGGATCTGCTGCGCGTCGCGCGCGATCGAATACCACATCAGGAAGCCGACCGCCGCGCTGATGACCAGCAGCACGAATGCGCCGAGCGCGCGCGTGCCGTAATGGCCTTCGTAGTACAGATAGAGCAGCGCGGTGATCAGGCTGAACAGCACGAAAACTTCGTACAGGTTCGATACCGGGATATGGCCGACGTCCGCACCGATCAGGTACGACTCGTACCAGCGCACCATCAATCCGGTGAAACCCATCAGCACGGCAAACCAGGTGAGCTTCTGCCCGATCGCGCCGCCGGATGCCGAACGGCTCAGCGTGCCGATCCAGTAGAACACCGTCGCGAGCACGAACAGCGCACTCATCCAGAGGATCGCCGACTGGCTGGACAGGAAGTATTTGAGGAAGAACGCCGACTCCGCGCGCGACAGGTCGCCGTGATAGATCTGGATCGACAGCAGCGACAGCGCCGCGATCGACGCCATCAGCAGCCGGGCCGGCTTCCAGCGCCAGCCGAGCGCGACGAGCGCCGGGACGGTGCCGAACAGCACCGCCTTGTCGTAGTAATCCATGTGCGCGTTGTAGTGCACGAACGCGTAGCCGGCGCCGATCACGAGCGCCAGCGCAAACAGCCAGTCGATCGGCGACAGGCGCGCCAGGAAAGGCCGGCCGTCGAAAAGCGGTGCGTCGGCCGGGGCCGGCGCGGA
>NZ_JAHACR010000203.1 GCF_018375725.1 Burkholderia sp. | reverse complement strand
GCTTCGACATGCTGTTCTTCAACGAACGCGGCGAGCTGACGGAAGGTGGCCGCTCGAACGTGTTCGTGAAGCTGGACGGACAGTGGGTGACGCCGCCGCTGTCGTGCGGCGTGCTGCCGGGCGTGATGCGCGGCGTGCTGCTGGACGATCCGGCGTTCGCGGCAAAGGAGCGCGTCGTGACGCGCGACGACCTGTCCCGCGCGGAGGCGCTGCTGCTGACCAATGCGCTACGCGGTACGCTCGACGCCGAACTGAGGTGATGCACGTATCGCGCTGAAAACGCGGCCGGCATATGAAAAAAAGCGCGGCGCCTTAAAACGGGCGTCGCGCTTTTTCACATCCGCTGCCGGCGGCACACCGCCGGCTCTGCATCAGAACGCGTGTTCCGGTCCGGGGAACGAGCCGTCCTTGACCGCACCCACGTACGCTTCGACAGCCGCCTGAATGTTTGGCTGACCCTGCATGAAATCCTTCACGAAGCGCGGACGCTTGCCGGGGAAGATGCCGAGCATGTCGTGCAGCACGAGCACTTGTCCGGAGCAATCCACGCCCGCACCGATACCGATCGTCGGCACGCGCAGCATCTGCGTGACTTCGGCAGCAACGAGGCCCGGCACGGCTTCGATCAGGACGAGTTGCGCACCCGCCGCCTCCATCGCACGTGCATCGCGCAGCAGTTGGGCGGCGCCCGCCTCGGTCTTGCCCTGCACCTTGAAGCCGCCGAACGCATGCACCGACTGCGGCGTCAGGCCGAGGTGCGCGCATACCGGCACGGAGCGCTCGATGAGAAAACGCACGGTGTCGGCGAGCCATTCGCCGCCTTCGAGCTTGACCATCTGCGCGCCCGCGCGCATCAGCCTGACCGAACTCGCGAACGCATCGGCGGGCGTGCCGTACGTGCCGAACGGCAGATCCGCGACGATCAGTGCGCGCGGCTGCGCGCGTGCAACGCAGGCGGTGTGATAGGCGATGTCGTCGAGCGACACGGGCAGCGTCGTGGTCTGGCCTTGCAGTACATTGCCGAGCGAATCGCCGATCAGGAGCACGTCGACGCCGGCGCGGTCGAGCAATGCCGCGAAGCTCGCGTCATAGCAGGTCAGCATGGCGATCTTCTCGCCGGCGTCGCGCATCGCCTGCAGTTTGGGCACCGTGACGGCAGGCCGAGTCGATTCCTGGAGATAGGTCATGGGAGATCCGGTTCGATGAGTGAATACAGCAGCGAGGCGCTCAGCGCGTCGTCTCGCCCTTGACGAAGAATTCCTTGCGGCCGCGCATCGTTTCGATGTGCCCGACCAGCAACGAGAGATCTTCGGGAGATTCCAGCGGATTCAGGTGTTCCGCGGCGACCGTCAGCACCGGGGTGCGGTCGTAGTGATAGAAAAATTCGTTGTACGCGTCGACGAGCTTGCGCAGGTACGCGTCGCTGATCTGCTGCTCCATCGGCAGGCCGCGTTTCTGGATGCGCGCGAACAGCACTTCCGGGCTGGCTTGCAGGTAGATCACGAGATCGGGCGAGGGCGCATGCGGCGCATCGCCCGATGCGCCGGGCGCGCTGCCCGCGGCGCGCGAGAGGTCCTTCGGCGCGTCGATATGCGTCGCGAGTGCGCGATAGAGCTGCCATTCGTCGTCCGGCAGATTCAGCCGCGCGAAGATTTCGTTTTTCTGCGGCATGTAATCGGCGACGACGGACCGGCCCGTTTCCAGCGTGGCGACGAGTTCATGCGCCTGCTGCGCGCGCTGCAGCGCGAACGCGAGCTGGGCCGGCAGCGCGTAGCGCGCCGTGTCGCGATAGAAGCGTTCGAGAAACGGGTTGTCCTGTGGCCGTTCGAGCAGCGTCTGCATCGACCAGCGCTCGGCGAGCAGGCCGGCGAGCGTCGTCTTGCCGACGCCGATCGGTCCTTCGATCACGAGATAGCGAAACGGCGCACGCAGATCGGGCGCCGTGACAGTCAGGGGCGTGGGGTTCATCGGCAGCGGTTTTCGTCAGCGCTTGCGCCGTCGACGGCGAGCGCCTTCTGAATCAGGCATTTGCAGGACTGGACTTTCTCGATGCGCTGGCTCGCGACCGCGGCGAGGAACGTTTCGGCGCGGCCGCGCGCCGGGATGTCGAGTGTCGGGTCGATCTCGATGAGCGGCACGAGCACGAACGCGCGATCGGTCAGGCGCGGATGCGGCACGATCAGGTCGGGTTCGTCGATCGACTCGCTGCCGTACAGCAGGATGTCGAGGTCGAGCGTGCGGGGCGCGTTGCGGTACGGGCGTTCACGCCCGAAGTGATGTTCGATCTTGTGGCAGAGGGCGAGCAGTTCGCGGGCTTCGAGCGTCGTGTCGATCTTGACGACGCAGTTGTAGTAGTCGTCGCCGCTCGCGTCGACCGGGGCCGTGCGATACAGGCTCGACTTGTCGAGAATCGCGATGGTGTGCTGCTGTGCGAGACACACCACCGCGTCCTTCAAGGTCTGGCGCGCATCGCCGAGATTCGCGCCCAGTCCGAGATAAGCAACCGTCATGGCATCACTTCCTACGTCGTTCGCCGGCGAGCGCGTCAGTCTTCCGTGCCGGCCGGGCCGCCCGACGTCTGTTCGGCGCTGTCGCCCGGCTTGCGGTTCCGCACACCGCCGCGGCGGCGCCGCTTGCGGGGCGCTTTGTCCTTGCTGCCGCCTTGCGTGAGCAGCGCCTCGCGGGCGGCCGCGTCGCCTTCGATGAATTCCGTCCACCACTGTCCGATGGTCGGGTCCAGCTCGCCGGATTCGCAGCGTAACAGGAGGAAATCATACCCCGCTCTGAGTCGTTGGTGTTCCAGCAGGCGCATCGCGCTGCGGCCGGAGCGTTTCTCGAGACGCAACTGCAGGCCCCAGATCTCGCGCATGTCGGCCGAGTAGCGCTTGTGGATCGCGAGCTTCTCGGTCTGCATGTCGATCACGTCGTCCATCGCGCGATGCAGGGCAGGCACCGGCAGCTCGCCTTCGGCCGTGTATTGCTCCCAGCGCTGGCGCATGTCGTGCCAGAGAAGCGTCGCGAACAGGAAGCCCGGCGACACCGGCTTGCCCGCGCGCACGCGCGCGTCGGTGTTGTTCAGCGCGAGCGTGACGAACTTTTCGCCCTGCGGCTGTTCGAGCACGACGTCGAGAAGCGGCAGCAGCCCGTGATGCAGGCCTTCCTTGCGCAGCTGCTTCAGGCACGCGAGCGCATGGCCGGACAGCAGCAGCTTCAGCATTTCGTCGAACAGGCGTGCGGCAGGCACGTTGTTGATCAGGTCCGCGAGCGCATTGATCGGTGCGCGCGTATGCGTCTCGATGTCGAAGCCGAGCTTCGCCGCGAAGCGCACGACGCGCAGCATCCGCACCGGATCCTCGCGGTAGCGGGTGGCCGGGTCGCCGATCATTCGCAGCAGGCGCGCGCGCACGTCGGCCATGCCGTCGTGGTAGTCGAGCACCGTCTGCATGGCCGGATCGTAGTACATCGCGTTGATCGTGAAGTCGCGGCGCGCGGCGTCCTCGTGCTGTTCGCCCCAGACGTTGTCGCGCAGCACGCGGCCGCTCTCGTCGACGGCGTGCGTGCGGCGATCGAGCTCGTCGCGCTTCAGGCGCCTGGCCGGCGCCGCGCCTTCCTTCTGCGCATCCGCGGGCGGGGCGTCGACGAGCGCGCGGAACGTCGATACCTCGATCAATTCCTGGCCGAACTGCACATGGACGATCTGGAAGCGGCGGCCGATCAGACGCGCGCGGCGGAACAGGCGCTGCACTTCGGTCGGGGTGGCGTCGGTCGCGACGTCGAAGTCCTTCGGCGCGATGCCGAGCAGCAGGTCGCGAACCGCACCGCCGACGATGAACGCGCGGAAGCCCGCCTGCTGCAGCGTTTCGGTCACGCGCACGGCGTTCCTCGAGATCAGCGCGGGATCGATGCCGTGCACGTTTGCGTGCACGACGGTCGGCTCGTGGCTGCGCGCCTTCCTGGCGGCAGGACTGCGGGTGCCTTTCGCCGCGCGTGCAGCGGCCGGCGCGTGCGCCGGTGCGGCTTTCTTCGGCGCGTCGGCGGTGTCGGTTTGATTCTGCGCGGCGTCGTCCTGGCCGAGCAGCTTGCGAATGAGTTTTTTGATCACGACGTTCAGAACAGGTCTAGGATGCGCCAGCCGCGGTCGCGAGCATGCGCGCGCAGCGTGTCGTCGGGGTTGGTCGCGATCGGGTCGCTGACTTTTTCGAGCAGCGGGATGTCGTTGTGCGAATCGCTATAGAAATAGCTGCGCGCGAAATCGTCCCAGTGCTTGCCAATCGATGCGAGCCACGCTTCGGTGCGCACGATCTTGCCTTCGCGGTAGCTCGGCGTGCCGGTCGGTCGGCCCGTGTAAGGCGAATCCGGGTGACCGTCGGTCGTTTCCACCTCGCACGCGATCAGCGTGTCGACGCCGAATGCGGTCGCGATCGGCCGCGTAATGAATTCGTTGGTTGCGGTGACGATGCAGCACAGGTCGCCCGCGTCCAGATGCTGACGCACGAGTTCGAGTGCCGCCGGCAGCATCGCGGGACGGATCACCTCGTGCATGAACTGCGCGTGCCACTCGGCGAGTTGCGCGCGCGAATACTTCGCCAGCGGCGTGAGCATCGCGGTCAGGTACGCGTGGATGTCGAGCTTGCCCGCCTTGTAGTCGGCGAAGAACTGGTCGTTCTGACGCGAGAAGCTTTCCGCGTCGACGATGCCGAGCTTCACCATGAAGCGACCCCATTCGTGGTCGCTGTCGGTCGGGATCAGCGTGTGGTCGAGGTCAAAGAGTGCCAGATTAGTCATGGGTGCGCATTTTACTCGAAGCGGTTTGAACCGACCGCCGCCGGCCATCCCGCGGCCGCCAGACGCGCGAGCAGCGCGCGCACGAGCGGCAGCGTCACGCCGCGCTTCTGCTCGAGCGAAAAGCGGTCGAGCGCGTCGAGGAGCGTCATCAGGCTCGGCATGTCGCGGCGGAAATGGGTGAGGAGATAGGCGGGCACGTCGTCGGCCAGCGCGACACCGCGCTCTTTTGCCGCTTGCCGCAGCACGGCGGCCTTGGCGTCGTCAGGCACCGGCGCGACGTGAAACACGAGACCCCAGCCGAGGCGCGTGCGCAGATCCTCGCGCACATCGAGCGCACGCGGCGCGACCGGGCCGGCGACGACCAGCGCGCTCGACGGATGCGCGCGCACCTCGTTGAACAGGTTGAACAGCGCGACCTGCTGCGTCGGGTTCAGGCGGTCGCAGTCGTCGACCGCGTAGATCGACTGCCGCGGGTCGAACGTGAATGCGTCAAGCCCGCTTTGCGGGCTCACGTAGCGCGCGCAGCCCGGCGGCGTGTCGTAGACGAGCGCCTGCAGCAGGTGACTGCGGCCGCTGCCCGCTTCGCCCCACAGATAGAGCGTGCGGTCGGCGACCGGGCCTTCCGCGATCGCCGCGTCCAGCCCGCGCAGGCGTGCGACCAGCTCCGTGTTGGAGCCGACGAAGAAATTGTCGAACGTCGCGGGAGGCGGCGTGCCGAGATCGAGCGTCAGTTGACGGGAAGCAGTCACGATGCGAAACGGTTGGGGTGAAGCCTGCGGGGCGCCGGATCGGCATCGCGCGTCGCTGCCGCAACGGCCGTGCATGCGCCGGCGCGCCGTGTCGCGCGCGGCGCGCGTGGCAAGAAAAACGGGGACGTGTCGGGCAAGATGCGATCCGTAGCGATTCGATGCAGTAATTCCGGCCAAGCGGCCGGCTTCGGGTAAAATCGCATTTTACCGACCTTCTCGCATTCCCCCATGAATCCTCCGAAATCCGCTCCCGACGCCCAAGGTCTTTCCTACCGTGACGCGGGCGTCGACATCGACGCGGGCGACGCGCTCATCGACAAGATCAAGCCCTTTGCGAAGAAAACCCTGCGCGACGGCGTGCTGGGCGGAATCGGGGGGTTCGGCGCGCTGTTCGAAGTGCCGAAGAAGTACCGTGAACCGGTGCTCGTGTCCGGCACGGACGGCGTCGGCACGAAGCTGAAGCTCGCCTTTCATCTGAACAAACACGACACGGTCGGCCAGGATCTCGTCGCGATGAGCGTGAACGACATTCTCGTGCAGGGCGCCGAACCGCTGTTCTTCCTCGACTACTTCGCGTGCGGCAAGCTCGACGTCGACACGGCCGCCACGGTCGTGAAGGGCATCGCGCAGGGCTGCGAGCTGTCGGGCTGCGCGCTGATCGGCGGCGAAACCGCCGAAATGCCGGGCATGTACCCGGACGGCGAGTACGACCTGGCCGGTTTCGCGGTCGGCGCGGTCGAGAAGAGCAAGATCATCGACGGCAGCACGATCGCCGAAGGCGACGTGGTGCTGGGCCTTGCATCGAGCGGCATCCATTCGAACGGTTTCTCGCTCGTGCGCAAGATCATCGAGCGTGCGAATCCGGATCTGTCGGCGGATTTCCACGGCCGTTCGCTCGCGGACGCGCTGATGGCGCCGACCCGCATCTACGTGAAGCCGCTGCTCGCGCTGATGGAAAAAATCGCGGTGAAGGGCATGGCGCACATCACGGGCGGCGGCCTTGTCGAGAACATTCCGCGCGTGCTGCGCGAGGGCCTCACCGCCGAGCTGGATCAGAAGGCCTGGCCGCTGCCGCCGCTGTTCAAGTGGCTGCAGGAGCATGGCGGCGTCGCCGACGCGGAAATGCACCGCGTGTTCAACTGCGGGATCGGCATGGCGGTGATCGTGTCGGCGGCGGATGCCGACGAGGCGGTGCGTCAGCTGACGGACGCCGGCGAGCAGGTGTGGAAGATCGGCACCGTGCGCGCGAGCCGCGAAGGCGAGGCGCAGACCGTCGTGGTCTGAGCGTTTCGTTCGATTGTTCGCAGGCGCGCAGGCCGCGCCTGATGTAAAAAACCTGGCAGCGTGCGTTGCCAGGTTTTTTTTGTGCCTGCCGTTTCGCTCAGGACGCCGGTGCGTCGAGCAGCCGTTCCAGTGCATCGACCGTGCGTGCGGTCGAGTCGGGCGCAATGCAATCGACGACGATCCGCTCGGGCATCGCGCGCAGCCAGGTGAGCTGCCGCTTGCACAGCTGACGTGTCGCGAACACACCCTTGTCGCGCATCGTCCGGTAGTCGGTTGCGCCGTCGAGGTATTCCCAGGCTTGCCGGTAGCCGACGCAGCGCATCGACGGCAGGCCGATGTGCAGGTCTTCACGCCGCCGCAGCCGCTCGACTTCGTCGATGAAACCCGCGTCGAGCATCGCGTCGAAACGCGTGGCGATCCGGGCATGCAGCACGGCGCGGTCGGACGGCTCCAGCGCGACCGGCACGAAGCGGTAGCGCGACGCTTCGTCGTCCGCGCGCGGCGGCGCGGCGAGCAGCGCCGACATCGGCTGGCCGCTCAGGATGAACACTTCGAGTGCACGCTGGATGCGCTGCGAATCGTTCGGCGCGAGCCGTGCGGCGGTGTCCGGATCGACCTGCGCGAGCCGCGCATGGAGCGCAGGCCAGCCGTCGCGCGCCGCATCCGCATCGAGTTCCGCGCGCACCGCCGGATCGGCGGTCGGCAGATCATTCAATCCCTGCGTCAGCGCCTTGTAGTACAGCATCGTGCCGCCCGCGAGCAACGGTGTTCGGCCGCGCGCGGCGATCTCGCCGATCAGGCGCAGCGCAGCCGTGCGGAATTGGGCGGCCGAATAGGCGTCAGCCGGATCGATGATGTCGATCAGGTGATGCGGCACGCGCGCGCGCTCGTCGCGCGACGGTTTCGCGGTGCCGATGTCCATGTCGCGATACACGAGCGCCGAGTCGACGCTGACGATTTCGATCGGCCGGCGATCCGCGAGCGCCAGCGCGGCGGC
>NZ_JAHACR010000202.1 GCF_018375725.1 Burkholderia sp. | reverse complement strand
GACGCGGCATTCGCGGTAGTCACGGCGGCGGCGAGGCAACCGCGACGGGTATCGAACTGACTTGAACGACCGCAAGGAGTGGCAAACATGAAAACCGTACTGATCGTCGGCGCATCGCGCGGCCTTGGCCGCGAATTCGTCAGGCAATACCGGCGCGACGGCTGGAATGTGATCGCCACCGCCCGCGACGATGCATCGCTCGCCGCACTGCGCGCGCTCGGCGCGCACACGCATGCGCTCGACATCACGCAGCCCGGGCAGATCGCCGCGCTCGGCCGGAAGCTCGACGGCGAGCAACTCGACGCCGCGGTCATCGTGTCGGGCGTCTACGGTCCGCGCACCGAAGGGGTCGAAACCGTCAGCGCCGAAGAATTCGATACGGTCATGCACACCAACGTGCGCGGCCCGATGCAGTTGCTGCCGCTCGTCCTGCCGCTCGTCGAGGACGCACGCGGCGTGCTCGCGGTCGTGTCGAGCCGGATGGGCAGCATCAGCGAAGCGACCGGCACCACCGGCTGGCTGTATCGCGCGAGCAAGGCCGCACTCAACGACGTGCTGCGCATCGCGTCGCTGCAGACGCGGCACGCGGCCTGCATCGCGCTGCATCCGGGCTGGGTGCGCACCGACATGGGCGGCACGCAGGCGGCGATCGACCCGGAGACGAGCGTGACCGGCATGCGGCACGTGATCGCCGAAGCGGCCGCCGACGTCGCGCGCATGAACGGCTGCTTTTTCCAGTACGACGGCATCGCGCTGAGCTGGTAACCCCCTTTTTCTCGTTCACTCACTTCTCGCATGATTGTGTCCCGCCCCGACGCGTGCCCGTGCGGCGGCGCGTCTCCCGATACGGTCGGCAAGACGCCGGCACCCCCTTATGCCGCGTGCTGCGGCCGGTTCATCGACGGCGGCGCAACCGCCCCGACCGCGCTCGAGTTGATGCGCTCGCGCTATAGCGCGTATGTGCTCGGCGCGACCGATTATCTGCGTGCGACATGGGACGCGCGCACTTGTCCCGCCGATCTGGATGCCGACCCGGCCGCACCCGATGCGCCGCGCTGGCTGGGTCTCGCGATCAAACACCATGCCCAATCCGACGAGCGGCACGCGGTAGTCGAGTTCGTCGCCCGCTACAAGGTCGGCGGCCGCGCATACCGGCTGCACGAGACGAGCCGCTTCACGCGGGACGAGCATGGGATCTGGCGCTATGTCGACGGCGATGTAAGCGAGCGCTGACAAATACTTGCTGTGGCAGACGCCGGGTTATTACTGCATTGCACAACCCAAATTTGTCAGGCTAGGATGAGCCTGAATCGGGTTGAGTAGCAGGCAGGGCTAACGAATGGCGTTCAGCAAGGTATTGGTAGGATGGATGGCGGCCAGCGCGCTGTCGGCCGCTCTGGCCGGCACGTTGCCGGATGCCGCCGATACCGCCGGCGGGCCGCTCGCCCGCGCCGAGCGCTTCGATTACAGCGATGCGAACCTTCCTCAAGTCGCGTCCAACCTGAACGAGCAGATCGTTCGCATTCCGGCCGATGCATCGGGCGCGGTCACGCTCGAAGCGACGCTCTTCAAGCCGGACGGCCCCGGCCCCTTCCCGCTCGTCGTGTTCAATCACGGCAAGAATGCCGGCGATCTCCATCAGCAGCCGCGCAGCCGTCCGCTTGCGTTCGCGCGCGAATTCGTGCGCCGCGGCTACGCGGTGATCGCACCGAACCGTCAAGGCTTCGCCGGTTCCGGCGGCACGTATCGTCAGGAAGGCTGCAACGTGACGAAGAACGGCCTCGCGCAAGCGTCCGACGTCGACGCGACGATCCGCTACATGGCGCACCAGCCGTATGTCGATGCGTCGCGCGTCGTGGTGGCCGGCACGTCGCACGGCGGCCTCGTGTCGCTCGCGTACGGCACCGAAGCGGCGGCCGGCGTGCGCGGCATCCTCAATTTCTCCGGCGGGCTGCGCCAGGATCTCTGCGACGGCTGGCAGCGCAATCTCGTCGACGCGTTCGACAAGTACGGGGCGCACACGGCCGTACCGTCGGTGTGGCTCTACGGCGACAACGACTCGGTGTGGACGCCGGCGCTGGTCGCGCGGATGCACAACGCATACGCGTCGCACGGCACGCGCACGCAATTCATCGACTACGGCAGCTACAAGGACGATGCGCACCGGCTGGTCGTCGATCGTGACGGCGTGCCGGTCTGGTGGCCGGCCGTCAGCGCGTTCCTCGCCCAGCTGAACCTGCCGACCGCGGTGCGCTACGCGGTCGCGAACCCCCATGAGCCGAAGGCGACCGGCTACGCATCGATCGACGCCGTCGATGCGGTGCCGTTCGTCGACGACGCCGGCCGCGAAGGCTATCGCCGCTTCCTGAGCCAGCATCCGAGCCGCGCCTTCGCCGTGTCGGACGAAGGCGCGTGGTCGTGGGCCGAAGGCGGCGACGATCCGATGGCGCTCGCACTCGACAACTGCGCCAAGCAAGACGCGGGATCGTGCCGGCTGTATGCGGTGAACGACCGGGTCGTGTGGAATACGTCTGCGTCGCAAACCGCCGACAACGATACCGGCCACGGCGGCGACGCACCGGCCACGCACGCGCTCGCGTCGCGCTGATCGCCCTGCCCCTGACTCACCATTCCCGTTTGCCCTGTTTCGCAGGCCGCGCAGCACCGCGCGTTGACGCGCCGTGCCCGGCGCGCAACCGTGCGGCGCTGCGCCGCACCTCTTCACTCGCTCCCCGTTTTCAACGCCGCCTCAGCCAGCCCCGGCCCCACGTTTTTTTCCGTCGGGTCGGCTCACTCTGCCGTCGTCATCTGCGCGCTTTTCCGGACATCGCGGCCGTATGGCCGCCAGACGCTCCGATCTGCTCCGAACTCCCGCCCCGCAAGGCTTGGCGGCCTTTGTAACCGCTAGTGCATCGATGCGCGGAACACGCTAATCTCACCGCGTTTTGGCGTTTTGCCTGCCCGCCGTCCGCGGGCATCGCCGTATTCCGGTGTGGCCGCGATGCCGCGGCCGCGCGTTTTGTACGGGAGCCGTTTTGAGTACGCAAGCAACCGACGCCTGGGTCGCGCGCAGTCTGCGCGCGGTCTGGCACCCCTGCACCCAGATGAAGCACCACGAGCGGCTGCCGCTCATCCCCGTCGCGCGCGGCGCGGGCGCATGGCTGTACGACCGTGACGGCCGCCGGTATTTCGACGCGATCAGCTCGTGGTGGGTCAACCTGTTCGGCCACGCGAATCCGGACATCAATGCCGCGCTGAAGGATCAGCTCGACACGCTCGAGCACGCGATGCTCGCCGGCTGCACGCACGAGCCCGCGATCGAGCTCGCCGAGCGGCTGTCCGCGCTCGCCGGCGGCATGCTCGGCCATGCGTTCTTCGCGTCGGACGGCGCGTCCGCCGTCGAGATCGCGCTGAAGATGAGCTTTCACGCGTGGCGCAATCGCGGCTTCGCGGACAAGCGCGAATTCGTCTGCGTGGCAAACGGCTATCACGGGGAGACGATCGGCGCGCTCGGCGTCACCGATGTCGCGCTGTTCAAGGACGCGTACGATCCGCTGATCCGCCACGCGCATGTCGTCGCGTCGCCCGACGCGCGCAAGGCGCTGCCGGGCGAGACGGCCGCCGACGTCGCGGGCCGCGCGCTCGCCGATGTGCGGCGCCTGTTCGTCGAACGCGGCCCGCATATCGCGGCGCTCATCGTCGAGCCGCTCGTGCAGTGCGCGGCCGGCATGGCGATGCACGATCCCGCGTATGTGCGCGGGTTGCGTGCGCTGTGCGACGAATTCGGGGTACACCTGATCGCCGACGAGATCGCGGTCGGCTGCGGCCGGACCGGCACCTTCTTCGCGTGCGAACAGGCCGGCGTGTGGCCGGACTTCCTGTGCCTGTCGAAAGGCATCAGCGGCGGCTATCTGCCGCTGTCGCTCGTGCTGACGCGCGACGACGTGTACGCGGCGTTCTATGACGACGACACGACGCGCGGCTTCCTGCATTCGCATTCGTACACCGGCAATCCGCTCGCATGCCGCGCAGCGCTCGCGACGCTCGACCTGTTCGAGCGCGACGACGTGCTGGCCAGCAACGCGCGCAAGTCCGCGGTGATGCGCGATGCGCTCGCGCCGCTCGCCGCGCACCGCCAGGTACGTCATCTGCGCGAGCGCGGCACGCTGTTCGCGTTCGACGTCGCGCTGGAAGGCGACGCGGCGCGCGGCTTCTCGCGGCGCTTCTTCGAGCAGGCGCTCGCGCGCGAGCTGCTGCTGCGCCCGATCGGCACGACCGTCTACCTGATGCCGCCCTACATCGTCGACGATGCGGACATCGCGTGGCTTGCCGCGCGTACGCGCGACACGCTCGACGCGACACTCGAAGAGGTCGCGCAATGAATCTGCTCGACACGCTGCAACGCGGCCTCGCCGATCTCGACGCCCAGGGGTTGCGCCGCATGCGGCGCATCGCCGACACCGCATGCGACGCGCGCATGACGGTCGACGGCCGCGAGATCGTCTGCTTCGCGAGCAACGACTATCTGGGCCTTGCCGCGCATCCGGCGCTCGTCGCCGCATTCGGCGAAGGCGCCGGGCGCTACGGTTCGGGCAGCGGCGGCTCGCATCTGCTCGGCGGCCATTCGCGCGCGCACGCGCAGCTCGAAGACGAGCTTGCCGCGTTCGCCGGCGGCTTCTCCGATGCGCCGCGCGCGCTGTACTTCAGCACCGGCTACATGGCGAACCTCGCCGCGCTGACCGCGTTGACGGGCAAGGACGCGACGATCTTCTCGGACGCGCTGAATCATGCGTCGCTGATCGACGGCGCGCGCCTGTCGCGCGCGAACGTGCAGATCTACCCGCACGCGGACACGGCCGCGCTCGCCGCACTGCTCGACGCATCGGACGCGCAGACGAAGCTGATCGTGAGCGACACCGTGTTCAGCATGGACGGCGACATCGCGCCGCTCGCCGAGCTTGTCGCGCTGGCCGAACGCCACGGCGCGTGGCTCGTCGTCGACGATGCGCACGGCTTCGGCGTGCTCGGCCCGCAAGGCCGCGGCGCGCTCGCGGCGGCCGCACTGCGCTCGCCGAACCTGGTCTATGTCGGCACGCTCGGCAAGGCCGCGGGTGTCGCGGGCGCATTCGTCATCGCACACGAGACGGTGATCGAATGGCTGATCCAGCGTGCGCGCAGCTATATCTTCACGACCGCCGCGCCGCCCGCCGTCGCGCATGCGGTATCGGCCAGCCTCACGGTGATCGGCGGCGCAGAAGGCGATGCGCGGCGCGCGCACCTCGCCGCACTGATCGAACGCACACGTGCGCTGCTGCGCAAGACGCGCTGGCAGCCGGTCGATTCGCATACGGCCGTGCAGCCGCTCGTGATCGGCAGCAACGAGGCGACGCTCGCCGCGATGCGCGCGCTCGACGCGCACGGCCTGTGGGTGCCCGCGATCCGGCCGCCGACGGTGCCGGCCGGCACGTCGCGGCTGCGCATCTCGCTGTCGGCCGCCCATTCGTTCGAAGATCTGGCGCGGCTCGAAGCGGCGCTGATCGAAGCCAGCGAGGCCGCATGAATTCACCGCTTTCGCTGTTCGTCGCCGGCACCGATACCGAGATCGGCAAGACCTTCGTCTCGGCCGCACTGCTGTACGGCCTGGCGCGCCACGGCCTGCGCGCGGCCGCGATGAAACCGGTCGCCGCCGGCGCGTACCTGCGCGACGGCGTCTGGCATAACGAGGACGCCGACCAGCTCGACGCGGCCGCGAATGTCGTGCTGCCGCCCGACCTGCGCACGCCGTTCCTGCTGAAAGCGCCCGCCGCGCCGCACATCGTCGCCGCGCAGGAAAACGTGACGATCGACATCGACACGATCGTCGCGTGCCATCGCGAAGCGCTCACGCGGGCGGACGTCGTCGTCGTCGAAGGTGTCGGCGGCTTTCGCGTGCCGCTCACCGATACGCGCGACACCGCCGACCTCGCGGTCGCGCTCGGCCTGCCTGTCGTGATGGTGGTCGGCATGCGGCTCGGCTGCATCAGCCACGCGCTCCTGACCGCCGACGCGATCGCCGCGCGCGGACTGACGCTCGCCGGCTGGGTCGCGAACCATGTCGACCCGGCGATGACGTTCGCCGACGAGAACGTCGGCACGATCCGCGACTGGCTCGCGCGCGAGCACGGTGCGCCGTTGCTCGGCCGCATCGCGCACATGACGCCGGCCGCCCCCGAATCCGCCGCGGCGATGCTCGATATCGCCGCGCTCGTCGACTCGCTGCGCGCCGCGCAGCGTTGACCCACTCATTCCCTACCCGAATCCAGGATGACCGACATGACCCAAACCCCGCTCGCCGCCGCGCAACCCGATGCGATCCCCGTGGCCGCCCCGGCCGCGCCGCGCTGGCGCGTCGCCGACGTGGCGGCGCTCTTCGAGCTGCCGTTCAACGATCTGATGTTCCGCGCGCAGCAGGTGCACCGCGAGCACTTCGACGCGAACGCCGTGCAGCTGTCGACGCTGCTGTCGATCAAGACGGGCGGCTGCGAAGAGGATTGCGGCTACTGCTCGCAGTCGTCGCATCACGACACCGGCCTGAAGGCGGAAAAGCTGATGGACGTCGACGCCGTGCTGGAAGCCGCGCGTGCGGCGAAGGCGAACGGCGCGAGCCGCTTCTGCATGGGCGCCGCCTGGCGCAACCCGAAGGAGCGCCACATGCCCGCGCTGACCGAGATGGTGCGCGGCGTGAAGGAGATGGGGCTTGAGACCTGCATGACGCTCGGCATGCTCGAAGACGAACAGGCGAAGCAGCTCGCCGATGCGGGCCTCGACTACTACAACCACAACCTCGACACCGCGCCGGAGTTCTACGGCCAGATCATTTCGACGCGCAGCTACCAGGATCGCCTCGACACGCTCGACCGCGTGCGCGATGCGGGCATCAACGTGTGCTGCGGCGGCATCATCGGCATGGGCGAATCGCGCCGCGAGCGTGCGGGCCTGATCGCGCAGCTCGCGAACCTGAACCCGTATCCGGATTCGGTGCCGATCAACAACCTGGTCGCGATCGAAGGCACGCCGCTCGAGAACGTGAAGCCGCTCGACCCGTTCGAATTCGTGCGCACGATCGCAGTGGCGCGGATCACGATGCCGAAGGCGATGGTGCGTCTGTCCGCCGGCCGCGAACAGCTCGACGATTCGATGCAGGCGCTTTGCTTCCTCGCCGGCGCGAACTCGATGTTCTACGGCGATCAGCTGCTGACGACGAGCAACCCGCAATCGGAACGCGACCGTCAGCTGTTCGCCCGGCTCGGGATACATGCCGACAGCGCCCAGCAGATTCCGCAGGAAAGCGCATCCTGCTGCGACCGGACGCCGGCCGCGAACTAAGCCGGCAGCCGCCGCGCCAGCGCGGCGGCGTCCGCGCACCCGGAGCGGGCCGTACGCATCACGCGTACGGCCCGATGTCTTCGTCCTCGCCCCAGTCGATATCGCCGCACAGCACACGCTGCGTGTCGCCGATGCGAAGCGCGATCGACAGCGTCACGCATGGCAATGCCTCGTTGATCGACAGATAGGGCCGCGTCACCTGCACGCGGCCGGGTTCGGCGATCGCCGCGCGGAAATACGGCCGCCGCAGCCAGTTCGCGCCCTGCGCGTCCGACAACGGCAAAAAGCGTGTCTCGCGCGCCGCGCGATCGGCGCGCAGCACCACGTTGCGCCCCGCCTGCCGGCCCTGCGCATCGAGCAGGAAGCAGCGCGCCGCGTCGTCGAGCGCAAGGAAGTTCCAGCACACCTCGTCGAGCGGCTCGCCGGCCGCCAGACGCTCCGCCGCCCGTTCGAACG
>NZ_JAHACR010000201.1 GCF_018375725.1 Burkholderia sp. | reverse complement strand
GCTCGCCGCATTCCGCGAGCGCTACCCGAACCTGAATGCGACACAGGAGCTGTTCGAGATCGGCGCGCGGCGGATCACCTGCGCGGGCGGCACCGCGTCGATCGACATGATGCTCGACCTGATCGGACGCCGGCATGGCGCCGATCTCGCGGCGGCCATTTCCGAGCAGTTCGTCGTGAGCCGCATTCGCCAGCGCTCCGACAGCCAGCGGCTCGAAATCGCCGCTCGCTACGGCGTGCACAACCGCAAGCTGATCCAGGTGATCGGCACGATGCAGCGGCATATGGAAACCCCGCTCGGGCCCGACGCGCTCGCCGGCGAAGTCGCCGTCACGCGGCGGCAGCTCGAACGGCTGTTCAGCGCGACGCTGAACGACACGCCGACGCGCTTTTATCTGAATCTGCGCCTCGACCGCGCGCGCGAACTCCTTCAGCAGACCGACATGACGATCACCGCCGTCTGCGTCGCCTGTGGCTTCGAATCGCCCTCCCACTTCTCGCGAACGTATCGCGCACGCTTCGGTGCGAGCCCGCGCGGCGACCGCCGGGCGCTACGCTGACGACCGCACATGCGCCGCAGGCGTCATGCGCGGCGCGCGCACGGATCCGGCACCCTTCGGTTCGGACACGGCCGCGCCGGTTTCAACAAATTCAACGGCACTCATGTCTCGCTCCAGATCCGCAACAGATTGTGATAGCACCCGACGAGGCTGCGGCGTGCCTGCGCATCCGCATCGCTCGCGTTGAGCCGCTGAATCGCGGTGTCCATGTCGAACAGCAACGCACGCTGCGCGTCGCTGCGTACGAGACTCTGCACCCAGAAGAAACTTGCGACGCGCACGCCGCGCGTCACGGGCGTGACCTGGTGCAGGCTCGTGGCCGGATAGACGATCATGTCGCCCGCCGGCAGCTTGATCTCCTGCACGCCGTACGCATCCTCGATCACGAGTTCGCCGCCGTCATATTCATCGGGCGCCGACAGGAACAGCGTGACGGACACATCGGTGCGCAGCTTCACGCCGTTCGGCAGCACCCGCACGGCGCCGTCCACATGGCTGCCGAACGTCATCCCGCCTTCATAGCGGTTGAACAGCGGCGGATAGACCTGATTCGGCAGCGCCGCGCTGATGAAGAGCGGATGGCGCTCGATCGCCGACAGAATCACGTCGCCCAGCTCGCGCGCGATTGGCGTGTGCTCCGCAATCTGCTGGTTGCGCTTGACCGGCGCACCCGAATAGCCGGCCGTCACGCGGCCGTCGACCCACGCATCGTCCGCATGATCGAGCCGATCGCGCAGCATGCGGACCTGCTCGGGCGTCAATACGTTCGGAATGTGTACAAGCATCGTCGTTGCCCTTTCGTGATGAGGCGCGCCGTCATGACGAACGGCGCGCCCGCGGCGAGCGTGCCGCTCAGAACCGATAGTCGACGGTCGCGAGGAACGTCCGGCCGACACCCGGCACCGCACGCCCGCCGTCCGACTGGATCAGCGCATCGTAGTACGACTTGTTGGTCAGGTTGAGCACGTTCAGCCGCACGTCCCACTGCTTCGCGTGATACGCGGCCGTGGCGTCCCAGCGCGTGTAGCCGCCCACCTGCACGTAGTTGGTGTTCGCCGCGTAGCGGCTGGACATGTACGTCGGGCCGCCGCCGATCTCCCAGTGCGGCGTCAGCGCGTACGTGGTCCACAGCGTCAGCGTATTGCGCGGCGTGTTCGCCAGCGTCTTGCCCTGCGTGCCGTCGAGCGCGTGCAGGATCG
Source organism: Burkholderia sp. (assembly GCF_018375725.1). Lineage (GTDB taxonomy): Bacteria > Pseudomonadota > Gammaproteobacteria > Burkholderiales > Burkholderiaceae > Burkholderia. The sequence continues at coordinate 6,114 of NZ_JAHACR010000201.1, read as the reverse complement.
TCCCGTCCATATACGTATAGCTGCCGTACACCTGCCATTTCTCGGAGATATGGCCCGTCACGCTCGCCTGGAAGCCACGCACGCGGATGTCGCCCTGGAGCTGGTATTCGCCCGTCGAGGTCAGCGTGCGCGCGTTGTCCTTGTCCTGCTGGAACAACGCCGACGTGACCGACAGGTTGTCGTTCAGCAGGTCCCACTTGCCGCCGACCTCGAACGACTTGGTATGTTCCGGCGTCAGGTTCTGCGTGTTGTTCGTCACCGTCAGCGTTTCGAGCGACGGGTTGAACGACGTGCCGTACGAGAAGTAGTACGACTGCCAGTCCGTCGGCTGATAGATCACGCCAGCCCGCACGCTGGTGAAGAAATTCGTCTGGGCCGCATAGGCCGGCGCACTGACGGTATTGCCGATGTGCGCCTGGAAGCGATCCCAGCGCAGGCCGCCGACGAGCTTCCATGCCTTGCCGATCGACACCGTGTCGTTCACGTAGCCGGCCAGCGACGTTGCACCCGATTCGGCATGGTTGGCCGCCGTCTGCACGGCATTCGACGGCGTCGATGCGAGATAGGCGGGATCGATCAGCGACACGATCGGCAGGTTGCTGCGCGTGTATGCCTGGTTCGTATAGCTGTCGTGGCCGAACTCGACGCCGGCGACGAGGTCGTGCCGCACGCTGCCCGTATCGAACCGGTACTGCACCATCGTGTCGTTGTAGATCGCGTGGTTCTCGATCACGCGGTCGTGACTCACGAGCTTCACGTACAGCGCCGACAGCGGCAGCGACGTGTAGTTGCCGTTCGACAGCGCCTTGCTCGATGCAAGCGGCCCGGTCAGCACGGCGCCCGACGCAGTTTCGCGCGCGTCGGTCATCGAGTGCGAGAACTGCGTGCGGTTGCTGATCTTCAGCGAATCGTTGATCTTGTGGTCGATGCGCGCGGAAACTGTCTGGACATCCTGGAACGTGCGGTCGTCGGTCAGACCGTAGAACGTGCCCTTCGATACCGGCGCCGGATGGCCGTTGACGGCGAGCACGCCGTAGTCCGGCATGTCGTAATTGTGCTGGATCAGCGCGGACAGCGTCACCTCGGTCGGTGCGCCGATGCCGAAGCGCAACTCCGGCGCGATGCCGTAGTCCTTGTTCCTCATCTCGTCGCGCGTCGAACCGAGCGACTGGCCGAACGCGTTGATGCGGAACGCGGACGTCTCGCCGAGCGGGCGGTTCAGATCGACACTCGTGCGATAGCGGTCGTTGGTGCCGAGCGTCGTCGACACTTCGGCGGACGGCTTGAGGTTCGCCTTCTTCGTCACCTGATTGATCACGCCACCCGTCGAGCCGCGCCCGAACAGCATCGACGACGGGCCGTACAGCACTTCGACCGATTCGAGATCGAACGTGTCGCGGTAGTACTGGTTGCGATCGCGAAAACCATCGAGATAAATGTCGTTCTGTGCGGTGAAACCGCGCAGGTTGATGTTGTTGCCGATCTGGCCGCCTTCCGCCCCGCCGATCGTGATGCCCGGCGCATTGCGCAGCGCGTCCTGGAACGATGTGAGCCCCTGGGACTCGATCAGCGCCTTGTTGATCACCGTGACCGACTGGGGAATGTCGCGCAACGCGGTCGGCGTTTTCGCGCCCACGGTCGCGCGCTCGGCCTGGAAGTCCTGCTTGATCGCCTGCTCGGACACGGCAATGGCCGGAAGCGTGCCCTGCCCGGCCGGCGCGCTGTCTGCGGCCGATGCGGCGGAAGCGGCAGACGCAGCGGAGGCCACGGAGGCCGCAGCAGCGGCCGACGACGGCGTGGCAGCCGCATTCTGCGCAAGTGCGGGCGAAGCGAAAGGCACGACAAAGGCCAGCGCGAGCGCACTCGCGAGCGGAGTCCTGTTCAACATGGGGTTCCAATCAGAAAAAGCGGCTCCGTGCGCACACGCATGGTCGCGCGGCACCGGCACGGAAACGATGGCTGGCTGGCCGCTGGCGTTCCGGAACGGCAGGCGGCGTCATGCTGGCTACGGTTGGTCTGGAATCGACGAATCGATCTTTAAATGAGAATCGATATCATTCCATGGTTTTCAGATTGTTTCAATTGATAACGATCCCATCATGAACCGGCGCGGTATTTCTGAAAATTACAGAAAGGATGGCGCAATGATGTGATTGGATTTCGTAATTTTCATGATTTATTCGTCACACAAAATAACGACTCAATCCTTTCTTTTTCGGGAATTGCACATGCGCGGCGCAATCCCCGTCTCATTCGCACAGAAGACCGTCTCACCTGTTCTTTGCGCCACCCCGGTTGTAAAAAAACGCGAACCGAAGTTCGCGTCCAAGAGAGATTCGATGAAGACCGCTTTGCCGAAACCGGTCAGAACGAATGCCGGATACCGATCCGCACATCCGCCTGCGTTTGCGTCGTCGACGGCGTGAAACTGTAGCCGATCACCGCATCGACGTCCTTCGATGCGCGCAGATAATCGCCGGAGATATAGACGTCGGTGCGCTTCGACAGCAGGTAATGCAGGCCCGCGGAAGCCTGGTTCCAGTGATGGCCTTCGAAGCGCGTGTGCTGATAGCCGGCGAGCAGGCTGAGATCCGGCGTGAACTGATACGAGCCGCCACCTTCGTAGACCTGCATGTGCGACGTATTGCCGAAGCCCTTGATCGTCGTATAGGAGAAGTTGCCCGTCAGCGTCAGCTGGTTGAACGTGTAGCTCGTGCCGATGCCGAACGTGCCCTGGCTGTCGACGGCCGCCGGCGTGTTCGCAAACAGGTCGGTCCGCTCGCCGGTCACCGGATCGATGGTGACGGTCTGCTGGCCGAGGAAGGTCTTCGTGCCGATCATCGCGTACGGATCGAACGAGTAAATGCCGAACGGATTGTTCAGGCGCGTATAGGCCGTGCCGATCGAAAATCCCTCTCGCGTAAAGCTCGCGCCGACGCTCCATGCACTGTTGCGATGGAAGTTGCCGGAGACATTGCCGAACGAATACATCCCGCCGAACCGGAAGCCGCCGAACTCGTTCGACATGAATTTCACCGAGTTCGGCAGGCGGTCGCCGTTGAAGCGGTCGAAGTCGCCCTGGTGGATCGCATAGCCGCTGGCCCACGCGGAAATGTTGTAGACCGACACCAGTTCGTTGGTGATGTCGAGCTGGTTGCCCAACGACAGCGTGCCCCAGTCGTTCTGCAGGCCGACGTATGCCTGACGGCCGAATTCGGTGCCGCCGAAGCCGAGCTGGCCGGTGCCGAGACGGAAGCCGTTTTCGAGCGCGAAGACCGCCTTCAGGCCGCCGCCCATGTCTTCGACGCCCTTGAAACCGAAGCGGTTGCCGTAAGCGATGCCGTCGTCGAACTTGAAGACGTGCGCGCCGCCGCTGTTATTCACCCACGTCACGCCCGCATCGACGGTGCCATGCAGCGTCACGCTGCTCTGCGCATGACTCATCACGGGTACGCAAGCGGCCGCGCATGCAAGCGCGGCGGCCACGGCAACTTTCGACTTTCTCATTATCGACCACCCTCCCTGACCATTCGTTGGAAAGAAGACCCCAGACCTGTTTCGCGACGATGCTTGTGCGTTAGTTTCGAATTCCTTACAACCGACGACCCCTTCATTTCGCTTTTCGCAATAGCGAAGGCATGAACGAAAAAGTACAAACCCATATTTCGCGTCACCCGTCTGAAGGCGACAGCAAATGGTCCAGATACGACTGCGCGGGTAAATACGGATGACGGATGCAGGCCATGTCACGCCCCGTCATCACGCGCGGCCCGGCGTGTCCGGCTGACGCGCCGATACCAGCCACACGGCGGGTCGGTTCTATCCGCTTTCGATCTGGCCTGTTTAACTTGGGCATCGCCATTGCCAGGCTCGCCGCGACACGCGCCGCCGCCAAAATCGCTTACCCCGAACAGAGGAGCCTCATGACCGCCGCCCCACGCCCCGATCAATTCGTCCTGACGCTGTCATGCCCGAGCGCTGCCGGGCAGGTCGCCGCCGTTGTCGGCTTTCTCGACCGGCATCGCTGCTATGTCGATGCGCTGAACGTGTTCGACGACGATCTCAGCAACCGCTTCTTTGTCCGCTGCGTGTTCCATCCGGCCGACGAAACCTCCCTTCGCATCGATGCATTGAGAAACGAATTCGCGCCGATCGCCACCGGCTTCGACATGCAGTGGGCGATCCACGATGTCAATGCGCGGCCGAAGGTGCTGATCATGGTGTCGAAGCTCGAGCATTGCCTCGCGGATCTGCTGTTCCGCTGGCGCATGGGCGAGCTGAAGATGGATATCGTCGGCATTGTGTCGAATCACGCCGACCTCGAACCGCTCGCCACGCAGCACGGGTTGCCGTTCCGCCATTTCCCGATCACGGCCGAAACGAAAGCGCGGCAGGAAGCGCAATGGCTCGACCTGTTCGAGACGAGCGGCGCGGAACTGGTGATCCTCGCGCGCTACATGCAGGTGCTGTCCGCCGACACCAGCGCGAAACTCGCCAACCGCGCGATCAACATCCACCACTCGTTCCTGCCCGGCTTCAAGGGCGCGAAACCGTACCACCAGGCGCATGCCCGCGGCGTGAAGCTGATCGGCGCGACCGCGCACTTCGTCACCGACGATCTCGACGAAGGGCCGATCATCGAACAGGTCGTCGAGCGCGTCGACCATGCGTTGCGGCCGGAGCAATTGCTCGCGGTCGGCCGCGACGTCGAGTGCATCACGCTCGCGCGCGCGGTGAAGGCGTTCATCGAGCGGCGCGTGTTCCTGAACGGCGATCGGACGGTCGTTTTTCCATAATTCGCCGCGTCAGATGACGAAAGCCCGACCTGTCCGCACAGGTCGGGCTTTCTTTCATGCACCGCGGCGCGCATAAAAAAAGTCCGCCGGGCCCGTGTGCGATATTCGGGCCCGGCGGACGATCCGTTTCTTCCGCGCGCTTACCTGACCCAGGCGAAGTAGTACGACAGCCAGATCGTCAACGCGGCCGCGACCAATGCCGCATACGGCACAAGATTCAGCCACATGCTGCGCTTCGGCACGTCGAGTTCCATGTCGCGCAGCATCTGCGCCGGGAAACGGCCGCGGTCCTGCCAGTAGTGGCGATAGATGAATACCGGCACGATCAGCAGCATCGCGATCAGGCCATTTCGCAGCGTGCCGTCGCCTTGCAGGTTCGCGCCTGCGCCGACATAGACGAGATTCGCGTAGCCGCAGATCGAACCCGCGACGAGCAGCCATGTCGGGCAACGGAACGGACGGTCCCAGCCGCCGCGATCCATCCGGTGAATCCAGCCGGACTGCAGGTTGAGGAACACGAACAGCATGTAGCAGACGTTCGAGATCGCCAGCACCGTCATGTAGTCCGACATCATCAGCAGCACGAGATTGAAGCCGAGATCGGTCCACATCGCGCGCGTCGGCGCGCCGTGCTCGTTCACATGCGACAGGTATTTCGGCAACCAGCCGTCGACCGACGCCTGATACAGCGTGCGCGACGAACCCATCATCGAGGTCATCACGATCAGCAGGATCGACAGCATCAGCATGACGACGAGCGCGTTCGCCACCCATGCGCCGCCGCCGACGATCTTCGCCATCGCCGCGCCGACGCCGGTTCCGTCGCCGATCGCCGGATCGAGCATCGCCTGCGTGCCGAGCGCACCCTGGAACGCCATCGGCACGAGCGTCATCACGACGAGACACAGCGCGCCCGACCAGAAGATCGCCTTCGCGGTGTCGCGGCGCGGATCGCGGAATTCCCGTGTGTAGCACACGGCGGTTTCGAAGCCGTATGATGCCCAGCCGGCCATGAACATCGCACCGAGCGCCATCACGACGCCCTGCCCGTTCCACGCACCGAATGTCCCGGCGGTCAGGTTGCCATGCGCGTCGTGGCCGAGCGGCAGCAGCGGCAACAGGTTCGACATGGGCACATCGCCGGTCACGAACGGCACGATACCCACGATCAGCAGCGGCGTGAGCGACGCGATGCCGAGAATGCGCTGCGTGCGCGCCGCTTTCGACGCACCGCTATGCTGCAGCTTGAACGTAATGAGCAGGAGGATCGTCGCGATGACGAAGATCGCGTTGATCCGAAGCGACAGGCCCGGCTTGA
>NZ_JAHACR010000200.1 GCF_018375725.1 Burkholderia sp. | reverse complement strand
AGCGCTGGGACGCGTTCGACGGCGCCCTCGGCAATGTGAGCGGCACGCTGGGTTATGCGGATCGCAGCGCGAACGCGCTGTCGCCGAAAGTTGCGCTGCAATGGGATGCGACGGACGTCTGGCGCTTCCGGGTGTCGTTCGCGACGGGCACGCGTTTCCCGACGGTCGGAGAACTATTCCAGGGGACGATTTCGAACAACGCGATCGTCAATCAGAACCCGGACCTGAAACCGGAAAAGGCGATCGACTGGGATTTCACGGCGGAGCGCGATGTCGGCGTCGGCACTGTGCGCGCGAGTGTGTTCCAGAGCGACCTGCGCAATTCGATCTACAGCCAGACCACGGTGTCCGGCGCATCGACGGTCACGAATATCTCGAACGTCGATCGTGTGCGCGTGCGCGGTGTCGAACTCGCGTTCAGCGGGCAGAACGTCGGGCTGAACGGGTTCGACATCGATGCGAACGTCTCCGCCACCCATGCGCCGATCCTGGCCGACTCCGCCAATGCCGCGTATGTCGGCTCGCGCTTTCCACGCATTCCGCGCGTGCGCGCGAACCTGCTCGCGTCATACCGCTTCGATGAGCACTGGCTCGCCAGCGTCGGCGTCCGCTATTCGGGGCGGCAGTTCAACACGCTCGACAACAGCGACGTGAATCCCTGCGTGTACGGCGGCACCAGCGTCTACACGGTCGTCGATCTGAAGGCGCGTTATCGCCTCGATCGTCACTGGGTCGCGTCGTTCGGCATCGATAACCTGACGGACCGGCGCTACTACGTATTCCACCCGTATCCGGGCCGCACCTTCTATGGAGAATTGAAATGGTCGCTGTGAAACCATTCGCGGCAGGCTGTGTGCTCTGGCTCGCTGCAATGGCGGCTGCCGGTGCGCACGAGCCGGCCGCGTCCGCCGATACGCACGCCGCGCACGCGGGCATGAGCGCGGCGGCGCAGCAGCAGAAACAGCCGCTTGCGACCGGCGCCGCGTTCGACGCCCGGCATCGCTTGTGGGTGACGTGGGTCGAAGGGGCGCATGTCGTCGTCGCGCATTCCGACGACGCGGGCCGCACGCTATCCGCTCCCGTGACGGTCAATGCGATGGCGGAGCTGATCTACACCAGCGCCGAGAATCGCCCCAAGATCGCGACGAGTCCGGACGGACGCGCGGTCTACGTATCGTGGTCGATGCCGCTCGATGCGCCTTATACGGGCATGGTGCGTTTCTCGCGCTCGCTCGACGGCGGTGCGACATGGAGTGTGCCCGTCACTGTGCATCGCGACCGGCAGGCGATCACGCACCGCTTCGACATGATGACGGTCGATCCGGCGGGCCGCATTTTCATTGCGTGGATCGACAAGCGCGATCTTGTCGAAGCGAAGCGGGCCGGCCAGGCGTATGACGGCGCGGCTGTCTACTATGTGGTGTCGCAAGATGGCGGCGCATCGTTCGGGCCGGAACGCAAGGTTGCCGATCACACGTGCGAATGTTGCCGCATCGCCATGTCGATCGATCCGGCCGGACGTGTCGAGGCGGCATGGCGCAATGTCTTTCCGGGGCAGATCCGCGATCATGCGCTCGCGGGGCTGCCTGCATCGGCCGACGTGCCGGTGATGCCGGTGCGTGCGACGTTCTCGGGCTGGCATGTCGAGGCGTGTCCGGAGCACGGCCCGGCGCTCGCGATCGCGCCGGACGGTACGCGACATCTCGCCTGGTTCGGCGTCGTCGACGGTCGCGCCGACGTGTTCTATTCGAGAATCGGTGCGGATGGGCAGCCGCTCGGCGCGGCCTGGGCGTTCGGCGAGAATCCGGCCGCGCCCGGCGAGCAGGCGGCGCACGCAGCGCTCGTTGCGCACGGCGATGTGGTGTGGCTCGCATGGAAGGCGTTCGATGGCGACATGATGCGGATCAAGTTGCGTCGCTCGGACGACCGCGGGGTGCACTGGTCCGCGCCGCGCGTCGTCGCGTCGACGTCCGGCGCGAGCGACAACCCGCAGCTGCTCGACGATGCCGGGCGCGTCTATCTGTCCTGGCGCACGCGCAACGACGGTTATCGGCTGATTACCGTGGAGGACGGCCAATGAAACGGTGGATCGTTCTGGCAGGGCTCGCGCTGGGGTGCGGTGCGGCGTTGGCCGGCGAGCTGAAGCCGCTGCGGGCGGCGGATGTCGGCGCGTGGTACGCATCGGCTCGCGAGCGGCCGCTTGTGATCGAGATCTGGTCGCTCGACTGCGGCTACTGCCGCGAGAATGCCGTACATCTCGTGGCCTGGCAGCGCCGCCATCCGGAGGTGCGCGTGGCGATGGTCGCGATGGATGCGTACGACGAGAACGGCGCGGCGATTGCGCAGGCGCTTACGCAGATGAACGTGCCGCCACACGTCGCGCAGTATGCGAATGCCGAGGCGATGCCGGAACGCCTGCGTGCGGCACTGGATGCGGGATGGCGCGGAGAATTGCCGCGCACCGTGTGGATCGGACGCGATGGCATGCGCGAGGCGCGCAGCGGCGTGTTGACGCAATCGGTGCTCGACGGCTGGCTGCGTGCGGCGCGCCGTTGACGGCGGAGTGCCGGGTTTGCCCGGCACTGCCTGTAAAGGGAGCAGGGCTGGGCATATGGCATGCGTGCATGCCCGATGACATTGACGGGACGGAAATGAGAAAAGGGCTGACAAGCGATTGCTTGTCAGCCCTTTAAGACTTGGTGCCGGAGATAGGAGTCGAACCTACGACCTTCGCATTACGAATGCGCTGCTCTACCAACTGAGCTACACCGGCAGCAGAGAAATGAAATTATATGGTGAAATCTGGAACCTTGGCAAGAGGTTTTGCGAAATTTTTTCAGCTTTTTTGCTGCTTCGCGAAACACTTGATCCGGCGGATTTCCCGCTTTCATTTCATCGCACGGCAACCCTAAACGGGGCCGCATGTGCGAGGCGAGATTGTACTTGCGTCGCACGCGGCCGTCTAGTGTTGCGTTGCATCAGTTATTCGTTTCCTTCGAGGTGATAACCCGTCACGCGCTCGACCTCGTTCTTCGAGCCCAGGAACACCGGCACGCGCTGGTGCAGGCCGGTCGGCTGCACGTCCATGATGCGCTGCGTGCCCGTCGTCGCGGCGCCGCCCGCCTGTTCGACAATGAACGCCATCGGGTTCGCCTCGTACATCAGGCGCAGCTTGCCCGGACGATCCGGCGTGCGCTTGTCGGCCGGGTACATGAAGACGCCGCCGCGGTTCAGGATCCGGTGCACGTCGGCCACCATCGACGCGATCCAGCGCATGTTGAAGTTGTCGCCGCGCGGGCCTTCCTTGCCGGCGTTCAGTTCGTCGATGTAGCGTTTGACCGGCTCGTACCAGTGGCGCGAGTTCGATGCGTTGATCGCATATTCGCGCGTGTCGGCCGGAATCTGCATGTTGCTCTGCGTGAGCACCCACGAGCCGACTTCGCGATCGAGCGTGAAACAGTTCACGCCGTTGCCGGTCGTCAGCACGAATACCGTCTGCGGGCCGTACACCGCGTAGCCGGCCGCGACCTGCTGCGTGCCGGGTTGCAGGAACGACTGTTCGGTCGCCTGCTGGCCGTCCGGGCAGCGCAGCACCGAGAAGATCGTGCCGATCGACACGTTCACGTCGATGTTCGACGAGCCGTCGAGCGGGTCGAACACCAGCAGGTATTCGCCGCGCGGATAGTTCGCCGGGATCGGGAAGAACGTTTCCATTTCCTCCGACGCCATCGCGGCGAGGTTGCCGCCCCATTCGTTGGCGTCGAGCAGGATCTCGTTCGACAGGATGTCGAGCTTCTTCTGCACTTCACCCTGGACGTTTTCGGTGCCGGCGGTGCCGAGCGCTTCGCCGAGCGCACCTTTCGACACGTTGTAGCTGATCGCCTTGCACGCGCGTGCGACGACTTCGATCAGCAGGCGCAGGTCGGCGGGAAGGTTGTTGGTTTCACGCTGCTGTTCGATCAGGAACTTGGACAGCGTCGTGCGTCGGGCAATGGACATGACAAGACTCCGAAAGGCGGAAGAATCCTCGAATAGACGCAATTTTACCCGTCGCGCCTGATGCGCCGCCGGCTTTTTTCGTCCGGTTACAGGGCCTGGCGGTCAGAGCAATTCGATTTCGGGCAGCGACACGGCACTCGTCTCGCGCATCGTCGCAATGAAATCGGCCGCGTAGGGGCGCGAGGAAAACGCGGGCAGCGTCGCCGCGTACAGTTCCCCGGACAGCGTGCTTCCGTCGCCGCGCAATACCGGGCGTGCGGTCACGTAGTGCTTGTCGAGATAGGTCGCGACCGCCCACAGCGGCAGCGCCGCGACGCCGCGCCGGCTCGCGACGAGTTGCAGGATCGCGACCGTCAGCTCCGACGTGCGGCGCTTCGGCGCGATGCCGGCCGGCGTCAGCACCTGCCGCATGATGTCGAGCATGTCGTCGGGGACGGGATAGGTGATCAGCGTCTCGTCGCGGAAATCGTCCGCGGCGAGCGCAGGCTTCGCCGCGAGCGGATGCGCATTGCCGACGAGGCCGACGATCTGGAAGCGGAACAACGGATGGAAATCGACCGCCTCGGCCGGATCCGCCTCGGCGACGATCGCGAGATCCGCGCGGTCCTGATGCAGCAGGCCGACCGGATCGGCATGGAAGCCGGACACGATGTCGAGCTCCACTTCCGGCCAGCGCTGCCGGAACGCGTCCATGGCGGGCATCAGCCAGTCGAAGCAGGTATGGCATTCCACCGCGATCCGCAACGTGCCGCCCGTGCCTTGCGCGAGGCGGGCGATGTCGCGCTCGGTTTCCTCGATCGCGGGCACGACCTGCTCGGCCAGCGCCAGCAGGCGCTTGCCGGCTGGCGTGAAGGTCAGCGGCGCCGACTTGCGCACGAACAGCGGCAGCCCGAAATGCGCTTCGAGCGCCTTGAGCTGGTGCGACAGCGCGGACTGGGTCAGACACAGGAACTGCGCGGCGCGCGACAGGTTGCCGGTGTCGCGCAGCGCGATCAGCGTCTGCAGATGCCGGAATTCGAGGGGCGACCGGATCATCGGATCGTCCGCCGTACGGTGTTGTGTTGAAAAATATTCATGTTTAATCGAAAAAACTTTCGTTTGAGTAATGATACGGCAAATCCGATACTCGCTGGACTTAAGGAGGATCGAGATGAGCACTGCACACGTATTGGGTTTTCCGCGGATCGGCGCGAAGCGCGAACTGAAATTCGCGCTTGAGCGTTACTGGCGTGACGGGCAGGGCGCCGATGCCGAGCGTGCGCTGGCCGACACGGGCCGCGCGCTGCGTGCGGCGCACTGGCGCACGCAGCGCGACGCGGGGCTCGACTGGGTCACGGTGGGCGATTTCGCGTGGTACGACCACGTGCTGACGACGCTGGCGCACGTCGGCGGCTTGCCGGAGCGGTTCGGCTTCGACGCCCGCACGCTGTCGCTCGCCGACTATTTCGCGGCCGCGCGCGGCAATGCTGCGCAGCCGGCGATGGAAATGACCAAATGGTTCGATACGAACTACCACTATCTGGTGCCGGAATTCACGCCGTCGACGACGTTCGGCGCGGGCGTCGAATGGCTGTTCGACGAAGTGCGCGAGGCGCAGGCGCTCGGGCATCCGGTGAAAGTGGCGCTCGTCGGCCCGCTGACGCTGCTCTGGCTCGGCAAGGCGCGCGACGGGCTGGCCGATCGACTGTCGCTGCTGCCGCGCCTGCTGCCTGCGTATCAGGCGTTGCTCGCGCGCCTGAAGGCCGGCGGTGTCGAGTGGGTGCAGATCGACGAACCGATCTTCGCGCTCGATGTGCCTGACGCATGGCGCGATGCCGCGCAGCCCGCCTATGCGGCGCTGGCCCCGGATGCGCCGCGCCTGCTGCTCGCCACCTATTTCGAATCCGTCGATGCGCATGCGGCGCTGCTCAAGGCGCTGCCGGTCGCCGGGCTGCACGTCGATCTCGTGCGGGGCGAGGCGCAGCTCGACACGATCCTCGCCGGTTATCCGGCCGACAAGGTGCTGTCGTGCGGGATCGTCGACGGTCGCAACGTGTGGCGCAACGATCTTGACCGCTCGTATGCGCGGCTCGAAGCGGCGCGCGCACAACTCGGCGAGCGGCTGTGGATCGCGACGAGTTGCTCGCTCCTGCATGCGCCGGTCGATCTCGCCGCCGAGCCGAAGCTCGATGCGGAACTGAAGCAATGGCTCGCGTTTGCGGTGCAGAAGGCGCGGGAGGTCGCGGTGCTGCGCGACGCGTTCGCCAAGGGGCGCGAGGTCGTGTCCGGTGAGTTCGACGCATCACGCGCGGCCGCGGGCGCGCGCCGCACGTCGGCGCGTATCCACAATCCGCTCGTGCAGCGCAAGGTCGCGGCCTTGACGGAAGCCGACGCAACGCGTGGCGCCGCTTACGCCGCGCGTGCGTGTCGGCAGCGCGCGCGTTTCGACCTGCCGCTCCTGCCGACGACGACCATCGGCTCGTTCCCGCAGACCGCCGAGATCCGCAAGGCACGCGCGGATTTCCGGTCGGGCGCGCTCGACCACCTCGGTTATCTGGAGGCGATGCGCGAGCAGATTCGCATCGCGATCGACAAGCAGGCGCAATACGGTCTCGATGTATTCGTGCATGGCGAAGCCGAACGCAACGACATGGTCGAATATTTCGGCGAACTGCTGTGGGGCTTCGCGATCACCGCGAACGGCTGGGTGCAGAGCTACGGATCGCGCTGCGTGAAGCCGCCGCTGATCTACGGCGACGTGTTTCTGCCGGAGCCGATGACGGTCGGCTGGGCGCGCTATGCGCAGAGCCTGACCGACAAGCCGGTGAAGGGCATGCTGACAGGCCCGGTGACGATGCTGCAATGGTCGTTCGTGCGCGACGACCAGCCGCGCGCGGTGACGGCATTGCAGATCGCGCTCGCGTTGCGTCAGGAAACGGTCGACCTGTAGCGGGCCGGCATCGGCATGATCCAGATCGACGAACCCGCGCTGCGCGAAGGGCTGCCGCTGCGCGCGCGCGATCGTGCCGCGTATCTCGACTGGGCGGTGCAGGCGTTCCGGGTCGCATCGTCGGCCGTCGCGGACGACACACAGATCCACACGCACATGTGCTACTCGGAATTCGGCGATATCCTGCCGTCGATTGCAGCGCTCGATGCCGACGTGATCTCGATCGAGACCACGCGTTCGAACATGGAATTGCTCGATGCGTTCGAATCGTTCGCGTATCCGAACGAGATCGGTCCCGGCGTGTACGACATCCATTCGCCGCGCGTGCCCGGCCGCGACGAGATGGTGGCGCTGATCGAGCGCGCGCTCGAGCGGATTCCTGCCGAACGGCTGTGGGTGAACCCGGACTGCGGGCTGAAGACGCGCGACTGGAGCGAAGTCGACGCGGCGCTGACGGCGATGGTCGCGGCCGCGCGCATCGCGCGTGACCGGGTGATGCCGGCGGTGACGGCACAGCCGGCATGCGCGTGACCACCGGACGGATGTAAAAAAGCCGGCGCCACATCTCGTGTGGCGCCGGCTTTTGCGCATGGTGCGAACGCTGACGCGTTACGCGAGGGCCTTTTCGACGATCTCGCGCACGTCGCGCGACTTCGCGCCGGCCGCGACCTTTTCGAGCGCTTCACGCATCTTGTCGCGCAGTGCGGGCGTGTAGCGCCGCCACAGTTCGAGCGAGCGTGCGAGCCGTGCGGCGACCTGCGGATTGATCGCGTCGAGCGCGAGCACCTGCTCCGCCCAGAATGCGTAGCCCGAGCCGTCCGCCGCGTGGAATTGCGCCGGGTTCGCCGCGCAGAAACTGAAGATCAGCGAGCGCGCGCGGTTCGGATTCTTCAGGTTGAAGGCCGGATGCGCGAGCAGTTTGCGAACCTTGTCGAGCGTCGGATGCGCGGGTGTGCCGCGTTGCGCGGCCTGCATCGCGAACCACTTGTCGATCACGAGCGCTTCCTGCTCGAAGCGCGCGTAGAAATCGGCGAGCGCGCGCTCG
>NZ_JAHACR010000199.1 GCF_018375725.1 Burkholderia sp. | reverse complement strand
ATCGGCGAGCAGCGCGGCGGCGGCAATCGCCTGGCACGCATGGTCGTCGAGCGCGCCGCGTTCGCTGTGCGCGACGACGAGCAGCAGGTGTTGCGGATCCGTTACCACCCGGCGCGGCTTGGCCGCCGCCGCGCCATGACCGTGCGCGGCCCAGTGCGCGGCGCTCGCGTCCGCGCTGCCGGCCTCGCCCAGCGTGATGCGCTTGAGACCGGCCGCCGTGACGATGAACGGCCGGCGCGGATCGATTCGTTTGATCGTATTCATCGATTCACTCCAGCGAAGCAGCAACGAGTTCGGCCACATCGAGCACGTCAGGGCGCGGCCCCACGACACCCTCGAGCATCGCCGTGCAGTTCGGGCAGGCGACCGCGACCACTTCCGCGCCGATCGCGCGCGCGTCGGCGATGCGAATGTCGGGGATGCGCTGCTTGCCCGGGATATCGGTCAGCGGTGCGCCGCCGCCACCGCCGCAGCAACGGCCGCGCAGGCCGTTGCGCTCCATCTCGACGACCTGGATGCCGATCGCCTTCAGCAGCTTGCGCGGCGCGTCCGTTTCGCCGTTGTAGCGGCCGAGGTAGCACGGATCGTGATACGTGGTGCGCTTCTCGCGCAGCGCTTCGACCGCTTTCGGCGCGATGCGTCCGCTCGCCGCCAGCTCGGCGAGATAGGTCGTGTGATGCTTGACGGTCACACGCAGGCCGAGCGCGCGGTATTCGTTGCGCAGGCTGTGCATCACGTGCGGATCCGCCGTGACGATCTGCTTGTACGACAGCGTGGACAGCGTGCCGATCAGGCGTTTCGCCAGCTGCTGGAACGTCGCTTCGTCGCCGAGACGCCGCGCGACGTCGCCGGTATCGGTCTCGGCCGCACCGAGCACCGCGTAATCGACGCCGGCCTTGTTCAGCACCTTCGCGAACGCACGCAGCGTGCGCTGGTAGCGCATGTCGAATGCGCCTTCGCCCGCGACGATCAGCACGTCGACCGGCTTGCCCGGCTGCGCGACCGGTGCGTTCAGGTCGACCGACCAGTCGTAGCGCGCGCCGGTGTCGTAGCCGCCCATCGTGCCGGTTTCCCGCAGGTTCGCGAGCACGTCCGCGCCCTTGCCCGGCACCGTGCCATGGACGAGTGTCTGGTTGCGGCGCATGTCGACGATCGCGTCGACGTGCTCGATCAGCATCGGGCATTCCTGCACGCATGCGCGGCAGGTCGTGCACGACCACAGCGTCTGCGCTTCGATCAGGCCGGACACGATCGGGCCGTTCGGTGCGCCGTGGTGCTGGCCGACCGCGATGCCCGGCGTCGGACTGCCCGCGTAAGCGGCGTCGCTGCCGCCAGCCATCCCGACGACGAGATCCTGGATCAGTTTCTTCGGGTTCAGCGGCTGGCCGGACGCGAACGCCGGGCAGGCAGCTTCGCACTTCCCGCACTGCACGCAGGCATCGAAGCTCAGCAGCTGGTTCCAGCGGAACTCGACCGGCTTCGCGACACCGTAGTCGTGCTGCTGGATATCCGGCACCTTCAGCGCGGTCGGCGGCGTCGCCGTACCGTTGCCGGTGAACGATTCTCGCGTGGCGGCGAAACGCTCCTGACGCGGATGGAACGCAAGATGCAGCAGGCCCGCGATCGCATGCTTCATCGGGCCGCCCTTCGCCGCACCGACCGTCATCGCGAATGCACCGACGCCGATCAGCACCGCGCAGAGCACGGCAAACGCGCCGGACATCGCGCTGGCCGGCACGAGCATGTACAGCGTCAGGCCGAGCGCGAACGAACCGAGCAGCCACGGCAGCGTGTTCCACGGCCCGCGCGACAGACGCGCCGGCGCGTTCCGCGCGGCACGGCGGCGCCACACGAACACCGCGCCGACCAGCATCGCGAGCGCCGCGACGAAGATCAGCCGGTCGAGCCACGGCGAATAGATCGCGAGACCGTAGTTGACGAACACCAGCGCCAGCGCGGCGATCGCGCCGCCCGCCGTCGCGACGTGCGTCTTCGCGATATACGGATCGCGCGCGACGACATGGTGCAGGTCGACGAAATAGCGCTTCGGGATCGCGAACAGGTTCGCGACGCCGAATGCGCCGGGCGCGGTGGCCCGCCCGAGACGCCAGTACGACGAGCGCTTCGCGACCGCGAACGCGAGCCCCGCCACCGACAGCCACAGCAATGCGGTAATCAGAAAGGCCGGATTCATCGTCAGAAATCCTTCACGAGACGCAGCGCGTCGTAGATCGCGCCGTGGATGTTGTGCATCGAAATGCAATCGCCGACGCGGAACAGCAGGAAGCGCCCGTTGCCCAGCGTCTCCGACAGGCTCGGCTGCGGTTCGGCCGCGAACAGCTTGTGCACGTCGGTCTGCCCGCGGTTCACCGATTCCGGCTTGAGCTTCCAGTACAACGCGTCGTTCGGCGTCGATCCGTTCTCGATCACGACCTGATCGACCGCGCGTTCCTCCTGCTCCTCGGTGTACTCGTTGCGCAGCACCGCGATCTTCTTGCCGTTTTCCTCATACACGCGATCGAGCCAGTAATTCGGCGTATGGATCACGCCCTGCGCATACAGGCGGCGATAGAAGATCGGGAAGGTCGTGCCGCCGCAATCGTCGGCGACCTTCACGTCCGGCGTGACGATCTCGACGTTCGAGCCGCGGCTCGAGATGAAATCGGCAACGCCCGAGCCTGCGTGCGTGCTGACGCCGTCGTAGACGAGCACGTTCTGCTTCGGTTCGACGCGGCCCGACAGGACATCCCAGGCGCTGACTGCGAGCCCTTCGTCGACACCCCACGCCGGCACCTGATCGGTGAAGCTCCGGCCGCCGGTTGCAAGCACGACGATGTCGGGCTTCTCGGCCATGATCGTCTTCTCGTCGGCTTCGACGCCAAGACGCCGGTCGACGCCGAGGCGTTTCGTCTCCATGTCGAACCAGCGCACGATGCCCGCCATCTGTTCGCGCTGCGGCGCCTTTGCGGCCAGCATGATCTGTCCGCCGACTTCCGGGTTCTTCTCGAACAGCACGACATCGTGGCCGCGCAGCCGTGCGACGCGCGCCGCTTCCAGCCCGGCCGGGCCGGCGCCGACCACGACGACCTTGCGCTTCGGGCCGCGCGATTTCTCGATCACGTGCGGCATCGTCGCCTCGCGCGACGTGGCGGCGTTCTGCACGCACAGCACGTCGAGGCCGTTGTACTGGCGGTCGATGCAGTAGTTCGCGCCGACGCATTGCTTGATCTCGTCCTCGCGGCCATCGCGGATCTTGATGACCATGTGCGGATCGGCAATCTGCGCGCGCGTCATGCCGACCAGATCGACCATGCCGTTCGCCAGCAGGCGCTCGGCCTGGCCCGCGTCGCGGATGCTCTGCGCATGCATCACCGGAATCCGGACGACCGACTTGATGCCCGCCGCGAGATGCACGAACGGCTCGGGCGGCAACGCCATCGGCGGCATGCAGTTCGCGAGCGTGTTGTGCGTATCCGCACCGGAGCCGATCACGCCGAGATAATCGATCAGGCCCGTCTCCGACATCGCCTGCGCGATCTCCTTGAGCTGTTCGTGATCGAGGCCGTCCTCGTGAAATTCATCGCCGCACATCCGCAGGCCGACGCAGAAATCCTTGCCGACCGCTTCGCGCACGGCCTGCAGGACCTCGACACCGAAACGCAGCCGGTTCTCGAGACTGCCGCCCCATTCGTCGGTGCGGAAGTTCGTGCGCGGGCTCCAGAACTGGTCGATCAGATGCTGGTGCGCAGCCGAGATCTCGATGCCGTCCATGCCCGCGTCCTTCACGCGCTTCGCGGCAGCCGCGAAATCCGAGATGATGCGGCGGATCTCCTCGACCTCGATGATCTTCGCGTTGCCGCGGTGCACCGGCTCGCGCACGCCCGACGGCGTCATCAGGTGCGGCCAGTGCTCGCCGTGGAATGCCGAGCGGCGGCCCATGTGCGTCGCCTGGATCATGATCTTCGCGCCGTGACGATGCATCGCTTCGGCCAGCCGCGCGAGCGGATCGACGATCTTGTCGGTCGACAGGTTCACCGATTTCCACCACCCCTGCGGGCTGTCGATCGACACCGGGCTCGACCCGCCGCATACGGCGAGGCCGACACCGCCCTTCGCCTTTTCCTCGTAATAGCGGATGTAGCGGTCGCCCGGCAGGCCGCCCGGCTCCGCATACACCTCGGCGTGCGCCGTGCTGACGATCCGGTTGCGCAGCGTCAGCTGGTTGAGCTGCAGGGGTTTGAACAAGTGGGGATAGCGCATCGCAGGCGACCTCTGGCGTTCGTATGTCTCGTATGGCGGATGGAGTTCGTGGTCAGTGGGCGACCGGCGACACTTCGAAGACGCAATGGTCGTGACCTTCCGCCGCGCACTGCACTTCCTTCGATTGCGCCCGCGGCGCGTCCTTGCCGGCCGGCGTCGTGTCGTTGACCCAGTCCATCGCGCCGGCAAACCAGCCGGCGAACATGTAGCAGAGCTTGCCTTCCTTGCCGGGTTGCGCAAGCACGAACGACGAGTAGTGCAGTTCGATCTTGGCGCGTGCGGTCGACGGATCGGCCTCGCGAATCGAGAACAGGCCCCAGCCGCGCTGCGACAGACGTTTCAGGTAATGCTCGAACACCGCCATGCCGCTGATCCCGTGCAGCTTCGCCTCCTTGTCGCACCAGTGATAGGCGGACTTGTAGCCGGCCTTGTACAGAATCTCCGCGTAGACGTCCCGGCCGAGCGCGTCTTCGACCGCCACGTGGTTGTTCGTGAAGAAATGGCGCGGAACGTACAGCATCGGCAGCGCATCGGTGGTCCAGACGCCGGTATCGGGATCGACGTTGATCGGCAGTTGCGGTTGCATCGTGGTGACTCCGTGAGGAAAAAAGGCCGCGCGCCGCCTGTTCGCAGGCGCGGCATCGTCCGCGTGCCTGCGCGGCTTGCGCAGGCACGTCCCGTTTTTGTCGAGTGAATCGGTTAAAGAATCAGGCGCCCCAGACGTCCTTGAAGACGCGTACCCAGTTCTCGCCCATGATCTTGCGGATACGCGACGCCTTCCAGCCGGCGCGCTCCATCGCGGCGGTCAGGTTCGGGAATTCGCCGATCGTGCGGATGCCCTCCGGGTTCACGACCTTGCCGAAATTGGTCAGGCGGCGATAGCGGCCCTTGTCGTGCGTCAGCATGTCGAAGAAGTCGGTGCTGTAGCCCTGCGTGAAGTCGGTGCCGATGCCGACCGCGTCCTCACCGATCAGGTTCACGACGTAGTCGATCGCCTCGATATAGTCGTCGACCGTCGCGTCGATGCCGCGCTTGAGGAACGGCGCGAACATCGTCACGCCGACGAACCCGCCCGCATCCGCGATTTCCTTCAGCTGCGCGTCGCTCTTGTTGCGCGGATGCTCCTTGAGGCCCGACGGCAGGCAGTGCGAATAGCAGACCGGTTTCTTCGAGAAGGCGATCGCCTCCGACGACGTGTTGCCGCCGACATGCGACAGGTCGACCATGATGCCGACGCGGTTCATCTCGGCGATCACCTCGCGGCCGAAGTCCGACAGGCCGCCGTCGCGCTCGTAGCAGCCGGTGCCGACAAGGTTCTGCGTGTTGTAGCAGAGCTGCACGACGCGCACGCCCATATCGGCGAATGCCTCGATATAGCCGAGGTTGTCCTCGAACGCATGGGCGTTCTGGAAGCCGAGAATCACCCCGGTCCTGCCCTCCTTCTTCGCGCGGAAGATGTCGTCGGTCGTGCGCACGAGCGTCAGCAGCTCGCTGTTGTCGCGGATCTGCTTCTTCATCAGCGCGATGTTGTCGACGGTCTTCGCGAAATTTTCCCAGACCGACACCGTACAGTTCGCGGCGGTGATGCCGCCCTTGTGCATGTCTTCGAATACCGAGCGCTCGAACTTCGAAATGTTCAGGCCGTCGATGATGATGCTGTCTTGGTGCAGCGTGCTCATGGTGTGCTCCAGTCCTGTCGGTTCGGCGTATCAGTAGATGGGGAAGCGTTCGCACAACGCGAAGATCTCGCGGCGCACGCGCTGTTCGGTGGCAGGGTCGCCGTCCGGGTTCGCGCGCAGTGCGTCGAACACCTCCAGGATCAGGCGGCCGATCTCGCGGAATTCCGCGGCGCCGAAGCCGCGCGTCGTGCCGGCCGGCGTGCCGAGACGGATGCCCGACGTGACGGTCGGCTTCTCGGTATCGAACGGAATGCCGTTCTTGTTGCACGTGATCCCCGCACGCTCGAGCGCCTGCTCGACCTGCGCGCCCTTCAGGCCCTTCGGCCGCAGATCGACCAGCAGCAGATGGTTGTCGGTGCCGCCGGTCACGAGATCGACGCCGCCCGCCTTCAGCACTTCGCCGAGCGCCTGCGCATTGGCGAGCACGTTGTCGATATAGGTTCTGAAGCCCGGTTGCAGCACCTCGCCGAACGCGACGGCCTTGCCGGCGATCACGTGCATCAGCGGGCCGCCCTGCAGGCCGGGGAACACGGCCGAGTTGATCTTCTTCGCGATCTCCTCGTCATTCGTCAGGACAAAGCCGCCGCGCGGGCCACGCAGTGTCTTGTGCGTCGTCGACGTGACGACGTGCGCATGCTCGACCGGATTCGCATGGCGGCCCGCGGCGATCACACCCGCGATATGCGCCATGTCGACCATCAGCTTCGCGCCGACGCTGTCCGCGATGGCGCGGAAGCGCGCGAAGTCGAGCTTGCGCGGATAGGCGGAGAACCCCGCGATGATCAGGCTGGGCTTGTGCTGCTGCGCCAGCTCCTCGACCTGGTCGTAGTCGATCAGCATCGTGTCGCGGTTCACGCCGTACTGCACGGCGTTGAACCATTTTCCGGACAGTGCCGGCTTCGCGCCGTGCGTCAGGTGGCCGCCGGCATCGAGCGACATGCCGAGCACCGTGTCGCCCGGCTTCGCCAGCGCGAGCATCACCGAACCGTTCGCCTGGGCTCCCGAGTGCGGCTGCACGTTGGCGAAGCCTGCGTTGAAGATCTGCTTCACGCGGTCGATCGCGAGCGCCTCGACTTCATCGGCGAATTCGCAGCCGCCGTAATAGCGCTTGCCCGGGTAACCTTCCGCGTACTTGTTGGTCAGCACGGAGCCCTGCGCTTCGAGCACGGCGCGCGACACGATGTTTTCCGACGCGATCAGCTCGACTTGCGACTGCTGCCGCTCGAGTTCTTTCAGGATGGCGCTGCGAACCGGCGCGTCGCGCTCGGCGAGGGGCTGCGAGAAGAAAGGCTGGGTGTTCGACATAGAGCGTCCGTGACAATGAAAAATGGGCATCGTGCAAGGCGAAAGGCCCGCCATATCTGGCTTTCCGGCGTTGCCAGACCAAGGCTGCCGACGGCTCTATTCTTGTCGTTCGGATTTTCGGTCGATTGATGAATTTAGACGCGTTCTTTGCCTTTTCCGCCATGCGCGTCCGTTTTACACAAGTGACCGGTCGTGCAATTTTCCGGCAAGCGACATGGCTTGCGGCACCGCGCAAAAGACGGACAAGCACGACTGCGGTGCCCGCGACGCGCAACGCGGGTGCAAGCCGTCACCGAATCGGTGCGGCGCAGCATGATCGCTATGTCATTGCAACGTATGAAGCTAGGGGTTTAGCCGTATGGCACGCTTGTTGCGCTCAATTCCACAATACCGCTGCCCGATCCGTGCCCCGGGCCAAAAAGCTATGAGTAGATTCTAGGATCGATCCCCATGTCGCCCGACCGTACAGCGTCGTTGTCTCACTTCGCGTTCATGTTGCTGCCCAACTTCACGATGATCGCATTCACGAATGCGGTCGAAGTGCTTCGGATGGCAAATTACCTGAGCGGACAGCCGATCTATCGCTGGTCGGTCATCAGCCCGGACGGCGGTCCGGTCACGGCGAGCAACGGCCTCACGGTCGACACCGGTCCGGCGGAATGCGCGGGGCAGCCGGATATCGTATTCGTCTGCGGCGGCGTCGATGTGCAGCACGCGACAGACGCCAACCATCTGTCGACGCTGCGCCGCTTCGCGCGC
>NZ_JAHACR010000198.1 GCF_018375725.1 Burkholderia sp. | reverse complement strand
GCGCTCGTCGTCGCGACGCTCGGCACGAAGGGTGACGAGCAGATCATCGACGCGCTCGAAGGCGAGTACCGCGACCGCTTCATGCTCCACTACAACATGCCCCCGTTCGCGACCGGCGAAACGGGCCGCGTCGGCTCGCCGAAGCGCCGTGAAATCGGTCACGGCCGTCTCGCGAAGCGCGCGCTGGTCGCGTGCCTGCCGAGCGCCGACGAATTCGGCTACTCGATCCGCGTCGTGTCGGAAATCACCGAGTCGAACGGTTCGTCGTCGATGGCGTCGGTGTGCGGCGGCTGCCTCGCGCTGATGGACGCAGGCGTGCCGATGAAGGCGCACGTCGCGGGCATCGCGATGGGCCTGATCCTCGAAGGCAACAAGTTCGCGGTGCTGACCGACATCCTCGGCGACGAAGATCACCTCGGCGACATGGACTTCAAGGTGGCCGGCACGGCTGACGGCGTGACCGCGCTGCAGATGGACATCAAGATCCAGGGCATCACGAAGGAAATCATGCAGGTCGCGCTCGCACAGGCGAAGGAAGGCCGCATGCACATCCTCGGCAAGATGACGGAAGCGGTGTCGGGTGCGAATACGCAACTGTCGGAATTCGCGCCGCGCATGATCACGATCAAGATCAATCCGGAAAAGATTCGCGACGTGATCGGCAAGGGCGGTTCGGTGATCCGCGCGCTGACCGAAGAGACCGGCACGACGATCGACATTTCGGACGACGGTGTCGTGACGATCGCGAGCACGAGCAGCGAAGGCATGGCCGAAGCGAAGAAGCGCATCGAGAACATCACGGTCGAAATCGAAGTCGGTCAGGTGTACGAGGGTACGGTCCTGAAGCTGCTGGATTTCGGTGCGATCGTGAACCTGCTGCCGGGCAAGGACGGTCTGCTGCACATTTCGGAAATCGTCAACGAACGTGTGAAGGACATCAACGACTACCTGAAGGAAGGCCAGCAGGTCAAGGTCAAGGTGATCCAGACGGACGAAAAGGGCCGCGTGCGCCTGTCCGCGAAGGCGCTCCTGAATGAAGCGGCGGCAGCGCCGCAAACCGATACGCCGCCGCAGCAGTAAGCGGACGGACAAACGGCCGGCAGCGTGAAAGCGCGCCGGCCGTTTTTTATGTAGGATCTTCCGCGCGAGGCAGGCGCGCGTAGCGCGGCGCGAACGACGCGCGCGTGGGGCACGTATTTTCTTCCGACCTTGGAGCGACGCACATGAAAGCTATCGAAATCACTGAATTCGGTGCTCCCGACGTCCTGAAGCTTGTCGATCGACCGCGCCCCGAGCCGAAACGCGGCGAAGTACTGATCAGGGTGACGGCTTCCGGTGTCAATCGACCGGACGTGTTCCAGCGCAAGGGCGCCTATGCGCCGCCGCCTGGCGCATCGGACTTGCCTGGCCTCGAAGTGGCGGGCGAGATTGTCGGCGGCGATCTGTCCGACCCCGCGATCAATCCGTTCGGCCTGAAGCTCGGCGATCGCGTCTGCGCGCTGCTCGCGGGCGGCGGCTATGCCGAATACGCGGTTGCGCCGCTGTTGCAGTGCCTGCCGGTGCCGGCGGGCCTGACCGACATCGAGGCCGCTTCTCTTCCGGAGACGTACTTCACCGTGTGGAGCAACGTGTTCGACCGCGCGCACCTCGGTGCGGGCGAGGGCGGCGCGCAGGAAACCCTGCTTGTCCAGGGCGGTTCGAGCGGCATCGGCGTGACTGCCATCCAGATCGCGCACGCGCTCGGCTTTCGCGTGTTCGCGACAGCGGGCAGCGCAGACAAGTGCCGTGCATGTGAACAGCTGGGTGCGGAACGTGCGATCAACTACAAGACCGAGGATTTTGTCGAGGTCGTGAAGTCGGCGACGCATGACCGTGGCGTCGACGTGATCCTCGACATGGTCGCCGGCGCCTACGTGCCGCGCGAGCTTTCCGCGCTGGCCGACGGCGGCCGCCTCGTGCTGATCGCGCTGCTTGGCGGTGCGAAGGCCGAGATCAATCTGAACGAGATTCTGCGCCGCCGGCTCACGGTGACCGGCTCGACACTGCGGCCGCGCCCGGTCGAGTTCAAGGCGCGCGTTGCGGCGCAGCTGAAGGCGCGTGTCTGGCCGCTCATCGCCGACGGCCGTATCAAGCCGGTGATCTATCGCGTGCTGCCCGCCGAACAGGCGGCGCAGGCGCATGCGCTGATGGAGAGCGGCGAGCACATCGGCAAGATAGTGCTCGATTGGGGTGCGAACGCCTGACCGGCCGGCCGCACGTGATCCGCCGTGCTTGACATGCGCGGTTTGACCGGTTCAAGCGGCGCGCAGTAAAATCGCGGGTTTGCTTCGCCGGATGAAACCTGACGGCCGGTTCCCGGTGCGTCGATGACTAGACAAACGATGTCGAAACAGAGAACTAAGCGTGTGATCGGCAACTGGAAGATGCACGGCCGGCTGGCCGGCAACCAGGCGTTGCTGAACGAGGTGGTGCAGGGCGCGGTCTCGGTGCCGGCGGAGACGGAGGTCGGCGTGTGTGTGCCGTTCCCGTATCTTGCGCAGGTTCAGGGGCAACTCGGCGGTGGTCGTGTCGTATGGGGTGCACAGGATGTGTCCGCGCACGAGCAGGGTGCATTCACCGGCGAAGTGGCCGCGGCGATGGTCGCGGAATTCGGCGCGCGCTATGCGATCGTCGGTCACTCGGAGCGTCGTGCGTATCACGGCGAGCGCAACGAGACGGTCGCGGCGAAGGCGCAGCGTGCGCTTGCGGCGGGGCTGACGCCGGTCGTGTGTGTCGGCGAAACGCTCGACGAGCGTGAAGCGGGCGCGACCGAGCAGGTTGTCGGCGCGCAACTCGATGCGGTGCTGGACGTGCTGTCGGCCGACGAAGCCATGCGCATTGTCGTCGCCTACGAGCCGGTCTGGGCAATCGGTACCGGCAAGAGCGCGACGTCGGCGCAGGCGCAGCAGGTGCACGCGTTCCTGCGGGCGCGGCTCGCGGCAAAGGGTGCGGCGGACGTGTCGGTGCTGTACGGCGGCA
This sequence comes from Burkholderia sp., assembly GCF_018375725.1. Taxonomy (GTDB): domain Bacteria; phylum Pseudomonadota; class Gammaproteobacteria; order Burkholderiales; family Burkholderiaceae; genus Burkholderia. Next base: position 4,988 of record NZ_JAHACR010000198.1, on the reverse strand, counting down.
GCGTGAAGCCGGACAACGCGGAAGAGCTGTTCGCGCAGCCGGATATCGATGGCGGCCTGATCGGCGGTGCGTCGTTGAAGGCGGAAGATTTTCTCGCGATCTGTCGGGCCGCGCGCTGAGCGGTCCGCAATCGCAAACGTATTGATGAACCATGAGGGCGTGCGGCATGAGCCGGACGTCCGATTCAATCGGGTGGATGTGATGCTGTATTTGAAAACGCTGATTATTGTGGTGCAGGTGTTGGCTGCGCTCGGTGTGATTGGTCTCGTGCTGCTTCAGCACGGCAAGGGCGCCGACATGGGGGCTGCATTCGGCAGTGGCGCGTCGGGCAGCCTGTTCGGGGCGACCGGCTCGGCAAACTTCCTGTCGCGCACGACCGCAGTCCTCGCAGCCATCTTCTTCGTTTCGACGTTGACGCTGACGTATCTCGGCTCGTACAAGTCGCAGCCGTCGGTGGGTGTGCTCGGTGCTGTCGCGACTGCGCCGACATCGGCTGCGTCCGTGCCTGCTGTCGCGGCTTCGGCGGCTGCCGGTTCGGCTGCGAGCGCGCCGGGTCAGGACGTTCCGAAATAAAAAAGTTAAAAATTCTGCATTCATGCGTTGAACAATTTTTGAAGGCAGGTTAGAATTTAATTCTTGAAGCGATTCACGGGAAGCAGAGAGAAGGCTCCCGGGTTGCATGAAGTGCCGACGTGGTGAAATTGGTAGACACGCTATCTTGAGGGGGTAGTGGCGAAAGCTGTGCGAGTTCGAGTCTCGCCGTCGGCACCAAAGTTGCTTAATGCCAGCCAGCTTCACGTGGCTGGCATTTTTCATTTCTGGGATACGCCTGAGGATACGGTCGTGGCTGTGATGCGATCGTAGGCGCTCCGAAATGATTCATTTCGCCGAAGGGTGTTACTCTTCGGACGCTTAGAACTAACCGAAAGAGGATGGTCGTGAACCTCGCAGCCTATTACCCCGTCTTGTTGTTCCTTCTTGTGGGCACTGGTTTAGGTATAGCGCTAGTGAGTATCGGCAAGCTCCTCGGCCCCAGCAAGCCAGACGTCGAAAAGAACGCGCCATACGAATGCGGCTTCGAAGCCTTCGAAGACGCGCGGATGAAGTTCGACGTGCGCTACTACCTTGTTGCCATCCTGTTCATCATCTTCGATCTCGAGACAGCCTTTCTGTTTCCGTGGGGTGTGGCCCTGCGCGACATCGGCTGGCCTGGTTTCGTCGCGATGATGATTTTTCTGCTCGAATTCCTGCTGGGCTTTGCCTACATCTGGAAGAAAGGCGGGCTCGACTGGGAGTGATGGATTAATCGCCGGTTTGCATGGGCGGCCACACTTCGCCGCCCGTCTGGAGTAGAAAGAAATGAGTATCGAAGGGGTCATGAAGGAAGGGTTTGTCACCACCACGGCTGACAAACTGATCAACTGGACGCGCACCGGCTCGCTGTGGCCGATGACGTTCGGGCTTGCGTGTTGCGCCGTCGAGATGATGCATGCGGGCGCGGCCCGTTACGATCTCGACCGGTTCGGGGTCGTGTTTCGTCCGAGTCCGCGTCAGTCGGACGTGATGATCGTGGCCGGCACGCTCTGCAACAAGATGGCGCCAGCGCTGCGCCGCGTCTACGACCAGATGGCCGAGCCGCGCTGGGTGATCTCGATGGGATCGTGCGCAAACGGCGGCGGTTACTATCACTACTCCTATTCCGTCGTGCGCGGCTGCGACCGGATCGTTCCGGTCGACGTCTACGTGCCTGGCTGCCCGCCGACCGCGGAAGCGCTGGTCTATGGCGTGATCCAGCTGAAGGCGAAGATCCGCCGCACGAACACCATCGCCCGTCAATAAGCCCCGAGTGTCCCCACAATATGGCAAGCAAGATCGAGATCCTCAAGGCGAACCTCGAAGCCGCGCTCGGTGCGCGCGTGGTGAGCCTTACCGAAGCGGTCGGTGAACTGACGCTCGTCGTGAAGGCGAGCGATTCCCTCGAAGTCGCGAAGACGCTGCGTGACGATCGCACGCTCGGTTTCGAGCAGCTGATCGACCTGTGCGGCGTCGATTACCAGACCTACGGCGACGGTGCCTACGACGGTCCGCGCTTTGCGGCCGTGTCGCACCTTCTTTCCGTGGCGAACAACTGGCGCCTGCGCCTGCGCGTGTTCGCGCCGGACGACGATCTGCCGATCGTGCCGTCCCTCGTCGATGTGTGGAGTTCCGCGAACTGGTACGAGCGCGAGGCGTTCGACCTGTTCGGCATCGTGTTCGAAGGTCATCCGGACCTGCGCCGCCTGCTGACCGACTACGGTTTCATCGGCCATCCGTTCCGCAAGGACTTCCCGGTGACGGGCTACGTCGAAATGCGTTACGACCCGGAAGAAAAGCGGGTCGTCTACCAGCCGGTGACCATCGAGCCGCGCGAAATCACGCCGCGCGTGATCCGCGAGGATCGCTATGGCGGTCTGGAACATTAAGAGGGCGTCATGGCAGAAATCAAGAATTACACGCTCAACTTCGGTCCGCAGCACCCGGCAGCGCACGGCGTGCTGCGCCTCGTGCTCGAGCTCGACGGCGAAGTCATCCAGCGTGCCGATCCGCACATCGGTCTCCTGCATCGCGGAACCGAAAAACTCGCCGAAACCAAAACCTTCATCCAGTCCGTGCCGTACATGGATCGTCTCGACTACGTGTCGATGATGGTCAACGAGCACGGCTACGTGCTGGCGATCGAGAAACTGCTCGGCATCGACGTGCCGGAGCGCGCGCAATACATCCGCGTGCTGTTCGACGAAATCACGCGCGTGCTGAACCACCTGATGTGGATCGGCGCGCATGCGCTCGACGTCGGCGCGATGGCGGTGTTCCTCTATGCGTTCCGCGAGCGCGAAGACCTGATGGACGTGTACGAAGCGGTGTCCGGCGCACGGATGCACGCGGCGTACTACCGTCCGGGCGGCGTCTACCGCGATCTGCCTGACGCCATGCCGCAATACAAGGCGTCGAAGATTCGCAACGAGAAGGCGCTCGCAAGGATGAACGAAGCGCGCCAGGGATCGGTGCTCGACTTCATCGACGATTTCTTCACGCGTTTCCCCAAGTGCGTCGACGAATACGAAACGCTCCTGACCGACAACCGGATCTGGAAACAGCGTCTCGTCGGCATCGGCGTGGTCAGCCCGGAACGCGCGCTGCAGATGGGTCTGACGGGGCCGATGCTGCGCGGCTCGGGCATCGAGTGGGATCTGCGCAAGAAGCAGCCGTACGAAGTGTACGACCGCCTCGACTTCGATGTGCCGGTCGGCGTCAACGGCGACTGCTACGATCGCTATCTGGTGCGCGTCGAGGAAATGCGCCAGTCGGTCCGCATCGCGAAGCAATGTATCGAGTGGCTGCGCAAGAACCCGGGCCCGGTGATGACGGACAACCACAAGGTTGCGCCGCCGTCGCGTGTCGGCATGAAGACCAACATGGAAGACTTGATTCACCATTTCAAGCTCTTCACCGAAGGTTTTCATGTGCCGGAGGGCGAGGCATATGCCGCGGTCGAGCATCCGAAGGGCGAATTCGGCATCTATCTGGTGTCGGACGGCGCGAACAAGCCGTACCGCCTGAAGATCCGCGCGCCGGGCTTTGCGCATCTGGCATCGCTCGACGAAATGGCACGCGGTCACATGATCGCCGACGCGGTCACGATCATCGGTACGCAGGACATCGTGTTCGGCGAAATCGATCGCTAATGATTGCGGATTGCGCCGTCCGCGCAGCGGGCGGCGAGCGGTAAGTCATGCGCGAGGCGCGCCCGACCGGCGCGGCTTCGCAAGCTGTCAACAGTGAGCGCCAGGTCTGCCCCACGCACCCCGTGCGGCAGGTTGTTCGTTCGGTAGGAATTGAAAGAGTCGTGTCTGAAAATGATCTCAGCTGAAGGCCTGAAAGAAATCGATCGCGCGATCGCGAAGTATCCCGCCGATCAGAAGCAGTCCGCCGTGATGTCGGCGTTGGCCGTTGCCCAGGAAGAGCATGGCTGGCTGTCGCCCGAACTGATGGAGTTCGTCGCGGATTATCTCGGCATGCCGGCCATCGCCGTGGAGGAAGTCGCGACGTTCTACACGATGTACGAGCTCAAGCCTGTCGGCAAGCACAAGATCACGCTCTGCACGAACCTGCCGTGCCAGCTTGGTCCGCACGGCGGCGCGGAAGCGACCGCCGATTACCTGAAACAGAAGCTCGGCATCGGCTTCGGCGAAACGACGCCGGACGGCAAGTTCACGCTGAAGGAAGGCGAGTGCATGGGCGCGTGCGGCGATGCGCCGGTGCTGCTGGTGAACAATCACAAAATGTGCAGCTTCATGAGCCGCGAAAAGATCGACCAGCTGCTTGAGGAGCTCTCGAAATGACGTCCCTCCACGATCGTCACATCAAACCGCTTATCCTTGCCGGTCTGAACGGCGAGAACTGGCATCTCGAAGACTACGTCGCGCGCGGCGGCTACGCGCAGCTGCGCCGTATTCTCGAAGAAAAGATTCCCCCCGAACAGGTGATCGCCGACGTCAAGGCGTCGGGCCTGCGCGGCCGTGGCGGCGCGGGTTTCCCGACCGGCCTGAAGTGGAGCTTCATGCCGCGTCAGTTCCCGGGCCAGAAATATCTCGTCTGCAATTCGGACGAGGGCGAGCCGGGCACGTTCAAGGATCGCGACATCCTGCGCTGGAATCCGCATGCGCTGATCGAAGGCATGGTGATCGGCGCGTACGCGATGGGCATCACCGTCGGCTACAACTACATCCACGGCGAGATCTTCGAAGTGTATCGACGCTTCGAGGCGGCGCTCGAGGAGGCGCGCAAGGCGGGCTTCCTCGGCGACAGGATCATGGGCTCGGACTTCTCGTTCCAGCTGCATGCGCATCATGGCTACGGCGCGTACATCTGCGGCGAGGAAACGGCGCTGCTGGAATCGCTCGAAGGCAAGAAGGGCCAGCCGCGCTTCAAGCCGCCGTTCCCGGCGA
>NZ_JAHACR010000197.1 GCF_018375725.1 Burkholderia sp. | reverse complement strand
CGTCGCCCTTCGGATCGACGAGCACCGGCTTGCCGGCCGCGCGCGCGTTCGCGATCATCGTCGTCACGTGCGTCAGGCCGCCCTTCGCGTAATCCGACATCAGGATCACGTCGTGTTGCGGCAGCAGCGCGTCGAAGCGCGCGAGCCCGGCGAGCAGCACTTCGTGCGTCGGCATCGCCTCGAAATCGGCACGCAGCAGCTGCTGCTGGCGCGCGAGCACGCGCAGCTTGATCGTGGTCGGCAACGCGGGGTCGCGCTCCAGATACGGCAGCACGCCGCTGCTCCCGAGCAGCTCGACGATCCGCTCGCCCGGCTCGTCGCAGCCGACGACGCACAACAGCCCGGCCTGGGCGCCGAGCGTTACTGCGTTGCGCGCGACGTTCGCCGCGCCGCCGAGACGCTCTTCCTGGCGCTGCACGTGCACGACCGGCACCGGCGCCTCCGGCGAGATGCGATCGACATTGCCGAACCAGTAGCGATCGAGCATCACGTCGCCCACGACCAGCACGCGCGAGCGCGCAATCTGTTCGCGCGGCACCGGACCGACTTCGCGGGGGGTACTCATGATGCGCTTATCCACGGGAAAGGGTCTGAGGATCGACATGGGGACGCCCGATCGCGTAATAGTCGATGCCGAGTTCGGCCATCGCATCCGGCTCGTACAGGTTGCGCCCGTCGAAGATCACCGACGATTTCAGTTCGGCCTTGAGACGGTTGAAATCGGGGCTCCGGAATTCCTTCCACTCGGTGACGATCACGAGTGCGTCTGCGCCGATGACCGCCGTGTCCTGCGTGTCGACGAAATGCAGACGCGACAGCGCGTCCGGAGTCGCGCCGAGATCCATCGCGAACACGCGTCGCGCCTCGTCGATCGCGACCGGATCGTAGGCACGCACCGTCGCGCCGCGTTCGAGCAGCGCGGCGATCAGCCGGCGGCTCGGCGCCTCGCGCATGTCGTCGGTGTTCGGCTTGAACGCGAGGCCCCAGACCGCGAATTCGAGGCCTGCCAGATCCGCACCGAAGTGGCGCTCGATCTTGCCGAGCAGCACATTCTTCTGCGCGTGGTTCGCCTCCTCAACGGCCTCGAGAATACGAAGCGGCTGCCCGTTCTCGCTCGCGGTGCGGATCAGCGCCTGCACGTCCTTCGGGAAGCACGAGCCGCCGTAGCCGACGCCCGCGTACAGGAAGTGATAGCCGATGCGCGGATCGGAGCCGATCCCGCGCCGCACCGCCTCGATGTCCGCGCCGACCTTGTCGGCCAGATTCGACATCTCGTTCATGAACGAGATGCGGGTTGCGAGCATCGCGTTCGCCGCATACTTCGCGAACTCCGCCGAGCGCACGTCCATGTAGATCGTGCGCTCGTGATTGCGGTTAAACGGCGCGTACAGCTTCTTCATCTTCTCGCGGGCGATCGTGCCGGTCGCGTCGTCGTCGACGCCGATGATGATCCGGTCCGGCCGCATGAAATCCTCGACCGCCGCGCCTTCCTTCAGGAACTCGGGGTTCGAGACCACCGAGAAGCCGTGCGCGACGCTGCCCGCGAGGCCGCGCGCGGCAAGCGCTTCGTCGACCACGCCGCGCACGCGCTGCGCGGTGCCGACCGGCACGGTCGACTTGTCGACGATCACCTTGAAGCCCGTCATGTAGCGGCCGATGTTGCGCGCCGCCTCGAGCACGTATTGCAGGTCGGCAGAGCCGTCCTCGTCGGGCGGCGTGCCGACCGCGATGAACTGGATCTCGCCATGCGCGACGCTCGCCTCGACGTCGGTCGAGAAGTGCAGGCGTCCCGCCGCACGGTTGCGCGCGATGATGTCCAGCAGGCCGGGTTCGTGAATCGGCATGCCGCCGTCGTTCAGGATGTCGATCTTGCGCTGATCGACGTCGAGACAGAACACGTCATGACCGATTTCGGCGAGACATGCGCCCGTGACGAGACCGACGTAACCGGTGCCGATGATGGTGATTTTCATAGATGTTCCGGTGAAGTTTCCCGGTGATTGACTAACTTGGCTGCCGGACATGGCCCGGCAGCGCCGCGCCTGCCGCGCTCCGTCGTCCGGAATCAGCTCGGGACGGCGGGTTCGACGCGGCGCGGCGCATAGGTTTCCCAGCCGCTGCATCCGGGGCATTGCCAGTAAAAGAGCCGTGCCCGGAAACCGCAATTCTGGCACGTATACCGTGGCAGATTCTTGGTGCGCTGCCTGATCAGCGCGCGCATCATTTCCAGTTCCTTGCGACGCGGCTCGTCGGCTGTCGCGATCTGCGCGTCGAGCAGATGCAGCATGCCCGACAGGTTCGGCGATTTCTCCATCTCCGCACGCGCGAGCGCGTGCGCCGCTTCCTGCCCGCGCAGCCCGGCGATGTGCCGGTACGCGATATCGAGGAGGTCATTCGACGGATAGCGGTCGACGTAGTCCATCAGCAGCGCGGCGCCCTCGGCCATCCGGTCGAGCGCGGCATACGACTTCATCAGCTTGTCGGCAACGAGCGGCAGGTAAGCCGGATTCTGAGCCTCGACACGCTTCCAGTAGTCGATCGCGGCCGCATGATCGCCCGCCGCGGCCGCCGCATCGCCGGACAGGATCGTCGCGCGCACGTTCTGCGGATTGGCGACGAGCGCAAGGCGCAACTGTTCGGTGGCGGCCGCCGCGTCCTTGCGCTGCAGCGCGTCCTGCGCGAGCTCGCAATGGAACTGCGCGATCTCGGTGTCGAGCGAGCCCGCCCCCATCGCTTCGATACGCTTGGCGGTGGCGATCGACTTGTTCCAGTCCTTCTCGATCTCGTAGATCGTCAGCAGCGCGCGCTGCGCGCCAAGCGCGTAGTCGCCGTCGGCGAGCTTGTGGAACGCCTCTTCCGCGCGATCGAGCAGCCCTGCCTTCAGGAAGTCCTGACCGAGCTCGTACAGCGCGTGATCGCGCTCGTTGACCGGCAAATCGGTGCGGCTCAGCAGGTTCTGATGCACACGGATCGCACGGTCCGTCTCGCCGCGACGGCGAAACAGGTTGCCGAGCGCGAAGTGCAGTTCGACCGTTTCGGGGTCGAGCTTGGCGACCTCGATAAAGGCGTCGATCGCCTTGTCCGGCTGCTCGTTCAGCAGAAAATTCAGGCCGCGGAAATACGAGCGCGGCAGGTTCGCGCTCTCCGACAGGAGATTCTTCAGGTCATAGCGTGATGTCGCCCAACCGAACGCGAAAGCGACCGGAATCGCGAGCAACCACCAGAAATCCAGATCCATGCGAAATATCGAAGCGGAAACGAAAACCGCGCGGCAGTGGCGCGGCTCCCAAAGTCTTTCAAATGACCGGCGGCATCGGCGGTTGGTCGATGACGGCCGGGGTTTCGCGCGCCGTGCGCAGATCGCGCTTCAGGCGCCCGTTCTCGAGCCGCATGCGAAAGATCGCAGGCAACGCGGACAACAATCCGGCAATCAGTCCGACGCCGAAAAATGCGAGGCCGATCAGGATCAGCGGCGCTTGCCAGCTGTACCCGGCCACGAAATTCAGCGTCGCGGTTTGCGTATTGGCCAATGCCAGCACCAGCAGCAGCACGAACACCAATACACGGATCAGCCAGACGATGAATTTCATGAAGCCCCCTCTTTGAATGCGGTTACACCGTGGCGCGCGATGCCATTTCGCCACGCCAAATCGACCCGTATTGTAAAGGATGCGTTTGTGCATCACCGCATCCGATATTGCACGTCCGCTCGGGACGCCTCCGATCCGCCAGAAAAACTGGTCGGATCTCGCGGATCGCGTGACGTCGGCCCGGATACGTCAGACCCTGTCGCGTCGCATCGAGCCGCGTCAGGCCGGGCCGCATCAGATATGCCGTCGCAGGCCGCGCACGCGACAGGCGCGCCCAGAAAAAAAGCGCCCACGAGGGGCGCTTTTCTTCAGCCTGTGCCGGATGGGTTCCAGGCATGCCGCACGACGCTTACTGATCGCCGTCCGGTTCGTCAGCCTTCAACGGTTCGCCGGCCCGGCCATCCACGCGTTCACGCAATTCCTTGCCGGGCTTGAAGTGCGGCACGAACTTCTCGGGCACCTGCACCTTTTCCCCCGACTTCGGGTTGCGTCCGACGCGCGCCGGACGACGGTTGAGACCGAAGCTGCCGAAACCCCGAATTTCAATGCGATGCCCTTTGGACAGTGCATCGGACATCGCATCAAGCATCGTTTTCACCGCGAAATCCGCATCCTTGAGGACAAGTTGCGGAAATCGCGATGCCAGCTGCGCGACCAACTCGGATTTGGTCATACTTCAGCAGACCTCGTAAGGCTTACTGGTTCTGGCCGTCGAGCTTGGCCTTCAGCAGTGCGCCGAGGTTGGTCGTACCGGTCGCGGCAGCGCTGGAGTCCGATTGCAGGCCGCGGATCGCTTCCTGCTGTTCGGCCGAATCCTTCGCCTTGATCGACAGGTTGATGCCGCGCGACTTGCGATCGATGTTGATCACCATCGCGTTGACCTTGTCGCCTTCCTTCAGCACGTTGCGCGCATCTTCGACGCGATCCTGCGAGATTTCCGAAGCACGCAGGTAGCCTTCGATGTCGCCCGTCAGCGCAATGACAGCACCCTTCGCGTCGACCGACTTCACGACGCCGTCGACGATCGAACCCTTGTCGTTCATCGCGACGTAGTTGCTGAACGGATCGCCTTCGAGCTGCTTGATGCCCAGCGAGATGCGTTCCTTGTCGACGTCGATGCCAAGCACGATTGCCTCGACTTCGTCGCCCTTCTTGTACTTGCGAACCGCTTCTTCGCCCGCTTCGCTCCACGACAGATCCGACAGGTGGACCAGGCCGTCGATGCCGCCCGGCAGACCGATGAACACGCCGAAGTCGGTGATCGACTTGATTGCGCCCGTGATCTTGTCGCCCTTCTTGAAGTTGCGGCTGAAGTCATCCCACGGATTCGGCTTGCACTGCTTCATGCCGAGGCTGATACGACGACGGTCTTCGTCGATCTCGAGAACCATGACTTCGACTTCGTCGCCCAGCTGGACAACCTTCGACGGAGCGACGTTCTTGTTCGTCCAGTCCATTTCCGACACGTGGACGAGGCCTTCGATGCCCGATTCCACTTCGACGAATGCGCCGTAGTCGGTGATGTTCGTGACCTTGCCGAACAGGCGCGTGCCCGACGGGTAGCGGCGCGAGATGCCTTCCCACGGATCGTCGCCCAGTTGCTTGATGCCCAGCGAGACGCGGTTCTTCTCTTGGTCGAACTTGAGGATCTTCGCGGTGACTTCCTGGCCAACCGACAGGACTTCGCTCGGGTGACGCACACGGCGCCATGCGATGTCGGTGATGTGCAGCAGGCCGTCGATGCCGCCCAGATCCACGAACGCGCCGTAGTCGGTGATGTTCTTGACCACGCCGTTGACGATCGCGCCTTCCTTCAGCGTTTCGAGCAGCTTCGCGCGCTCTTCGCCCTGGGTCGCTTCGATCACTGCGCGGCGCGACAGCACGACGTTGTTACGCTTGCGGTCGAGCTTGATGACGCGGAATTCGAGGGTCTTGCCTTCGTACGGGGTCGTGTCCTTGACCGGACGCGTATCGACCAGCGAACCCGGCAGGAACGCGCGGATGCCGTTGACCATCACGGTCATGCCGCCCTTCACCTTGCCGGTGATCGTGCCGGTGACGAGTTCGTTGTTGTCGAGTGCCTTTTCCAGCGACAGCCACGATGCAAGGCGCTTCGCCTTGTCGCGCGACAGGATCGTGTCGCCGTAGCCGTTTTCGAGTGCGTCGATCGCGACGGACACGAAATCGCCCGACTGCACCTCAACCTCGCCCTGATCGTTCAGGAATTCCTCGATCGGAATGTAAGCCTCGGACTTGAGGCCGGCATTGACGACCACGAAGTTGTGGTCGACGCGCACGACTTCGGCGGAGATCACTTCGCCGGCGCGCATGTCTTGACGGGTCAGCGACTCTTCGAACAGAGCCGCAAAGGATTCGGTATTCGGGTTGGAGGTTTGCAGGTCGGACATAAAAATCTGAGTGTGCGTGGTTTCGCTGTGCCACGCCGACCGGAATGGTCGGCTGAAAGAGCCAGATCGAAGGCCACACGGGGTTAAGGGTTCAACACACGCTCCACGCTCGCGGCGCGGAGCACCTACCGCACCCGCCTTCTCAGGCGGGCTGGCCAAGCTCGCGGTACCACTGCAACACCTGATCGACCGCCTGGTCGACCGAGAGCGCCGAGGTATCGAGCAGCTTGGCGTCTGCCGCAGGCTTCAGCGGCGCGGCCGCGCGGTTGCTGTCGCGCGCATCGCGTTCACGAAGATCCTGGAGCAAGTTCTCAATATTAGCAGAAAAACCTTTTTGCATCAATTGCTTATGCCGTCGGGTCGCGCGCGCCTCGACGCTGGCCGTCAGGAACACCTTCAGCACTGCGTCCGGGAAGATCACCGTGCCCATGTCGCGGCCGTCCGCAATGAGGCCCGGCGTCTTGCGGAACGCCCGCTGGCGGGCGACGAGCGTGGCCCGCACCGGCGCGTGCACCGCAATCGCCGACGCGCGGTTGCCGACTTCCTCGGCACGAATCTCGTTCGACACGTCGACGCCGTCGAGTTGCGCGCAACCTTCACGAAACGTGATGTGCAGATCGTCGATCAGCTTCACGAGCGCGTCGACATCCTCCGCCGCGATGTCGTAGCGGATGCTCGCCAGCGCCGAAAGGCGGTACAACGCGCCGCTGTCGAGCAGGTGAAAGCCGAGATGGGCCGCCACCAGCGCCGCAACGGTGCCCTTGCCGGAGGCGGTCGGGCCGTCGATCGTGATGACGGGGGTCGGGTGAAAGGGTCGGGTCGATTTCATCGGGAATACAGGGTCAGGCCTTGGCGAGTGCTTCGAAGCGCTCGAAATAGTCGGGGAACGTCTTGCCGACGCACTTCGGATCGTTGATGCGCACCGGCACGCCGCCCAGGCTCACGAGCGAGAAGCACATCGCCATCCGGTGGTCGTCGTAGGTGTCGATCGCCGCGTTCGGCGTCAGCTGTTCAGGCGGCGTGACGACGAGATAGTCCGGCCCTTCCTGGACGGTCGCGCCGACCTTGCGCAGCTCGGTCGCCATCGCGGCGATGCGGTCGGTCTCCTTCACGCGCCAGCTGGCAATGTTGCGCAGCGTGCTGGTGCCGTCGGCGAACAGCGCGGCGACCGCGATCGTCATCGCCGCGTCGGGGATCAGGTTGAAATCCATGTCGATCGGCGCGAGCCTGCCGTGGTCGTGGCCGATGCCGCGCACCTCGATCCAGTCGTCGCCCATCGTCACGTTGGCGCCCATCTGCATCAGCGCGTTCGCGAAGCCGACATCGCCCTGGATGCTCGCGCGCCCCACGCCCTCGACACGCAGCGGGCCGCCGCCCAGCGCGCCGGCCGCGAGGAAGTAGGACGCCGACGACGCGTCGCCCTCCACCATGATCCGGCCCGGCGAGCGGTAGCGCGTGCCGGCCGGCACGACGAAGCGCTGCCAGCCTTCGCGCTCGACGGTGACGCCGAAACGCGCCATCAGCTTGATCGTGATGTCGATGTACGGCTTGGAGATCAGATCGCCATCGACCTCGACGACGACCTGCCCGTCATTCGCCCTGACGAGCGGCAACGCCATCAGGAGCGCGGTCAGGAACTGGCTCGACACGTCGCCTCGCACCTTGATCGGCGCGTCCACGGCGATCGCCGCGGGCCGGATGCGCAGCGGCGGGAAGCCGTCGTTCAGCTCGTAGTCGATCTGCGCGCCGATCTGGCGCAGCCCGTCGACGAGATCGCCGATCGGCCGTTCATGCATGCGCGGCACGCCATGGATGCGATAGTCGCCGCCATTGACCGCGAGCGCCGCCGTCAACGGACGCACCGCCGTGCCGGCGTTGCCGAGGAACAGATCGGCCGTCTTCGCGGTGAACGCGCCGCGCGTCCCGGTGACGACACAGGTGTCGCCGTCGCGCACAAGCTTCACGCCGAGCTTGCCGAGCGCATCGAGCATCACGCGCGTGTCGTCGGAATCGAGCAGGTTGGTGATCGTCGTTTCGCCTTCG
>NZ_JAHACR010000196.1 GCF_018375725.1 Burkholderia sp. | reverse complement strand
CGCGCCGAACCTGAAGGTGCAGTTCGACTGATATCACTGCCAGATCGTCGAAGGCGATCTCGCGATGACGATCGAGCGCGATTTCGCGGGCATCGGCCACTTCCAGATCGCCGGCGTGTCGACGCGCAACGAGCCTGACATCGGCGAAATCTACTACCCGTATCTGTTCGAACTGATCGACACGCTGGGCTACACCGGCTGGATCGGCTGCGAATACCGCCCGAAGGCCGGCACATCCGAAGGTCTCGGCTGGCTCAAGCCGTACCTGTAACTCCAGAAATCCACAAGGCAGACAACATGAAAGTACTGATCACCGGCGGCGCCGGCTTTCTCGGCCAACGTCTCGCACGCAGGCTGCTCGAACGCGGCGAACTGACCGGCCCGGACGGACGGCCGGAGCGCATCTCCGAGCTGGTGCTGCTCGACGTCGTCAAGGGCAGCGATTTCGGCGATCCGCGCGTGACGGCGGTCGTCGGCGACATCGCCGACCGTGCCGTGCTGGAAAGCGCGATCGACGATCGAACCGGCGCGATCTTCCATCTCGCGGCGATCGTCAGCGGCCAGGCCGAAGCCGATTTCGACCTCGGCATGCGGATCAACCTCGATGCGTCGCGTACGCTGCTCGACGTGTGCCGTGCGCGCGGGCATCGTCCGCGGGTCGTGTTCACGAGTTCGGTCGCCGTCTACGGCGGCGCACTGCCGGACGTCGTGCAGGACGACACCGCGCTGAACCCGCAATCGTCGTATGGCGCGGAAAAAGCGATCGCCGAACTGCTGCTGTGCGATTACGCGCGGCGCGGTTTCGTCGACGGCCGCGTGCTGCGCCTGCCGACGATCAGCGTGCGCCCGGGCCGGCCGAATGCGGCGGCCTCGTCGTTCGCGAGCGGCATCATCCGCGAACCGCTGAACGGCGAAGCGAGCGTGTGCCCGGTGCCGGGCTCGACGCGCCTGTGGCTGCTGTCGCCGCGCGGCGCGATCGAGGCGCTCGTCGCGGGCTGCGAACTCGACAGCGCGAAGCTCGGCAGCAAGCGCGTGATCAATCTGCCGGGTATCTCGGTGACGGTCGACGAGATGATCGCCGCGCTGCGCGAGGTCGCGGGCGACGAAACGGTCGGGCTGATCCGTCACGAGCCGGACGAGCGCGTCGAGAAGATCGTCGGCAGCTGGCCGGGCCGCTGGGACACGACGCGCGCCGAACAGCTCGGCCTGCGTGGCGACGCCTCGTTCGTCGAGGTGATCCGCAGCTATCTCGAGGACCAGCAGCGCTGACACGGCACCGCCTGCCGCCGGCAACGCAAAAGCCCTTGCGTCCGATCGTGACGCAAGGGCTTTTTGATGCGCGCAACGTCACGCGCCGCGATGCGATGCGGCGCGCACCGCTCAATGCACGCCGAGATACGCCTTCACGGCCGGCAGCCCCGGCTTGCCGTCGATCGTCGTCACGCCGGCGAGCCACTTGTCGAGCGCCTGCGGGTTCGCCTTCAGCCATGCGGCGGCCGCCTTGTTCGGATCCTCCTTGTTCATGATCGGCGCCATCACGTGGTTTTCGATCGACGTCGTGAACTGCAGGTTCGACACGAACTTCGCGACGTTCGGGCAGCGCGACGCGTAATCGGGCGGCGTTGCCGTCATCACCTTCGCCTCGCCGTAGTTCGGGCCGAACACGTCGTCGCCGCCGGTCAGGTAGTCGATCTTCATCTGCACGTTCATCGGATGCGGCTCCCAGCCGAGGAACACGATCCACTGCTTGTCGCGGATCGCGCGATTCACCTCGACCAGCATCCCCGCCTCGCTCGACTCGACCAGCTTGAACTTGCCGAGACCGTACTGGTTGGTGTCGATCATCTTCTTGATCAGCGCATTGCCGTCGTTGCCCGGCTCGATCCCGTAGATTCTGCCATTGAGCTTGTCGGCAAATTTCTGGATATCGGCGAACGACTTCAGGCCGCCCTGGTACACATAGTCCGGCACCGCGAGCGTGTATTTCGCGCCGGTCAGGTTCGGCGTCGCCAGCACCTTGATCGTTCCGGCCTTCGTGAACGGCGTGATGATCGGATCCATCGTCGGCGACCAGTAGCCGAGAAACACGTCGATCTGCTTGCTCTTGATCCCCGCAAACGTGATCGGCACCGATGCGATCGTCTTGGTCGGCGTGTAGCCGAGACCTTGCAGCATGGCCGATGCGAGGCCGGTCGTCGCCGCGATGTCGGACCAGCCGACGTCGGCGAACCTGACGGTCTTGCACACCGGCGGATCGGCCGCGTATACCGCCGAAACCGGCGCTGCGGTCATCCCGATGCTACATGCCGCTGCGATCAGTAGCCGCTTCATCTGTCTTCTCCTCTCATTGATGTCGTTCGCATGAAAATCGGGATCGTCGATATCGCCCCCGCGCCGCGATCCCGGCGGCGCGGGCATGGATGAATCGCGCCGGTCAGCGTCCCGGCAACCGGCGTTCGACACTCGGCGCGTGGCCGAACTGCGCGCGGTACGCCTTGCTGAAGTGACACGGCGAATGGAACCCGCAGATCGTCGTCACGCGCGCAATCGATGCATCGGTCGTACGCAGCAGGTCGCGTGCGCGCTTGAGGCGCAGTGTCAGGTAGTAATGCGTCGGCGAAACGTTCAGATAGACCTTGAACATCCGCTGCAGATGCCGCTGCGACAGGCGCACGAGCCGCGCGAGCTCCTCGAGCGACAGCGGCTCCTCGATATTCGCCTCCATCAGCCGCACGACCTCGATCAGTTCCGCGCGCGAGAACCCGACGCGCGCATCGACCGGGATCGGCTGCGGATCGGTCGCGCTGCGAATCCGTTCGAGGATGAACTGCTCCGACACCTGTGCCGCGAGCTGCTGCCCGAAACGCGTGCCGACGAGGTTCAGCATCAGGTCGAGCGGCGCGGTGCCGCCCGTGCAGGTCAGGCGGTCGCGGTCGACGACAAACAGCTCGTCCGCGAAATTCACCTGCGGAAACTCCGCATGCAGTGCAGACAGGTTTTCCCAGTGCACGGTACAACGGTAGCCGTCGAGCAGCCCGCTCGACATGAGCGCATAGGCGCCGGTGCAGATGCCGCCGAGCGGCAGGCCGCGATCGGCGAGCCACGCGAGCGTCGCCCGTGCGTCGTCGTCGACCACGTCGCGGATGCGGATCCCGCCGCAGACGATCATCACGTCCGGCGGACGCTCGGGATCGAGCGGCCGGGTCGGCCGCACCGCGATGCCGTTGCTTGCCCGCACCGGCGCGCCGTCGAGCGAATAGATCGACCAGCTGTAGTGATCCGCGCGCGCGACATAGTTCGCCATGCGCAGGACTTCGACCGCGCTCGAGAACGCGATCATCGAAAAATTCGGCAGCGTCAGGAAGCCGAAGTGCGCGAGGGACGAAACCGGGGAAACGCGGGCAGCGGGCGCAACGGCGACGGACGTCACATCGCTCTCCTAGCGAGCAGGTTGCACGAAGCCAGCTCCGTGGCCGAAGCCGCGGAAGCCGACATCAGGACGGGAAAGGCGGCCGGCGCGGGCCGGCCTCCGGTTGTTCAGGCCTGCGCGGTCGCAGCCTTCACGCGAAACAGTTGCTTGAGACCCGCGAAAAGCGGCGCCTTCGCGGTGCCCGGCGCGCGGCCGAAGCTTTCGGTGATGCGGTCGAGGATGATCGCGAGCAGCACGACCGACAGGCCGCTTTCGAAGCCGAGGCCGATGTCGAGACGCTGGATGCTGGCGAGCACGTCGTTGCCGAGGCCGCCCGCACCGACCATCGACGCGATGATCACCATCGACAGCGCCATCATGATCGTCTGGTTCACGCCCTGCATGATCGACGGCAGCGCATTCGGGAACTGCACCTTGTACAGCAGCTGCCAAGGCGTGCAGCCGAATGCCTGGCCCGCCTCGACGATCTCGCGGTTCACGTGGCGGATGCCGAGGCTCGTCAGACGCACGGCCGGCGGCATCGCGAAGATCACCGTCGACAGGATGCCGGGCACGCGGCCCAGACCGAACAGCATCGCGGCCGGAATCAGGTAGACGAATGCCGGCATCGTCTGCATCAGGTCGAGGATCGGGCGCACGGTCGCTGCGACCCACTTGCTCTTCGCCGCCCAGATGCCGAGCGGAATGCCGAGCACGAGGCTGATGATCGTCGACGACAGCGTCAGGCCGAGCGTGATGACGGTCTGATCCCAGAAGCCGGTCGCAAAGATCAGCAGCAGCGAGCCGGCCGTAAACAACCCGAACCGCCAGCCCACGCGCCAGAGTCCGACGCCGACGAAGAGCGCCATCATCAGCCACATCGGCACGGCTTGCAGGCTGTGCTCGACCAGTGCGGCGAGGCCCTCGATCGCGCGGCCGATCGCGTCGAACGTCGCCGCGTCGTGATCGAGCAGGTAATGGACGGACTGGTCGACCCAGCTGCCGAGCGGAATGATTTCAGACATGGGAGCCTCGCGAACGCGTAATGGCTTTCAGGATGACGGCGCGGTCGACCGAGCCGCAATAGCAGCCGTCGTCGTCGACGACAGGCAGCGCATTCGGGCTGGCCACGACGCGCGCGACGACGTGATCGAGCGACGCGTCGCGCCGGATGCTTTCGACCGGCCGCACGTTCGGCGCGGCGCTGCCGATCGCCTCGCGCGTGACGAAGCCGCGGATCTTGCGCTCCGCGTCGAGCACGAACGCATATTCGGCGCTGCCGTTGAGCGTCGCCGCGACGTTCGCGGGATCGAGCTTCGACACCAGCGGCACGGCGCCCGTCTGCATCAGGTCGCCCGCGGTCAGGTAACGGCTCGTGTCGATGCCGTCGAAGAACGCGCGAACGTAGTCGTCGGCGGGGTTCGCGATGATGTCCTGCGGCGTGCCGACCTGCACGAGCCGGCCGCCTTCCATGATCGCGATCCGGTTGCCGATGCGCAGCGCCTCTTCGAGATCGTGCGACACGAACATGATCGTGCGGCGCTGCTCCTTCTGCAGCTGCAGCAGCACGTTTTGCATTTCCTTGCGCTTGAGCGGATCGAGCGCGGAGAACGCTTCGTCCATGATCATCAACGACGGGTTCACGGCAAGCGCGCGCGCGAGGCCGACACGCTGCTGCATGCCGCCCGACAACTCCGACGGCAGCTTGTGCGAGAACGTCGCGAGACCGACCTGCTCGAGCACCTCCATCGCGCGCCGCTCACGCTCCTTCTTGCCGACGCCCGCGACCTCGAGGCCGAATGCCGTGTTCGACAGCACGTTGCGCTGGGGCATCAGCGCGAACGACTGGAACACCATGCTCATGTCCTTGCGGCGCAGGGCGGTCAGCGCCGAGCGGCGTGCCGACGCGACGTCGAGGCCGTCGATCGTCACCTTGCCGGCGCTCGGGTCGACCAGCCGGTTCACGAGGCGGATCAGTGTGGATTTGCCGGAGCCGGACAGGCCCATCAGCACGAAAATTTCGCCTTCCTGCACATCGAACGAGACGTCGTGCACACCGACGACCTGTCCTGTGCGTTTCAGCACTTCGTCCTTCGTCGCTCCGGCTGCGAGCATGTCGAGCGCCTGCTGCGGATTGCTTCCAAACACCTTGCACAGACCATCGACTACGACCTTGGGGGCATCCATCGAAACCTTCTCCTCGTGTAGCGGGGCTCACGCGTCATCCTGCGTGCCTACATAGTTGCTAGAAAAAACACGGGCCAGCCGACGAATTACGACAGACGCTTGCGCAAATACGACACCGGCTTCGGTGCACGGACGGGCGTGGCGGACGGCGCGCGCAGCGCGTCGCGGACGATCTGACGCACTGCGTCAGGCGGCAGGCCAGCACAGGCAAGGCAGGCGGGAAAAGATGGTGCACGGCAGCGACGCGGCGCATGGCATGCGCGCGGGGCGACGACGCGATCGACCGCGTGTCGCGTACCGACAAATCGACGTCCGATTGGACAACCTGCCGGGCACGGCGGCTGTCGTCGTATCGTCAGTTTTTGCTCAGACCCCATGACCGATGTCCGGCCACAGGCAAAAAAAAGGCCCCGCCGGCATCCGCGCGGCGGGGCCAACCCATGTCATCAAAGACATCATGGAGGAGACGGAATCCATCTTATCGGCGGCGCCGAGTCGGCCCAACCAAGCATTTCTGCTATCGATCTGCACGGCGTCACGCGCCGCTCACGCACGCGTTCGGCATATCGATAGAACGAAAAGTCGCTTCCAGACCGGCACCGGGGTCGCTACCATGCGGTTTTAAGCCCCTGCTTAGACGGGCCACGCATCCCCAAGGAGCGCCCTTTGACTGCATTCGACCAACATCGCCGGCCATTCGTCGTCGGCATCGGCGGCACCACCCGCGCAGCATCGTCGACCGAGCGTGCGCTGTCCTTCGCGCTGCGCGGCGCGCAGGCCGCCGGCGCACGCACCCGCCTGTTCGACGGCCCGTTCCTGCATACGCTGCCGCACTATGCGCCCGAACAGAAGACGCTCACCGACACGCAGCGCGAACTGATCGACACCGTGCGCCAGGCCGACGCGATCATCATCGCGACGCCCGGCTATCACGGCGGCGTCTCCGGCCTCGTCAAGAACGCACTCGATACGCTCGAGGAGTTGCGCGCCGACGAGCGGCCGTACCTCGACGGCCGCGCGGTCGGCTGCATCGTCACCGCGTATGGCTGGCAGGCGGCCGGCACCGTGCTGACGTCGCTGCGATCGATCGTCCACGCGCTGCGCGGCTGGCCGACGCCTTTCGGGGCAGCGGTCAATACGCTGGAAACGCGCTTCGAGAGCGCCGACAGCTGCTCGGATGCGAAGGTCGCGGCCCAGCTCGAGACCGTCGGCGCGCAAGCCGCCGAATTCGCGCTCGCGTTCGCGTCGCATCGCGCGGCCACGCACGCCGCATCGGTCGAGGCGCTCGCGCCGGTGCTGAAGATCGCCAACCAGTAAGCCCTCCGCATGCCGCCGCCCGTGCCGGCCAGTGCGCCGCGCACGGGCGGCGCACGTCATCCGGCCTGAGCGAGCGGCCCGCCCGCTGCCCGCCCGCCGCCATCCTGCCGATATCGATTCAGCGCGTCGCGTGATTTCCATTGGCCGAAAGATTGGTTCACGCGCGCCGGCCGTTTCCTTACGCTGAATGCCCGTCTCTCTTTCGCGTACGCCATGACTCGAACCATCCGCTACAAGGGCTATGAAGTCGCGCCCGCCGCCGCACAACAGCCGAATGGCCTGTTCGCCGCCAGCCTGACGATCATGAAGGCGAGCGCCGGCCCCTCGCGCGCCGTCTCGTTCGACGCGATCGATTTCTTCTTCGAGGAGGAGCACGCACTCGCGTACGCATCGCGCTGGGGGCGTCTCTGGATCGATACGCACGCTTGACGCACGTCACGCCGTCGCCGGCGCGCCACGGCAAAATACGCGATGACAGGAGCTATGGGAGAATCTTTCACTCCGTAATCGTCATCACACAACAATAGCCATGAATGACACGCTGCAACGAGAGCAGGCAGCAGATCACGCAATGCGCAACTGGGACTTCGAACGGAAAGGCCCGATCAGAATCGGTTCCGACGCGCACAAGCAGATGTTCTGCCGGATGTTGCTGGACACGCACAACCCGTACAAGCCAGCCGTGATCGACTGGCCGCCGCTCGGGCCGGAAGCGCTCGAACGGCTCACGTCACTGCCGATCTGGGACATCGCCGTGCAGACGGAGGGCCGCGCGTCGGTCCGCGTGGCAACGTTTGCGTCGACCGTGACGGATCCGTTGCTGCGCCAGGCGCTCGACATGGACGGCGGCGAGGAGGCGCGCCACAAGGTCGTGCTGTCGAAGCTGGTCGAGGCATACGGCATCGAGCTCGCGCCGGAACCGGCCTACCCGGCGCCCAGGGACGCCGAATGGGCATGGATGGTGACGGGCTTCAGCGAGTGCATCGACAGCTTCTTCGCGTTCGGCCTGTTCCGTTCCGCGCAGCGTTCCGGCTATTTCCCTGCCGAACTCGTCGAGACCTTCGAGCCGGTGATCCAGGAGGAAGGCCGGCATATCCTGTTCTTCGTGAACTGGTACGCGTGGTACTGGCGCAATATGCCGTGGTGGCGGCGCCCGTGGCTCTTCGCACGCGTCGAGGCCGTGTGGGCGT
>NZ_JAHACR010000195.1 GCF_018375725.1 Burkholderia sp. | reverse complement strand
AATAACCTTGAGCGCTCCGCGCTCGACTGGCTGGTGCCGTACGCGCGCGGCGAGAAGACGCACGAGGAATTCGTCCGTTCGACGGTGCCGTTCGATGCAAAGCGCCGCGAGGCCGGCATACCCGGCTACACGGGGCAGTGGGACCCGAAAAACGCCACCGAACTCTTTCATCTGGCCGCGCGGCTCGATGGGCGCTACGCCCGTGTCGCGCAGCTGTTATCCCCGATGCCGCCCGCATGGCTTGCCGCATGCTTGCCGCTGCAGGCGCGCTAGAATTTCTACAGCGACACAGGAAACAAAATGGCAGTCAGCGTGTTTGACCTCTTCAAGATCGGCATCGGCCCGTCCAGCTCGCACACGGTGGGCCCGATGCGCGCCGCGCTGATGTTCGTCCAGGGCCTCGAGCGCGACGGGCTGCTCGACGCGACCGCGAACGTGAAAGTCGAGCTGTACGGCTCGCTCGGCGCGACCGGCAAGGGTCACGGCACCGACCGCGGCGTGATGCTCGGCCTGCTCGGCGACGCGCCCGACACCGTCGATCCCGACACGATCGCCGCGCGCCTCGAAGCGGTGCGCACGTCGAAGACGCTCGCGCTGCTCGGTACGCATCCGATCCCGTTTGTTCTGAAGGAAAACATTGCGTTCTATCGTCAGGCGCTGCCCGAGCACCCGAACGGAATGAAGCTGCGCGCGATGGATGCAGACGGCGCGGTGCTGCGCGAAAGCACGTATCTGTCGGTCGGCGGCGGCTTCGTCGTGACGGCCGGCGCGCCGAACACGAAGGTGCTGAGCGCGGCCGAACAGATGGCCCACCCGTTCCGCAACGCGGCGGAACTGCTCGCGCTGACCGAATCGACCGGCAAGTCGATCGCGCAGCTGATGTGGGACAACGAGCGCACCTGGCATACCGAGGAAGAGACCCGCGACGGCCTGCTGAAGATCTGGAGCGTGATGCAGTCGTGCGTGTCGCGCGGTTGCGGGATCGGCAACCCGGACGCCGACGGCAACCTGCCCGGCCCGCTCAAGGTCAAGCGCCGCGCGCCGCAGCTGTATCGCACGCTGACCGGCAATCCGGAGCAGGCGCTGCGCGATCCGCTGTCGATGGTCGACTGGATCAACCTGTACGCGATCGCGGTCAACGAGGAAAACGCGGCCGGCGGACGCGTCGTGACCGCGCCGACCAACGGCGCGGCCGGCATCATCCCGGCCGTGCTGCATTACTACACGCGCTTCACGCCGAGCGCGAACGAACAGGGCGTGATCGACTTCCTGCTGACGGCTGCCGCGATCGGCATCCTGTACAAGCTCAATGCGTCGATTTCCGGTGCGGAGGTCGGGTGCCAGGGCGAGGTCGGCGTCGCGTGCTCGATGGCGGCGGGCGCGCTGGCCGCGGTGCTCGGCGGCACGCCGCGTCAGGTCGAGAACGCAGCTGAAATCGGCATGGAGCACAACCTCGGCCTGACGTGCGATCCGGTCGGCGGGATGGTGCAGATTCCGTGCATCGAGCGCAATGCGATGGCCTCGGTGAAGGCGGTCAACGCGGCGCGGATGGCGCTGCGCGGCGACGGCACGCATTACGTGTCGCTCGACTCGGTCATCAAGACGATGCGTGAAACCGGCGCGGACATGAAGACGAAGTACAAGGAGACGTCGCGCGGCGGCCTGGCCGTGAATATCGTCGAGTGCTGACGGCCGCGGCGGGGCGGGCGCGGCGGCCCGGCCGCCGCAGCGCGCGTCCCGCGCCATGCCGTGTTTCCGGCGCGCGTCGTGCACGTGCGCCCTCCCCGCCGGGCCGCGCCATGCGCCCGCCCCGTCTTTCTCCTTCGTTCCGGCACTTTTCACCGCCTCGGGATCGGGCGTAAGCTGTACGTCCCGCTACCCAGGGAGACGGCGTGCCATGTCGCATTCCACGGATCTCGAGTCGCACGGCGTCACCGGCGCCCGACTGCTTGTCGATGCACTGCTCGCCAATCATGTCGAACGCGTGTTCTGTGTGCCGGGCGAGAGTTTCCTCGCCGTGCTCGATGCGCTCGCGGACCACACTGCGCGCATCCAGACGGTCGTCTGCCGGCATGAAGCGGCGGCGGCAAACATGGCAGAGGCGGCCGGCAAGCTGACCGGCCGCCCCGGCGTCGCGTTCGTCACGCGCGGGCCGGGCGCGACCCATGCGTCGATCGGCGTGCACACCGCATTCCAGGATTCGACGCCGATGATCCTGTTCGTCGGCCAGTGCTCGCGCGAACACCTCGATCGCGAGGCGTTCCAGGAAATCGACTATCGCCGTATGTTCGGCCAGATGGCCAAATGGGTCGCACAGGTCGACGATCCGCGCCGCCTGCCCGAATACCTGAGCCATGCGTTCCACGTCGCGATGTCCGGGCGGCCCGGCCCGGTCGTGATCGCGCTGCCGGAGGACGTGCTGTCCGAGCCGTGCCCGCCGCAACCGGCCGCGCCGCCCGCGAAGCGCGTCGCGGCCGCGCCGTCCGCCGCGCAGATGAGCGAACTGCGCGAACGGCTCGCCCGTGCGGAGCGGCCGTTGGTCATCGTCGGCGGCAGCGGCTGGACGCCCGAAGCCTGCGCGAACCTGCGCACCTTCGCCGAGCGCTGGCAGCTGCCGGTCGCGTGCGCGTTCCGCTATCAGGACACGTTCGACAACGCGCATCCGAACTACGCGGGCGACGTCGGCCTCGGCATCAATCCGGCGCTGGCGCGGCGAATCCGCGAGGCCGACCTGCTGTTCGCGCTCGGGCCGCGTCTCGGTGAAGCGACGACGGGCGGCTATGCGCTCCTCGACATCCCCAAGACGCGCCAGACGCTGATTCACGTCCATCAGGGCGTGGACGAGCTCGGCCGGGTCTATGCGGCCGACCTGCCGATCGTGTCGGGCATGCCGGAAATCGCGTCGCTGCTCGCGGCACTCGATCCGCCCGCCGCGCCCGCGTGGGCAGGCAGCGCGGCGGACGCGCACCGCGCCTATCTCGACTGGCACGCGCCGCTGCCGATGCCGGGCGGCGTCCAGCTTGGCGACGTGATGGTGCAGCTGCGCGAACGCCTGCCGCACGACGCGATCGTCACCAACGGCGCAGGCAACTATGCGATCTGGCTGCACCGCCATTTCGCGTACCGGCATTTCCGGTCGCAGCTCGCACCGACGAGCGGCGCAATGGGCTACGGCATCCCGGCCGCGCTCGCGGCCAAGTCGCTGTATCCGTCCCGCACGGTCGTCGCGCTGGCCGGCGACGGCTGCTTCATGATGGCCGGCAGCGAACTCGCGACCGCGATGCAGTACGGGCTGAACATTGTCGTCATCGTCGTCAACAACGGTCATTTCGGCACGATCCGCATGCATCAGGAGCGTCACTATCCGGGACGCGTGCACGGCACCGGGCTGACGAATCCGGACTTCGCCGCGTACGCGCGCGCGTTCGGTGCGCATGGCGAAACCGTCGAGCGCACCGCAGATTTCGCACCCGCGCTCGAGCGCGCGCTGACCTGCGGGCTGCCCGCCCTGATCGAGCTTCGCGTGCCGCAGGAGGCGAGCACGCCGGCGGCGACGCTCGCGCAGATTCAGGAACAGGGACGCCGCATGCGCGGCGAGTGAGCGGAACATGTGCACCGTGCCGGCCGGCGCCACCCTCGCGCACGACGAAGCGCTCGTGTGGCCGGGCACGCTGCTCGCACCGGACGGCACGCTCATCGCGCCCTACGATCTCGAACACAGCGGCCGCAACGCCACCGGGCACGTGCCGGCTGCGCCCGCGCTTGGCTGGCTGCACGCCGCGCACCGGCCGTTCCGGCTCGCGTACGACGGCACGCTGCATGTGCACGTCGTCAACGGCATGGGCGTCGCGCTCGGCGATTCGGTGATCGGCCTGACCGCGCTCGCCGCGCTGCGCGACGCGTATCCGGGACTGCGCTTCACGCTGTATCGCCCCGCCTGCGCGCCGCGCTATGTCGAAGCGCTGTATGCGCTGGCCGCCGATCGCATCGCGTCGATCCGCGCCCTGCCGTGTCCGGTCGAAGCGCTGCCTCGATGCACGCGGCTCACGCCATGCGTCGATCTCGGCAATCACCTGTACTGGCCGGCCTTCGCCCGGATGCCGATGATCGATTTCTTTCTCGCGGCGCTCGGCGCGCAGCCGGCGGCGATTCCGGCCGAGACGAAGCGCAACCGCTGGCTCGCGCGGCTCGCGCTCCCGGCACTGCCTGACGCGTGGCGGCAGCCTTACGTCCTGTTTTGCCCGCATGCGAGTACCGCGGTGCGCAGCGTGCCGCCCGCACTGCGCGTCGCGCTCGTGGATCAGCTCGTGCAGCGTTACCGCATGCCCGTGGTCGGCTTCGAGCCGCTCGCGCATCCCGCCTACGTCGACATGAGCCGCGACGCGCGCGATACCGCGCAGTTCATCGCCTGGATCAAGGACGCGAGCCTGCTGTTCTCGTCGGATACCGCCGCGATGCATATCGCCGACGGCTTCGATGTGCCGACACTCGCCTGCTTCACGACGATCGCGCCGGCCTTGCGCGTGCGCGACTATCCGCATTGCGTATCCGTCGCGCTCGACGTGCCGGATGCGCTGCGCGGCCTGCACCGGAGCGAACGGCCCGGCGACATCGCCGCGGTCGAGGCGGCTTATCGCGCGGTCGACTGGGATGCGGTCGAGTGGCCCGCCATCATCCCGCTGTCGCGCAGCGTCTCCGACGGCCGTCGGCCGAACAATCGCCGATAGTCGGTCGCAAACTGGCTCAGGTGCCAGAACCCCCACGCCTCCGCGACGTCCTGCACCGAACCTGCTGCGCGCCCGCACAGATCGCGGCGCGCGCCGTTCAGCCTCAGCGCGCGCAGATACGTCGCCGGCGCCATCCCGAGCACGTCCTGAAAACAGTACTGCAGCGTGCGGCGGCTCACATGCAACTGCTCGCACAGCTCCGGCACGCCCACCGGCCGCGACCGATGCGCCAGCACGTAGTCGCGCGCCTGCCCGACGATCCAGCGACGGCGCGACGGCGCCTCGCCGGCTGCGTCGTCAGCCGGCAGCGCGCAGACATCGAACAGCGCCGCGAGCACCTCGGCCTGCAGATCGTTGCGCGCCGCGTCGGACAGCGGCTTGCACGCGGCCGCCGCATCGTCGAGCCGCTGCGCGAGCCGCGCGCACAGACGCGTGAGCCGCGGCTCGCCGACCTGCATCACCGCTTGCGCCGGCAGCCGCTCGTCCAGACCGCAGCGCTCGACCTGCTCCGCGTAGCGGCGCAGCACGTCGCCGCGCACGACGACACCGTAGATCGAAAATTGCGCCGGCGTCAGCAATTCGAATTCGACGTTGCCGGGCCGAAATGCGAGCGTGCCCGCGTCGATCCGGCGCGCATCGACGCGGGCCGCGCCGTCGCGCACGAGCGGGATGCCGAACCAGTACGCATCGCCGCGCACCTCGCACGCCTGGCGCAGCAGATGGCTCGTCGTTTCGCGGAACAGCTTCATCGTGTCGAGCGGCAACTCGGTCAGCGTGCCGACGAACTGGCCGGCCGCGAGCTGGTCGTAGGTCTGCCGCCAGCCGATCAGGTTGCGCGCCTGCTCGTCGGCGTCATGCGCGACGCTGACGACCGCGCGCCCGGCCGGCGCCTCCGCGCCGCCTGCGCTGCGCCGGGTGTCCTCCGCCGTCGGTTCGCCGACGTCCGTGAGCCGCTGATCCATCGTGTCCTCCTTCACACCGCCCGAATCCCGGCGAATCGACGCAATTCCCATGCCGATCGGGACGACCCGCCGCCATCATGCGGGCGCCGCGCCGACCGTTCAATCCCGGCA
Organism: Burkholderia sp.; assembly: GCF_018375725.1. GTDB lineage: Bacteria > Pseudomonadota > Gammaproteobacteria > Burkholderiales > Burkholderiaceae > Burkholderia. Next base: position 2,307 of record NZ_JAHACR010000195.1, on the reverse strand, counting down.
CACCCGCATGCGCCGCCTGTTCAGCGACGGCACAGCGGGCGCGGCGCACCCGGCCGGTGCAGCCGCGCGAGCCGCGCCCGCATGCGGCGCGCGGACGCACCGCCAGCTGGCACGCTTCTGGCGTATCGATTCAGGCCGCGCGTCGCGCGCGGCGCTTTTACGATACCGACATGCGAGGAGCATCGCGATGAATCACGCGGACATGAAGCACCTGAACATCGAATTCCCGTATCGCAAGCAATATGGCAATTTCATCGGCGGCGAATGGGTAGCGCCCGTCGGCGGCGAGTATTTCGAGAACATATCGCCGGTTACCGGCCAGCCGTTCGTCTCGATCCCGCGCTCGCGCGAAGCCGATATCGAATTGGCGCTCGACGCCGCGCATCGCGCGAAGGCCGCCTGGGGTGCGACGGGCCCGGCCGAGCGCGCCAACGTGCTGCTGCGGATCGCCGACCGGATGGAAGCGAATCTGGCGCGGCTTGCGGTCGCCGAGACGATCGACAACGGCAAGCCGCTGCGCGAAACGACCGCCGCCGACATCCCGCTCGCGATCGACCATTTCCGCTATTTCGCGGGCTGCATCCGTGCGCAGGAAGGCTCGATCGCCGATATCGGCGGCGATCTGGTCGCCTACCATTTCCACGAGCCGCTCGGCGTCGTCGGCCAGATCATCCCGTGGAACTTCCCGATCCTGATGGCCGCGTGGAAGCTCGCGCCGGCGCTGGCCGCCGGCAACTGCGTCGTGCTGAAGCCGGCCGAGCAGACCCCCGCGTCGATCCTCGTGTTCGCCGAACTGATCCAGGATCTGCTGCCGCCGGGCGTGCTGAACATCGTCAACGGCTTCGGTCTCGAAGCGGGCAAGCCGCTCGCGTCGAGCAAGCGAATCTCGAAGATCGCATTCACCGGCGAGACGTCGACCGGCCGCCTGATCATGCAGTACGCGAGCGAGAACCTGATTCCGGTCACGCTGGAACTGGGCGGCAAGAGCCCGAACATCTTCTTCGCCGACGTGATGGACCACGACGACAGCTACTTCGACAAGGCGCTCGAAGGCTTCGCGATGTTCGCGCTGAACCAGGGCGAAGTCTGCACGTGTCCGTCGCGCGCGCTCGTCGAGGAGCGCATCTACGACCGCTTCATCGAGCGTGCGATCAAGCGCGTCGAGAAGATCCGCCAGGGCCATCCGCTCGATGCGCAGACGATGATCGGCGCGCAGGCGTCCGCCGAGCAGCTCGAGAAGATCCTGTCGTACATCGACCTCGGCCGCAAGGAGGGCGCGCAGTGCCTGACGGGCGGCGAGCGCAACGTGCTCGGCGGCGAGCTGGAAAGCGGCTACTACGTGAAGCCGACGGTGTTCCGCGGCCACAACAAGATGCGCATCTTCCAGGAAGAGATCTTCGGGCCGGTGCTGTCGGTCACGACCTTCAGGAACGAGGAGGAAGCGCTCGAGATCGCGAACGACACGCTGTACGGGCTCGGCGCCGGAGTCTGGACGCGCGACGGCAACCGCGCGTACCGCTTCGGCCGCGCGATCCAGGCGGGCCGCGTGTGGACGAACTGCTACCACGCCTATCCGGCGCATGCGGCGTTCGGCGGCTACAAGCAGTCGGGCATCGGGCGCGAAACCCACAAGATGATGCTCGACCACTACCAGCAGACGAAGAACCTGCTCGTCAGCTACAGCGACAAGCCGCTCGGCTTCTTCTGATCGGCCAGGCCGCGACGGACGAACCGCGATGCGGCTCGTCCGTCGTCGTTTATGGGTGTGAGGATCAGGCGTCGTGCGACACGGCCCGCACGTCAATCGGCACCGATCCGCTCCGCCTCCATCGCCTCCGGCAGCACCGCATCGCTGTCGTCCTTCAGACCCACGCCCGTCAGGCCAAGCCGGCGCGCATGCGTCATCAGGTAATGCAGTTTGTGGGCCGCCGCCTCATAAGGCAGTCCTTCCGGCCGCACGTTGGAGATGCAGTTGCGCAACGCATCGTGGCAGCCCACCTTCGGCGCATGCGTGAGATACACGCCGAGACTGTCCGGCGAGCTGAGCCCCGGCCGCTCGCCGATCAGCATCGCCACGAGCTTCGCGCGCAGCAACTCGCCGATCTCGTCGCCGAGCGCGACGCGCGCCTGCCGCGCCACGACGACCGGCCCGATCTTCCAGCCTGCCAGACGCGGACGCACCGCCAGCAGCAGCGGCAGCGCCTGCTTCGCCGCCGCGAACGCGGACAGCCCGTCGCCGACGACGAATACGATGTCAGGCGCGTCGCCATGCTCACCGTGCGCGGCGAGCTGCGCGCGGCTCTCGTC
>NZ_JAHACR010000194.1 GCF_018375725.1 Burkholderia sp. | reverse complement strand
CGCCGAGCGGCGGCGCACCGGCCCGGTCGTCAGGGTTGCGCTCGCGGCCGGCCACGAAGCCGCGGCGGCGAGCGGACGCGACGCCGCGACGCTGGCGACCGTATTCAGCGCCTCGGGCGGCGACGGCCAGAACTGCCACGCGATCTGCGAAACGCTCGCGAGCAGCGAGCGTCAACTGTCGCCGACACGCTTTCACAACTCCGTGCACAACGCGCCGGCCGGCTACTGGAGCATCGCGGCGCGCGCAACGGCATCGTCCAACGTGCTGTGCGCGTACGACGGCAGCTTTGCCGCAGGGCTGCTCGAGAGTCTCTGCCTCGCCGCAGCCGACCGCGTGCCGAGCCTGCTGATCGCCTACGACACCGACTATCCGGAACCACTGCGTACGGCACGGCCGATCGTCGACGCATTCGGCGTCGCGCTCGTGCTGGCACCGGACGCTGGCGCATCCGTGCTGGCGCGCATCGATGTGCAGCTCACCGATGCGCCTGCGACACCACTCGCCGCGCCCGAACTCGAAGCGCTGCGCATCGGCAATCCCGCCGCGCGCGCGCTGCCGCTGCTCGCCATGCTCGCCGCGCGACAATCCGGGCGCATTGTCCTCGACTACCTGCCCGATACGCGGCTGCAAGTCGATGTCGTGATGCCGGACGCATTTGCGAAGGGCACGCCATGACGCCAGCCGCATCGCGATCTCCATCGCTCGACCGCGCATGGATCGCCGCGCATATTCCGCACAGCGGTGCGATGTGCCTGCTTGACCGGGTCGATGCCTGGGACGGCACGCGCATCCGCTGCACGGCGACGAGTCACCGCGATCCGCGCAACCCGCTGCGCGCGCACGGACGGCTCGCCTCGGTCTGCGGCATCGAATACGCCGCGCAGGCGATGGCCGTACACGGCGCGCTGCTCGGCGCGACGCAGGCGCGTCCGCGTATCGGCTATCTCGCGAGCGTGCGCGCCGTCGATGCGCACGTCGAACGCCTGGATACCGTCGATGAGCCGTTGAGCATCGAGGCCGAGCGCGTGAGCGGCGACGACCACACCCTGCTCTACAGCTTCACGGTCCGCTCGGGCGAATGCGTGCTGCTGACAGGCCGCGCTACCGTCGTGCTCGACGCGTCCGCGGCGGGCCTGCCGGACGGACGATGAATCATCTTGAGGAACCCCATCATGAAAAGCCGCCAGTTCATTCTTGCCCTGCTGTTGCTCGCGGTCGTCAGCCCGGCCGCGCACGCCGACCTGTCCGAAGTCAAGCAGGACATCAAGCGGGATTCGAAAGAAGCCGCGCACAAGACCGGCGAGGCTGCGCGCGGTTTCGGACATGCGACCGCGAGTGCGGCCAAGACGGTCGGCCACGGCATTGCGCATGCATCGCGTGAGGGCTGGGAGGCCACCAAGCGCACGACAAAGCACGTGTTCCACAAGCACGACTGAACACGGGACACTGTCCGCCGTCCGGCGGCGCGTGCTTCACGCCGCGTCGATCATCGCGCAATCGAGGCGGCATCGCGGGCCAATGACGCCGCTCGGCACGAGCGGCAACAGCAACAGCAACAGCAACAGCAACGCAACGCAACGCAACGCAACGCAACGCAAGATGGTACGTGGCCGCCTCGCCCGTCTTCAACCGACGGCCCGTTTCTCTCTCGACGACGGACCGCCAGCCGACCGGCATTCGCCGCGGCCGACGCGAACCGCCCGATGCGCAATCCGTGTTCCGTAGGCGACAGACCAGCAATCGCGGTGATCGAGATGACGCAGCCGTTGCGACCGCCGCCACTCGAGCCAATAGTGCGCGATCCGCATCGTCAGCGCGACGGCGAGCGCGGACATGCCGATCGCGATCCCCAGCCAGGTTTCGCCCATGCCTTCTCCGGAACGTGAAGCCGTGACGCTGTGCGCGGCCCGCGACAACGATCGGACCGGCCTTGAAGACCCTGACACACGGCCCGGACACGCGACGCGGTGCCCGGGCCGCGGCACATCAATGCATGTGCTGGCCGCCGTTGATCGCGATGTTGGAGCCGGTCACGAAACCCGCCTCGTCCGAACACAGAAACGCGACGAGCGCGGCCACTTCCTCGGGCTTGCCGAGGCGACCGGCGGGAATCTGCGGCAGGATCTTGGTGTCGAGGATGTCCTGCGGAATCGCCGTCACCATCTTGGTCGCGAGATAGCCCGGCGACACCGTGTTGACCGTCACGCCCTTGCGCGCGACTTCCAGCGCCAGCGACTTCGTGAAGCCGTGCATGCCCGCCTTCGCCGCCGCGTAGTTGGTCTGTCCGATCGAGCCTTTCGAGCCGTTGACGGACGAAATGTTGACGATCCGCCCCCACCCGCGCTCGACCATGCTTTCACACACCGGTTTGGTCATGTTGAACACGGAGTCGAGGTTGGTACGGATCACCGTATCCCAGTTGACCTTGTCGAGCTTCTTCAGCGTCATGTCGCGCGTGATGCCGGCATTGTTCACAAGGATGTCGATCGGACCGACTTCCTGCGCGATCTTCGCCACGCATTGCTGGCACGAGTCGTAATCGGCGACGTCCACCGGATACGCGCGGAATTCGCGGCCCGCGGCGTGCATCGCGGTCAGCCAGGCATCGACGCCGGTGTTGTTCGGAGAATAGGTGACGACGACCTGATAGCCCGCGTCGTGCAACCTGATGCTGACCGCCTCGCCGAGGCCCCCCATTCCACCTGTCACCACTGCAATTCGCTTAGCCATCCTATAAGTCACCAAGTAGATGAGTGATCAATGATGTGGCGTGATGGCGAGGCACTCGCCGTCACGCACACCGTCCCGATGCGTCGTCGTGCCGCTCAGGCGAGCCGGACGCATCGCAGAATCGCGCGTTGTCGTGAACTGCTTGTCCAGCGCGAAAAGATTGTGTGACGCGGCCGCCTTTCCATGCGCCGGCCGCGCCGAGTTTCAGTGCCCGCTCAGGCCCGTTCGACCGCGAGCGCCACGCCCATGCCGCCGCCGATGCACAGCGACGCCAGGCCCCGCTTCGCATCGCGCTTTTGCATCTCGTGCAGCAGCGTCACCAGAATCCGGCAGCCCGACGCGCCGATCGGATGCCCGATCGCGATCGCCCCGCCGTTCACGTTCACCTTCGACGTGTCCCAGCCCATCTGCTGATGCACCGCCAGCGCCTGCGCCGCAAACGCCTCGTTGATCTCCATCAGGTCCAGGTCGCCCACCGTCCAGCCCGCGCGCTCCAGGCACCGCCGCGAGGCCGGCACCGGACCCATCCCCATCACGCTCGGATCCACGCCCGCGTTCGCGTACGCCTTGATCCGCGCGAGCGGCTTCAGCCCCAGCGCGTCCGCCTTCTTCGCCGACATCACCAGCACCGCCGCCGCCCCGTCGTTCAGCCCCGACGCGTTCGCCGCCGTCACCGTCCCGTCCTTCGCGAACGCCGGCTTCAGCCCCGCCAGCGACTCCGCCGTCACGCCGTGACGCACGAACTCGTCGGTCGCGAACGGCAGCGGCTCGCCCTTTCTCTGCGGGATCGCAACCGGCACAATCTCCGCGTCGAAGCGGCCCGCCTTCTGCGCCGCCTCCGCCTTGTTCTGCGACAGCGCCGCGAACGCGTCCTGCGCGTCGCGCGTGATCCCGTACTCCTTCGCGACGTTCTCCGCCGTGATGCCCATGTGGTACTGGTTGTACACGTCCCACAGACCGTCGACGATCATCGTGTCGACGAGCTTCGCATCGCCCATCCGGAAACCGTCGCGCGAGCCCGGCAGCACGTGCGGCGCCGCGCTCATGTTCTCCTGCCCGCCCGCGATCACGATGTCCGCGTCGCCCGCGATGATCGCGTTCGCCGCCAGCATCACCGCCTCGAGGCCCGAGCCGCAGACCATGTTCACCGTCAGCGCCGGCACCGCGGTCGGCAGCCCCGCCTTCAGCGACGCCTGACGCGCCGGGTTCTGCCCCGAGCCCGCCGTCAGCACCTGCCCCATGATCACTTCGCTGACCTGCTCCGGCTTCACCCCGCCGCGCTCGAGCACCGCGCGGATCACCGCCGCGCCCAGCTCCGGCGCCGCGATCTTCGAGAGCGAGCCGCCGAATTTGCCGACCGCGGTCCGCGCGGCCGATACGATCACTACGTCCGTCATCTTCCCTTCCTCCGGGCCGGCGCGACACGGTGCATCGCCCACCGCCCTGTAAAAAAACTACGGCATGCAGAACAGCGTGCGCCGCTGTCCCGCTTTCGTCAATCGCGCTGAAGCACGTAGCGGCCGGGCGCCGGCTCGATCACCGGGAACGCGTCGGAGCCAAGCTGCGCGTGCGGCTGCACCTTGCGGCCGCCATACTGGTCGAGCCACTCGATCCAGGTCGGCCACCAGCTGCCCGGATGCTCGGTCGCCTCGGCGAGCCATTCGTCGGCCGATTCCGGCAGCTCGCGCTCGTCGCCGTCCAGCGTCCAGTAGCTGCGCTTTTTCTTCGCGGGCGGATTGATCACGCCGGCGATATGGCCGGACGCGCCGAGCACGAACTTGAGCGGGCCGGTCAGGATCGACGTCGATGCGTACGCCGTCTGCCACGGCACGATGTGATCCTCGCGCGAGCCATAAATGAACGTGGGCACGTCGATCCGCGACAGGTCGACCGGCTCGCCGCACACGGTCAGCGCGCCCGGCACGCGCAGCTGGTTCCCGAGATAGGTATTGCGCAGATACCACGCGTACATCGGGCCGGGCAGGCTCGTCGAATCGCTGTTCCAGTACAGCAGATCGAACGGTGCCGGCGTGCGGCCCTTCAGATAGTTGTCGACGACGTAATTCCACACGAGATCGTTCGGCCGCAGGAACGAGAACGTGTTCGCGAACTCGATGCCATGCATCAGGCCCGGCGTCGCGCCGTTCTTGCCGCCGATCGTCTGCTCGCGCATCTGCACGTGCGCCTCGTCGACGAATACGTCCAGCACGCCCGTGTCGGAAAAGTCGAGCATTGCGGTCAGCAGCGTCATCGATGCGGCCGGATGCTCGCCGCGCGCCGCCAGCACCGCAAGCGCGGTCGACAGCATCGTGCCGCCGACGCAGAAACCCAGCGTGTTGATCTGTTCGCGGCCGCTGATCTGCTGCACCGCGTCGATCGCGGCGAGCAGCCCTTCGTTCATGTAGTCGTCCCAGGTCTTGTGGGCCACCGACGCGTCGGCATTGCGCCACGAGATGAGATACACCTGGTGACCGCACGACAGCGCATGCGCGACGAGCGAATTCTCCGGCTGCAGGTCGAGGATGTAGAACTTGTTGATGCACGGCGGCACGATCAGCAGCGGCCGTTCGTAGACGGTCTCCGTCGTCGGCTTGTACTGGATCAGCTGGATCAGGTCGTTCTCGTAGACCACCGCGCCCTCGGTGCAGGCGAGGTTCTTGCCGACCACGAACTGCGATTCGTCGGTCTGTGAGATCTTGCCGCGCTGGAGATCGCCGAGCAGGTTCATCATCCCCTGCCGCAGGCTCTCGCCCTGCGTCTCGATGATCGACTTCTGCGCATCCGGGTTCAGCGCGAGGAAATTGCTCGGTGCGGCGGCGGCCGTCCATTGCTGAACGGTGAACCGGATACGCTCGCGCGTCTTCGGATCGGCCTGCAGCGCGTCGGCCAGCTCCTGCAGATAGCGCGCATTGAGCAGATACCACGCCGCGGCGAATGCATGCGCGGGCGAGGCCTTCCATGCGTCGCCGCTGAAACGGCGATCCTTGAGGTCGGGCGATTCGGGCTTCGCCGCGATTGACTGCTGCATCAGCGCCAGGCAATCGCGCGCGTAGTCGGCCTGCAGCTTCTGCAGCCGCTCGGGCGGAATCGCGGCGGCCGGCAGCTTCATGCCGGCGAACGGCGATGCCGCGCCGCCGAAATCGGCCACCGACGGAACCTGGAACGGGAACGACTTGGGGAACTGGAAGGTCGCGAACGGGTTCGCAGCCGCCGACGCGGTCGCGGCTCGCGCGGGATCCGCAAAGCCACGCCATGCGTTCAACCACGCCTCGAACATCTGCTGCATCGGCTGGGCTGCCTGGTCGAATGCCGAACGGCCCGGGAAAGTGCCCGCGTGCGCGGACGACGACGAGTTTTTCGATGCTGTCATTACCTGCCTTACCGGTGATTCCTGAGCGAAAGTCGTGGAAATCCTGTCCGTGGCGCGGCATGCCGGACCACGGGCCGGGCCGTCATGCGCTGGAGACGCGTCTCCAGATTCTGCCGCAGTGCGGTATTTTTATCATCATCGTTTTCCCCATGTGAAGCGCTGCATCAAACCGGCGACGATTTTCACGCCGAGATAATCTGCGTGCAACAAGCTGGACAAGGCTTCCGGCAAACGAAAAAACATTTTGACCGGCTTGCCCCGACGGTTTTTCTTTTACTGAAAATGCGGCGACGCGACACCGCGCCACTATCCGGACGAATCGATTCCGCATCGCCGCAAAATCCGCTCCGAGCCGTCAATCGGCCAGCCAGATGGCGGCTGCCATGCGGCCCGTCACCCGGTCGCGCCGGTATGAATAGAAGCGCGACCGCTCCGTGACCGTGCAGATGTCGCCGCCACTCACATGCACGACACCGGCTCGCGCGAGGCGCAGCCGTGCGAGCGAATAGAGATCCGCGAGGTACTTGCCGGGCGCGCCGTCGATGGCCGCGAAGGCACGGCGTGTCGCATCGCGCTCCTGCTGCGGGGCCGTGTCGAGAAATGCATCGCGCACGTCCGCACCGACCTCGAATGACTGCGGGCCGATCGCCGGGCCGAGAAACGCATGCAGACGATCCGCCGCCCCGCCCGCGAGTTCCGCGACCCGCGCGGCGGTCTGCTCGACGATCCCCGCCGCGAGCCCGCGCCAGCCCGCGTGCGCGGCGCCCACGGCCCGCCCGTCCGCATCGCACAGCAACACCGGCAGGCAATCGGCGACCATCACGACGCACACGGTATTCGCGCGATCGGTCACGCTGGCGTCCGCCCGCACCGGCGCGGCCGGCTCGTGATCGCCGGCGATCACGTCCTCCGCCCGCACGATCGCCGCGCCATGAACCTGTTCGAGCCATGCGGCATGCGCCTCGCCCGCGAGCGCAAGAAGCCGCGCGCGATTCGCGGCAACGTGCGCGGGATCGTCGCCCGTATGCAGGCCGAGGTTCATCCCGCCCGGCAGGACGGCCTCGTCCTGCCAGCGGCCATACGGACCGTCGCTGACCCCGCCGTTGCGCGTCGTGATCAGCGCGCGCACACGCGGCGACACCCGCCAGTCGGGCCGCACGCAGTCCTGCCAGGTCAGCGGCGCCAGGTTCGTCATCGCCAACTCACTCATCCTCGTCGTCCATATACGGACCATCGCCGAAATCATCGTCGTAGATACCGTCGTCGTCGAACTCCGCATCGCCTTCCTGGCCGAAGCCGAGCGCCTCGACGAGCGCCGTCATGTCGTCCGGCAGCGGGCAGCGCCACTGCATCGCGTCGCCCGTCACCGGGTGCACGAGGCCGAGCCGCCAGGCATGCAGCGCCTGCCGGGCGAATCCGCCCGGCAGCGGCGTCACCGATCGCCGGCCGCGCACGTGCCCGTACACCGGATCGCCGAGCAGCGGGTTGCCGACGTAGGCGCAATGCACGCGGATCTGATGCGTCCGGCCGGTTTCCAGATCGCATTGAATCGCCGAAACTGGCTGACGTTGCCACAGGATTGTGTCAACCGTGCGGAAATGCGTGCGCGCCGGCTTCCCGGACGCGCCGGTCACGACCGCCATGCGCGTGCGCTCGCGCGGATCGCGGCCGATCGGCGCGTCGATCGTGCCCTCTTCCGGCATGTTGCCCCACACGAGCGCGAAATAGCGGCGCTTCACAGTGCGGGCCTGCAGCTGGCGGACGAGATCGGTCTGCGCGGCGAGCGTGCGCGCGACCACCATGAGCCCCGACGTCTCCTTGTCGAGCCGGTGCACGATGCCGGCGCGCGGCAGGCCGGCTGCCGCCTCGCCGTAGCGGTACAGCAGGCCGTTGAGGAGCGTGCCGCTCCAGTTGCCCGCCGCCGGATGCACGACGAGGCCGGCCGGCTTGTTGATGACGACGATTGCGTCGTCCTCGTAGACGATGTCGAGCGGCACCGGTTCCGGCGTGAATGCGAGCTGC
>NZ_JAHACR010000006.1 GCF_018375725.1 Burkholderia sp. | reverse complement strand
TCCGGTGAAAAAGAAAGGGCGGGAATCGCGCGATTCCCGCCCTTTTTCGTTGGCACGGCCGGCAGGCCGCGCGATTGGATCAATGCGCGTTCATGCGCCGCGCGCAAAGACGCGCCGCCGGTTGCGCCGCTGCATCGCGGGACGGCGCGACCTGGCGCATCGGCGCGCGGGCGATCGCCAACGCGTTCGCGCCCTGCGCGTGCGCCGGGCCGCTCATCGCGAAAAACGCGGCGGACACCGTCAGGAAACTCTGGATATGACGTGTATTCATGGCACCTCCTTTTGAACTGCCGGCGCCTCCCTGTACGCATCGAACAACCGGATGCGGACAGGCACCTCCGACAGGACTGCCAAGACTAACGGCAATTGGCGGCAGATGCGTTCGGCTTTACATGCTTTTACATGCTGTAACGCCCGCCCGCCAAGGATTCGCGATCGCGACCCGTATTTTTCGACGGTCAGCGGCGGGTTTGTACCAGTGCTACGATCGACCAAAACCGGCCAAACTCCGGCCACGGCGGACGCGTCCACAAGATGCCGACGCAATCGAGGTTTTGGCGATCCCAAACTGGGTGGAGGAGATTTGACAATGAATGCCCCGCTAGACGCAGGCCAACGCGCGTCCCTGGAAGCCGCGCTGCAGTCCGTCACGCTAGATGACAAATACACGCTCGAACGCGGCCGCGCGTACATGAGCGGCATCCAGGCGCTCGTGCGGCTGCCGATGCTCCAGCAGGAACGCGACCGCGCCGCCGGCCTGAACACCGCCGGCTTCATCTCCGGTTATCGCGGCTCGCCGCTCGGCGGTCTCGACCAGTCGCTGTGGAAAGCCAAGAAGCACCTGTCCGCCCACCAGATCGTCTTTCAGCCCGGCCTCAACGAAGACCTCGCCGCCACCGCCGTGTGGGGCTCGCAGCAGGTCAACCTGTATCCCGGCGCGAAGTACGACGGCGTCTTCGGCATGTGGTACGGCAAGGGCCCGGGCGTCGATCGCACCGGCGACGTGTTCAAGCACGCCAACTCGGCCGGCTCGTCGCAGCATGGCGGCGTGCTGGTGCTCGCCGGCGACGACCACGCGGCGAAATCGTCCACGCTCGCGCACCAGTCCGAGCACATCTTCAAGGCCTGCGGCCTGCCGGTGCTGTTCCCGTCCAACGTCCAGGAATACCTCGACTTCGGCCTGCATGGCTGGGCGATGAGCCGCTATTCGGGCCTGTGGGTCGCGCTCAAATGCGTGACCGACGTGGTCGAATCGTCGGCATCGGTCGACATCGACCCGCATCGCACGCAGATCGTGCTGCCGACCGATTTCATCATGCCGGACGGCGGCCTGAATATCCGCTGGCCGGATCCGCCGCTCGTGCAGGAAGCCCGCCTGCTCGACTACAAGTGGTACGCGGCGCTTGCCTACGTGCGCGCGAACAAGCTCGACCGGATCGAGATCGATTCGCCGAACGCGCGCTTCGGGATCATGACCGGCGGCAAGGCATATCTCGACGTGCGCCAGGCGCTCACCGACCTCGGCCTCGACGACGAAACCTGCGCGCGCATCGGCATCCGCCTGTACAAGGTCGGCTGCGTGTGGCCGCTCGAAGCGCAGGGTGCCCAGGCATTCGCGCGCGGCCTCGACGAGATTCTCGTCGTCGAGGAAAAGCGCCAGATCCTCGAATACGCGATCAAGGAAGAGCTGTACAACTGGCCGGACACGCAACGGCCGCGCGTCTACGGCAAGTTCGACGAGAAGGACGGCGCAGGCGGCGAATGGTCGGTGCCGATGGGCAACTGGCTGCTGCCCGCGCACTACGAGCTGTCGCCCGCGATCATCGCGAAGGCGATCGCGACGCGCCTCGAGAAGTTCGAGCTGCCGTCCGACGTGCGTGCGCGCATCGCCGCGCGGCTCGCCGTGATCAACGCGAAGGAAGCCGCGCTCGCGAAGCCGCACGTGACGACCGAGCGCAAGCCGTGGTTCTGTTCCGGCTGCCCGCACAACACGTCGACCAACGTGCCGGAAGGCTCGCGCGCAATCGCCGGCATCGGCTGCCACTATATGACCGTGTGGATGGACCGCAGCACGAGCACCTTCAGCCAGATGGGCGGCGAAGGCGTGCCGTGGATCGGACAGGAGCCGTTCACCGACGAGAAACACGTGTTCGCGAACCTCGGCGACGGCACCTACTTCCACTCGGGCCTGCTCGCGGTGCGCGCCGCCATCTCGTCGAAAGCGAACATCACCTACAAGATCCTCTACAACGATGCGGTCGCGATGACGGGCGGCCAGCCGGTCGACGGCGTGCTGACGGTGCCGCAGATCACGCATCAGCTCGCGTCCGAAGGCGCGAAGAAGATCGTGATCGTCACCGACGAGCCGGAAAAGTACGACGGCCAGACGTCGCTGCTCGCGCCGGGCGTGACGATCCATCACCGCAACCAGCTCGACGACGTGCAGCGCGAACTGCGTGAAATCGAAGGCACGACGATCCTCATCTACGACCAGACCTGCGCGACCGAGAAGCGCCGCCGCCGCAAGCGCGGCGCGTATCCCGATCCGGCGAAGCGCGCCGTCATCAACGAGGCGGTGTGCGAAGGCTGCGGCGACTGTTCGGTGAAGTCGAACTGTTTGTCCGTCGAACCGCTCGAGACGGAATTCGGCACCAAGCGCCAGATCAACCAGTCGAGCTGCAACAAGGACTTCTCGTGCGTGAACGGCTTCTGCCCGAGCTTCGTCACTGTCGAGGGCGGGCAGCTCAAGAAGCCGAAGGCCGTATCGGTCGACGGCGCCGCACTCCCGCCGATTCCTGAACCGGCGCTGCCGGCGATCGATCGCGCGTACGGCGTGCTGGTGACGGGCGTCGGCGGCACCGGCGTCGTCACGATCGGCGCGCTGCTCGGGATGGCCGCGCACCTCGAAAACAAGGGCGTGACCGTGCTCGACGTGACCGGCCTTGCGCAGAAAGGCGGCGCCGTGATGAGCCACGTGCAGATCTCGCATGCGCCGACCGACATCCACGCAACGCGGATCGCGATGGGCGAGGCGGATCTCGTGATTGGCTGCGATGCGATCGTCACCGCCGGCGACGAGTGCACGTCGCGGATGCGTCACAACGCGACGCGCGTGGTCGTCAACAGCGCGAAGACGCCGACCGCCGACTTCATCAAGAACCCGAACTGGGCGTTCCCGGGCCTTTCCGCCGAACAGGACATCCGTGCGGCGGCCGGCGACGCGGTCGATCTCGTCGATGCAAGCCATTTCGCGGTCGCGCTGCTCGGCGACGCGATCTACACGAACCCGTTCGTGCTCGGCTATGCATGGCAGCGCGGCTGGCTGCCGCTGTCGCTCGCATCGCTCGAGCGCGCGATCGAACTGAACGGCGTATCGGTCGACAAGAACCGTGCGGCGTTCGACTGGGGCCGCCGCGCGGCGTTCGACCTCGCAAGCGTCAAGCAGGCTGCGGCAGGCGATGCGCGCACCGCCCAGACCGGCGCGACGGTGATTGCACTGCACACGAAGAAGGCCGTCGATGCGCTGATCGCGAAGCGGGTGGCGTTCCTCACCGCTTATCAGGACGCGGCCTACGCGGCGCGTTATGCCGCGTTCGTCGACAAGGTGCGGGCTGCCGAGCGCGCGGTCGTCGACAGCGACGGCCAGGAACTGTTGACCGAGTCGGTTGCGCGCAACCTGTTCAAGCTGATGGCGTACAAGGACGAATACGAGGTCGCGCGGCTGCAGTCCGATCCGGCGTTCCTCGCCCGTCTGGCCGCGCAGTTCGAGGGCGACTGGAAGCTGAAATTCCACCTCGCGCCGCCGATGTTCGCGAAGAAGGACGCACACGGTCAGCCGATCAAGAAAGCGTATGGCCCGTGGATGATGAGCGCGTTCCGGATGCTCGCGAAGCTGAAGTTCCTGCGCGGCACCGGGCTCGATCCGTTCGGCCGCACCGAGGAACGCCGCACCGAGCGCGCACTGATTGGCGAGTACGAAGCGCTGATCGACGAAGTGACGGCCAGGCTGACCGCCGCGAACCGCCCGCTCGCGCTCGACCTGGCTGCGCTGCCCGACGGCATTCGCGGTTATGGCCACGTGAAGGAGAACAACCTGCGCGCGGTACGTCAGAAATGGAGCACGCTGCTCGCGCAATGGCGCGCGCCGGCGGGCGGCCAGAGCCGGCAGCAGGTAGCCTGACGCGAAGGGCGCGGCGACAGGCGCCGCGCCCTTCGCGCCTCGCCACAAAAAACGCCACGGAACGCAAGTTCCGTGGCGTTTTTCATTGCACCGCGCGGAAAACGCGGTGCGGGGGCATGCGTGAGCGTTACTTCGTGTTCACGTTCGCGGCGGCAACGGCCGTCATGTTGATGATCCGACGGACGGTCGCAGCCGGCGTCAGGATATGGACCGGCTTCGCGGCGCCGAGCAGGAACGGCCCGACCGTCACGCCTTCGCCGCCGACCATCTTCAGCAGGTTGTACGCGATGTTCGCCGCTTCGACGTTCGGCATGATCAGCAGGTTCGCTTCGCCCGACAGCGTCGTGCCCGGGAACGCGGCCTTGCGAACCGCCTCGGACAGCGCGGCGTCGCCGTGCATTTCACCGTCGACTTCCAGCGACGGCGCGCGCGCGACGATCAGCTTGCGAGCCTCCGCCATCCGGCGCGACGACGCCGACGGCACGCTGCCGAAGTTCGAGTTCGACAGCAGCGCCGCCTTCGGCGTGATGCCGAAGCGCTCGATCTCGGCTGCGGCCTGGATCGTCATGTCGGCGAGCTGCTCGGCGCTCGGCTGCTCGTTGACGTACGTGTCGCACAGGAACAGGTTGCGGCCCGGCAGCATCAGCAGGTTCATCGCCGCATAGTGCTCGGCGTCCTTCGCGCGGCCCAGCACCTGCTCGATGAACTTCAGGTGGCTGTGATACGTGTCGATCATCCCGCAGATCATCCCGTCCGCGTCGCCGAGATGCACCAGCATCGCGCCGATCAGCGTATTGAACTTGCGCAGCGCCGCCTTCGCGACTTCCGGCGTCACGCCATCTCGCGCGCCGATCTCGTGGTAAGCCTGCCAGTAGCGGTGATAGCGCGTGTCGTCTTCCGGATTGACGATCTCGAAATCGACGCCGGCCTTCAGCTTCGAGCCGATCTTCTGCAGGCGCATTTCGACGACCGACGGACGGCCGACGATGATCGGCTTCGCGATCTTTTCCTGCAGCACGAACTGCGCCGCACGCAGCACGCGCTCGTCCTCGCCCTCGGCGAACACGATGCGGGCCTGCTTCTTCTTCGCGGTCGCGAACACCGGGCGCATCACCATGCCCGTGCGATACACGGTCGCGCCGAGCTGCTCGCGGTACGCATCCATGTCCAGGATCGGACGCGTCGCCACGCCCGAATCCATCGCCGCCTGCGCGACGGCCGGCGCGATCTTGATGATGAGGCGCGGATCGAACGGCTTCGGGATCAGGTATTCCGGGCCGAACTCGAGCGAGTGGCCTTCATACGCCTTCGCGACTTCCTCGCTCTGGTCGGTTTCCTCGGCCAGCTCGGCGATCGCGCGCACACACGCGAGCTTCATCTCTTCCGTGATCGTCGTCGCGCCGACATCCAGCGCGCCGCGGAAGATGAACGGGAAGCACAGCACGTTGTTGACCTGGTTCGGGTAGTCCGAACGGCCGGTCGCGATGATCACGTCGGCGCGCGCCGCCTTCGCGTCTTCCGGGCGGATTTCCGGTTCCGGGTTCGCCAGCGCGAGGATCAGCGGACGGTCGGCAATCGTCTTGACCATGTCCTGCTTCAGCACGCCCGCGCTCGAGCAGCCAAGGAACACGTCCGCGCCGACGATCGCGTCGCCGAGCGTGCGCGCGTCGGTAGTCGCCGCGTAGCGCTGCTTCGACGGATCGAGATTGCCGCGGCCTTCGTAGATCACGCCCTTCGAATCGGCCACGAGCACGTTCGCCTTGTTCAGGCCGAGCTTCACGAGCAGGTCGAGACACGCGATCGCCGCCGCGCCCGCGCCCGAGCAGACGAGCTTCACTTCGCCCAGCTTCTTGCCGACCACTTTCAGGCCGTTCAGGATCGCGGCCGACGCGATGATCGCGGTGCCGTGCTGGTCGTCGTGGAAGACCGGGATCTTCATCCGCTCACGCAGCTTCTGCTCGATGTAGAAGCATTCCGGCGCCTTGATGTCCTCGAGGTTGATGCCGCCGAGCGTCGGCTCGAGCATCGCGATCGCGTCGACGAGCTTGTCCGGATCGGATTCCGACAGTTCGATGTCGAACACGTCGATGCCCGCGAACTTCTTGAACAGGCAGCCCTTGCCTTCCATCACCGGCTTTGCCGCGAGCGGGCCTATGTTGCCGAGGCCGAGCACCGCCGTGCCGTTCGTCACGACGCCGACGAGGTTGCCGCGCGACGTGTATTTCTGGGCGTCGAGCGGATCAGCGTGGATCGCCTCGCAGGCAGCCGCGACGCCCGGCGAATAGGCGAGCGACAGATCGAGCTGGTTCGACAGCGGTTTGGTCGGCGTCACCGAAATCTTCCCGGGTTTCGGATTCTGGTGATAAGCGAGGGCGGCCTGCTTCAGTTGTTCGTCCATGATTGACCTGCGAGAGACTTGCGATATATGAATGCCCGGCACGCCGCACCTGGAGCCGCGTGTGCATGAATCGAGGGGATGGTCGACTGCGACGGCCGCTGCACGCCGGATCGGCGCACGATCGAACCTTGGCGGATGGCAAGAAGGAAGTACACAGTACCGGGCGATTTTCTGGAACCGACTAGTGTACACCTCGCGCATGACGAAAGTTGTTGCGCCGCGGTATCCCGGACGCGATGCGCCGGCGCCGTGATCGCCCCCCGCTTATTCCGGGTGTCGCCGCGCCGGCCGCGAATGCCCGTCGAAATTCAGCCTGAATCGGGTAAAATGGCGGACTACGCGCGCAGCGATGCGATCAGGCGACCGATCGCGCCCCTGGCCCTCGCGGGCAGGCTCCCCTTGCTGCGCCACCGGGCCCGCGCCCGCTCCCCCGCTCACCATCCAAGGAATGCCCATGACAGGCTTCGATCGTCAGACGATCTCCGACACGACCGCCAAAATCCTGCTCGAAGTGCAGGCGGTGCACTTCAACGCCGAGAAGCCGTTCATCTTCACGTCCGTCTGGGCCAGCCCGGTCTACATCGACTGCCGCAAGCTGATCTCGTATCCGCGCGTGCGCCGTGCACTGATGGAAATGGCGGAAACGACGATCACGCGCGACGTCGGCTTCGAACAGATCGACGCGGTGGCAGGCGGCGAAACCGCCGGCATCCCGTTCGCGGCGTGGATCGCCGACCGCATGATGCTGCCGATGCAGTACGTGCGCAAGAAGCCGAAGGGTTTCGGCCGCAACGCGCAGATCGAAGGCCATCTGGAAGAAGGCTCGCGCGTGCTGCTCGTCGAGGACCTGACGACCGACAGCCGCAGCAAGATCAACTTCGTCAACGCGCTGCGTACGGCGGGCGCGGAAGTGAACCACTGCTTCGTGCTGTTCCACTACAACATCTTCAAGGAAAGCGTGTCGGTGCTGAAGGACATCGGCGTCGATCTGCACGCGCTCGCGACCTGGTGGGATGTGCTGCGCGTCGCGAAGGCGTCGGGCTACTTCGAGACGAAGACGCTCGACGAAGTCGAGAAATTCCTGCACGCGCCGGCCGAGTGGTCGGCGGCGCACGGCGGCGCCACAGGCGCCCAGGAGTGACCCGCGCCGGCGGGAACGCCGGCGTCTGGCTGCATCAAGCCGCCCGCAGCGATGCGGGCGGCTTTTTTTGCGCGCGGCGTCGTGACGCCATCGCATACACCGGATCCGCACCAGGCCCGGCGCCGTTGCCGGAACGCATCGCAATCGGCTCGAATCGTACCGGTACGCATACGTCCCCTAATGTTGGGTTAGACTTGTCCCATCGTCGGGATCACCCTTGCGACAATGACCGATGCCGGGCGCGTCAGCCCGGCCCACGTGACGGGAGAAGCGCCATATGCGTGTGGATCGCCGGATCGCTCCGCCAGCGCCATCGGGCCGTCCGTTCCCGCTCGCCGTCCTCCTCGGTCTCTCCATCTTCGTGTGCGCGCCGCTCCATGCGGAATCCGCCTTCACCGTCACCAGCGACGATCTGTCGCCCGGCGGCCGCGTCGGCACCGCGCAAGTCTTCGATCGCGGCGACTGCAAGGGCGCGAACCGCTCGCCGCAACTGTCGTGGAGCAATCCGCCGACCGGCACGCACGGTTACGCGGTCACGTTCATCGACCAGGATGCGCCCGGCCGCGGCTGGTGGCATTGGGCCGTCGCGGGCATTCCGGCAACCGTCACGAGCCTGCCCGTCAATGCCAGCGCGTCGGGCTTCCTGCGCCAGATCGGGGCCAGCGAGGCGCGCA
Organism: Burkholderia sp.; assembly: GCF_018375725.1. GTDB lineage: Bacteria > Pseudomonadota > Gammaproteobacteria > Burkholderiales > Burkholderiaceae > Burkholderia. Next base: position 44,906 of record NZ_JAHACR010000006.1, on the reverse strand, counting down.
ACGATTTCGGCATCGACGGCTACGGCGGCCCTTGCCCGCCGCCGGGCAAACCGCATCGCTACATCGTCACCGTTCACGCGCTGAAGAGTCTCGACCTGCGCGTCAGCCCGGGCCGCCCCGCGCCGATGTTCGAGCACGAGATCGCCACGCAGACGATCGGCACCGCCCGGCTCGTCGTGAACTACGGGCAGTAGGCCGGCGCGGCGCGTCGATAAAGGGACACAAGACGGCCCGCCCGCCGTCTTTTTTTCGCCCGGTGCGCCGCCGGGCCGCCGCACGTGGTCTTAAAATGACGGTTTTCGGGCGCGAAAGCGCCGCGGCCCCGTTTCAGTGAGAGCGAAATGAGCACCAAAGTTTTTGTCGACGGCCAGGAAGGCACGACCGGCCTCAAAATCTTCGAATATCTGTCGGCGCGTAACGACATCGAAATCCTGCGTATCGACGAAGCCAAGCGCAAGGATGTCGACGAGCGCCGTCGCCTGATCAACGCGTCGGATGTCACGTTCCTGTGCCTGCCCGACGCCGCGTCGCGCGAATCGGCGTCGCTCGTCGAAAATCCGGACACGACGCTGATCGACGCGAGCACCGCGTTTCGCACCAGCGCGGACTGGGCGTACGGGCTGCCGGAGCTGTCGCGCACGCAGCGCGAGCGGATCCGCACGTCGAAGCGCATCGCGGTGCCGGGCTGCCATGCCTCGGCATTCGTGCTCGCCATGCGTCCGCTCGTCGACGCCGGCATCGTCGCGCCGACGTTTTCCGCGCACAGCTATTCGATCACCGGCTACAGCGGCGGCGGCAAGAAGATGATCGCCGACTACGAAAGCGACGCGACCGGCAAGCTCGCGAGCCCGCGGCCGTACGCGCTCGCGCTCACGCACAAGCATCTGCCGGAAATGGCTGCGCACACCGGCCTCGCGAATGCGCCGATCTTCACGCCGATCGTCGGCCCGTTCTACAAGGGCCTCGCAGTGACGACCTACTTCACGCCGTCGCAACTCGCGAAGCACGCGACGCCGCAGGACGTGCAGCGCATCTTCGCCGAGTACTACGCGGATGAGGCGTTCGTGCGCGTTGCCCCGTTCGACGCCGCCGCGAATCTCGACGACGGCTTTTTCGACGTGCAGGCGAACAACGATACGAACCGCGTCGACCTGTTCGTGTTCGGCAACGAAGAGCGCTTCGTCACCGTCGCGCGTCTCGACAATCTGGGCAAGGGCGCGTCGGGCGCGGCGATCCAGTGCATGAACATCAATATCGGCGCGGCCGAGGATAGCGGACTCAAGCGCTGAACGTCCTCGCATGCGATGCAAGCCGGCCCAGCGCCGGCTTTTTTATTTATTCGAAGCTTGCAATACGTAATTTTCTCGCACGCATTTACAAATATTTTCAATCTTTCAATTCCAAATTCCAAATTTCATCGCGATTAATGACGACTCTCGCATCTACTGTGAATCCCGATCAGGGATAAACCGGATACAGCCGCTTTAACCCATGGCCGATATACGCCGCGCAGGCTTTCACAACGCGCGTTGTCCGTCGCATCGCTACCACTTCGCCCGCCTTCCCTCACACGCCTGCCGTTTTAATTCTTACTCGAGGCCAACACCGATACGGCCCAATTCCGTGCGCATTGTTTCAATCAGCTTTTTTAGACGACTTCGTCAATTGACAGCAAAAATCCGCGCAGCGACATTACATCGCACAATTAAATGATTGGAGACAGCGGCATGTCGCACGCCTTATCGAAGGGAGTGGCAACGGCCTTTGCCATCGCCCCTTTTCTCGTTGCATGTGGCGGAGGAGATTCGGGCGGCCCCGCCCCGATCGCATCGCCACAATGCTCCGGATCGACCTGCGGCACGCAAGGGTCGCCTCCGTCGCAACCGGTCAACATCTCGCTGTGTCCGGCCAACGCCGACATCGTGAAAAGCACGTATCTCGGCGGCGCAGGTAGCGGCGAGGTCGTCAGCGTCAACATCGACGCGGTCGCGATGACCTACACGCTGACGTGGCTCGACTCGCCGATTCCGCTCAAGACGGGCACCGTCACGCCGACGCGCGTGGGCACGACGATCACCGGCCATGTCATGCACCCGCCGGCCGGCATGCTGCCGACCGCCGAGCAGACACGTTGCGCCTTCATTCTCACGCCGGGTGCGGGCAAGGCCTCGGACGGCTCCACGTATTCGACCGCCGCCGATTTCAACCCGGCGAACCCGCCGATGCTGCTGGTCGGTCAGGGCGTCGCGGGCGGCGGCATCCCGGGAGCGACGATCCAGTACGACGGCCTCACGATCGTCCCGGGACTCCTGCAGAACATCGGCCAGGTGCCGAACCGTCACTTCGACTTCTATCCGTATCTGGGCTTCGCGAGCACGACGAACGACCTGTCGAAGCTCCCGGGCACGTACAACGCGCTGCTGTATCACCTCGTGCCGTCGTCGGGCTATGCGACCAGGGGCACGAACTCGACCGAGACTTTCGACGCGAACGGCGCATGCACGTCGTCGGGTTCGTCCGGATGCCTGACGACCGGCGATCCGTGGAAAGCCAGCACGAAGGGCGGCTACTTCGACAGCACGAAGGCGCCGCAAATCCTGCCGCAGACGTCGTTGCCGATGCTCGGCGCAACCGGCAAGTCGGCGACCGCGCATATGGTGATCGGCCAGCTGAACGGTGCGACGGTGCCCGTGATCGTGCGCACCGGCAACGTCTATCTCGGCACGGCTCCGCTGCACGCCGACGCACAGGTCGACGACGAATCGGGCATCGCGGTGCTCGGCTCGGCGGCGGCGCTCAAGTCGGGCGGCATCGATGGCGGCTACGCGGGTGCGGATTCCAACTTCAAGTACACCGCAGCGCTGATCCGCGGGACGAGCGGCACGTTCGTCAACCCGACGACGCAGGCCGCCGAGGACGGCTTCACGCTGGACTACAGCCAGTCGACGCCGGGCCTGCTGGGCATGATGACCGTGCCGCCGAGCGGCGCGGGCTATGCCGCCGGCTCGGGCCTCGTGATCGCGACCGGCGGCCTGTATGCGGCGCTGGTGCAGGGCACGGTGAATGGCGGCGTCACATCGACGTCGGCCAATTCGGGCACCTCGTCGGCACCGTATTTCGGCGTCGGCGCGCAGATCAGCAAGTAACGAACGGCAGCACGCATCGCGACGGCAAGGCGCCCGGCACGGCGCCGGCAGGGCAATAGCAAGAAGCGGCCGCCAGGGAGCGGGCCGCCACACAAGACACATTCTGGAGGAGCAACATGAAGCGGAACCTCGTCCTGGCGGCGGCTATTGCCGCGCCCCTTCTTTCGGCCTGCGGCGGCGGCAGCGGCGACAACCCGCCGCCGCTCGTCGAAGAACGCCTGTGCCCGGCCTCGCTCGACTACAACACGGTCTATACGGGCGGCGCCGGCAGCGGTGAGCTCGTCAAGCTGCAACTCGACACCGTCAAGATGACCTGGCAGGTCACCTATGTCGAATCGCCGGTGCCGCGCACGACCGGCACCGTCTCACCGACGCGCGCCGGCACGGTCGACAGCGGCACGCTCACGATGGAAACGCTGCTGCCCACGAGCAAGCTCAACGAGTGCGCATTCCGCCTCAACGGCGCGAGCCTCGACCCGAGCCGGCCGGCGCGCATCTTCGTCGGCTTCGGCGTGGCGGGCGGCACGATTCCCGGCAAGGAAATCCAGTTCGGCGGCGTGCTCGGTCAGGCCGCGGTGCCCGACACCAAGTTCCCGTACTACCCGTTCATCGGCTTCTCGTCGATCGAGACCGATCTCTCGAAAGTGGCCGGCAAGTACAGCCACCTCGGCTTCGGCGAGGTGCCGTCGCAGAATTTCGCGCCGGTGTCGATCGATGCGACGGTGACGATCAATGCCGACGGCACGTGGGTGAAGTGCGACTCGACCGGCCAGTTCGCCGGCGTGTGCCGCCAGCCGGGCACGAACCTCGCCGTGTCTGCCGACGGCAGCGGCGCGTTCCAGACCAACAACTACCAGAGCCAGCTGAAGCCGACGCTGTCGGCAACGCCGCAAGGCAAAGGCTTCATGGTCGTCGGCAAACTGCGCAACCAGCTCGTGCCGATCCTCGTGCGCACCGGCGTCGCGAACCCGAACCCGCAGCCGGACAATGGCGTGCCGGGCCTCACCGCCGACGACGAATCGAGCATCTCGATCCTCGCGCCGCAAACGGCGATCGCACTCGGCTCGCAAAACGGCGAGTACATCGGCGTCGACAGCCAGTTCAACTACCGGACTACCGCGCTGATCGGCAAGCAGGCCACGCTGCTCGATCCGTTCCAGGCATCCCAGGCGTCGCTCGCGACGGCACTCGACCTCGACTACACGCAGAAAGTGGCAGGCACGGTCACGACGACGCACGCCGGCGCGAACAGTTCGACGCCGACCGGCAAGCTCATCTTCACGGGTGGCGTGCTCGGCTTCCTCGACACGAGCAATGCGTCGTCGCCGTATTTCACGATCGGCGCATTCGTCCAGTAAGCGGGCACCGGAGGCCGTCATGAAAACCATGCTTCTCTGCGCGGCGGCAGGCGCCGCCGCGCTGGCCCCGCTCGCCGCTCACGCGCAGAGCGCCGGCAGCAACCTCGTCACGCTCGGCTGGTTCCACATCATGCCGCAGCAAAGCAGCACGCCGCTCACGACCAACGTCGCGCCGACGCCGATCAACACCCCGCTGCGACTGCAGGGATCGTTCACGTCGGCCGGCACCGGACTGCGCACGAGCGGCGCGGACACCGTCGGCCTCACGGTCAGCCACTTCCTGACCGACCACATCGCGGTGACGTCGGTAGCGGGCGTGCCGCCGGTATTCAAGGTGTCGGGCCGCGGCACGATCCGGCCGCCCGGCCCGGCCGGCGCGCTCGGCACGCAGAACATCGGGCTCGAGGAAGTCAATCCGATCGTGAAAAGCGTGCGCCAGTGGAGCCCGGCGCTGATCTTCCAGTACTACTTTGCGCAGGCCGACGCGAAGTTCCGGCCGTTCCTGGGCCTCGGCGTGTCGTACAACTGGTTCAGCGACCTTCAGCTCAACACGAACTTCATCAAGCAGACGCGCGACAACCTCGGCGCGGTGCTCGCCGCGGGCGCCGGCAAGCCGGGACAGACTCAGGTGGAGGCGAAGGCGTCGTCGTCGTGGCAGCCGGTGTTCAACGCGGGCGTGCAATACAACATCACCGAGCATTTCGGGTTGATCGCGTCGGTCACGTACATCCCGCTGAAGACGACGTCGACCGTGACGATCAAGGCCGCCGACGGCACGGTGCTGGCGGAGTCGAAATCGGATCTGAAGGCGGATCCGATCATCAGCTACGTCGCGATGTCGTACAAATTCTGACGATCGATGGACGAAAAAAAGCCCGCCTGATGAGGCGGGCTGAATCCATATCAGAGGAGACATGGAGGAGACAGGTGCAACTATAGCGAATCAATTTCCGCAACGCAACATTTCCGTAGAGAAAATAAGGATTTTCCCTCGAATCCTGACTCTAAATTGCCACACCTCTTCTGACCCTGTTCGCCTCTCTCGGCAAGCGTCGTCCGCAACAGCGGAACCGGCGACCCCGGCCGCCCTGCCCTGAAACGCCGCCTGACCCGGCCAGCGCCGCCTCATCCATGCCGCCGGCACACCGGAAGCCGGCCCCGGAAAGACGAATGCCCCGCCGTCTTGCGAAGACGGGGCATCGCGATCAGTGTCGAACGAGCGCCATCATCGCGCCGAAACCGACGAACAGGCCGCCCGTCAGCCGGTTGAACACCTTCGCGACGCTCTGGCTCTTCAGCGTCGCGCCGATGCGCGTGCCGAACGACGCATAGACGAGATACCAGCTGACTTCGATCACCGCGAACGTGACGACCAGTACGCCGAACTGCGGCAGCGTCGGCTCGGACGGATTGATGAACTGCGGCAACAATGCGGCGGCAAACAGAATGGCCTTCGGATTGCTTCCTGCGACCAGGAAACCGTTACGGAACAACGCCCCGCGCGATGCCGACGCCGTTGCGCGCTGCGTGGCGGCAGTATCGGCGGCCGGCGCGTCGTCGACGCGCGCCCGCCAGGCTTTCACGCCCAGGTAGATCAGGTACGCGGCGCCGGCGAAGCGCAGCGCATTGAACATCGCCGGCCATGCCTCGAGGAACGCGCCGAGCCCGGCTGCGGACACCGACAGCATCAGCACCAGCGCAAACAGGCAGCCCGCCATCGTCGACGACGCGCGCCGCAGGCCGTGCCGCGCGCCATGCGTCATCACGAGCAGCATGTTCGGGCCGGGAATCGCCGACACGACGAATACCGTCGCCACGTACAGCCACCATGTATGCAAACTCATTGCCGCCCCCGCTCAGAAGAAAACGAAAGGAGATTATGCCGGGAGCGCTGCAGGTTTGTCCCGGGGCGCCGGGTCAGTGCCGGGGCTGCGCGCCGCGCCGCGAGAAATCCCGCTCGCCGCCGCCGCGCGCACGATGCGATACTGCGGCGATGGCGACCGCGACTTTCCGTTTCCACGGCGAACTGAACACGTTCCTCGCGCGAACGCTGCGCGAGCGCGCGTTCGCCCGCACGTTCGCGAGCGAGGCGACCGTCAAGCATATGGTCGAGGCGATCGGCGTGCCGCATACCGAAATCGGGCGCCTCTGCGTGAACGGCGCGCCGGCATCGCTGGGCCGGCGGCTCGCGGACGGCGACCATATCGACGTCTACCCGGAGCGCGCGGCCCGTCCCCTGGACGGCGCGCCCATCGCTCCGGAATGGCGCTTCGTCGCCGACGCGCACCTGGGCGGCCTCGCGCAACTGCTGCGTCTCGCCGGCTTCGACACCTGCTACGACAACCACTTCAGCGACGACGCCATCGCCGCGCTCGCCGAGCACGACGGGCGGATCGTCCTCACCCGCGACCGCGAACTGCTCAAGCGGCGCGCGGTCGTGCGCGGCTGCTACCTGCACGCGCTGCAACCGGCCGCGCAATTGCGCGAGCTGTTCACGCGGCTCGACCTCGCGCCGTCCATGCGGCCGTTCCGCCTGTGCCTGCGCTGCAATGCGCCGCTACATCCGCTCAGCGCCGACGATGCGGCGTCGCGCGTGCCGGCCGGCGTGCGGCAACGCCACCGGCGCTTCGCCGAATGCGGCGTATGCCGGCGCGTCTTCTGGGAAGGCTCGCACTGGCAGCGCATGCGCGCGGTCGTCGACGCCATGCGCACGGCCGCATCCGGCGCCTGAAAAAAAACCCCGCATGCCGAGACATGCGGGGTTTCGACGTCCAGCCGGAAAACCCGGCCGAGGGCGGACGACTTAGTTCTGCGTGCCCTTGTCGTTCGTGCCAGCGGCGGAAGCAGCAGCTTCACGCGCCTGGCCCTTCTTCGAGCCGTGCATCTTCAGCTGGTGCTTCGGCTTGCTCTTGTCGTGCTTGACCGGAGCCGATGCGGCTGCCGGTGCTGCCGGTGCCGAAGCCTGTGCGAATGCCGAAACCGATGCCAGTGCGAATGCGGCGGTCATGATCGAAGCGAGCGTCTTCTTCATCGTTCTTCCTCTGTCAGGGAAATACATCAAACGTATCGATACAAAAAGATGCGAGGCATTCGCATCGGGGCCAGGCGCCAGCCATGCCGGTATTTCCGGCACTGTCGAGCAGGTTTTTTTTCAACACCCTTTCACGACAAACGCTGACACACTGTTTCCATAACGCGAGGCCTGCGCGGTAAGTTGACAAGCGGCTTGCGATGCACGCGCATGTCCGCGGACAGTTTGCGTGCGATCGCGCTTGCCCGGCCATTATCGGGTCGGAGTTGCACACACGCGACTCAGCATGAATCCGGGTTGCGCCGGAGCGCCGGCCATGCTCGCGCCCCAGTTCCAGATCGCGCCGCCGCGGTCGGACGCCCGGATCGCCCCGCAGCGCACACGGCACGCATCGCGCCCCACGCCGCCGACGCTATACTGGGCATTCGTCCATTTCCCCGGAAAGCGGATTGCGATCGGTCGTGGCGACCCTGTCGTACGGCGCTGACGAACGAGCCGCCGCCGGCATGAGGCGCCCCAAATTGCCCGATCACAATCTGGACAGGTTGAAAATCGACCGGTCGCCGGCTGCCGCGGCACCGCGGCGGCGCACCTGGATCCGCTATGCGGCCCTCGCATCGGTCATCGCCGCCGCCGTGGCGGGTGCAGCCATTGTCCTGACCGGCCGGCCGACGGTCGAAACCGCAACCGTCACCTCCGTTTATCCATTCCAGAACGACACCCTGCTCAACGCGACCGGCTACGTCGTGCCGCAGCGCAAGGCCTCGGTCGCATCGAAGGCGCAAGGACGCGTCGAATGGCTGGGCGTGCTGGAAGGCACGCGCGTCAAAAAGAACGAAATCATCGCGCGCCTCGAAAGCCGCGACGTCGAGGCGGCGCTCGATCAGGCACTCGCACAGGTGAAAGTCGCCGAGGCCAATCTGGCGCTCCAGCAAGCCGAACTCAGGGACGCCGAAGCCAGTTTCCACCGCACCGCCATCCTGGTGCCGAAAGGCGCGCTGCCCGCGGCGCAGTACGACGCCGACCTCGCCCGCCTGAACAAGGCGCGCGCCGCGGTCAGCAGCAACCGCGCGACCATCGCGTCGGCACAGGCCAATGCGCGGGCCGCCCGGGTCGCGGTCGACCAGACCGTGATCCGCGCCCCGTTCGACGGCGTCGTGATCGTCAAGCACGCGAACGTCGGCGACAACATCACGCCGTTTTCATCCGCGTCGGACAGCAAGGGCGCGGTCGTGACGATCGCCGACATGGACACGCTCGAGGTCGAGGCCGATGTGGCGGAATCCAACATCGCCGGGATCCACGTCGACCAGCCCTGCCAGATCCAGCTCGATGCGCTGCCCGATGTGAGACTGGCCGGCCGCGTCTCGCGCATCGTGCCGACGGTGGACCGGTCGAAGGCAACCGTGCTGGTCAAGGTGCGCTTCGTGGATCGGGACCCGCGTGTGCTGCCGGACATGAGCGCCAAGATCGCATTTCTGTCCCGGCCCGCGTCGCCGCAGGACAAGCAGCCCGTGACAGCCGTGCAAGCCAGCGCGATCGTCGAGCGCGACGGCCGGAAGGTGATCTTCACAATAAAAGACGGCATCGTCCACGAGACCGCCGTGACGACAGGCGCGCGAATCGGCGAGCGGGTGGCGATCCGGGGCGTCGCGCCGGGCGACACGGTTGTCCTGTCGCCGAACCCGCAACTCAAGGACGGCGCCCGGGTAACCGTCGAGAAGAAATAGCGTGAAACCCGCCCCGCTCGTCGAAATCAGCCACGTCGCCAAGTCGTACCGGCGCGGCGCGCAGATCGTGCCGGTCCTGACCGACATCACGCTCGACATCGGCGAGGGCGATTTCGTCGCCCTGATGGGACCGTCGGGCTCCGGCAAGAGCACGCTGCTCAATCTGGTGGCGGGCATCGACCGTCCGGACAGCGGCGAATTGCGCGTGGGCGGCCTCGATATCACGCGGCTCGCCGAAGCGGCGCTGGCCGAATGGCGTGCGGCGAACGTCGGCTTCGTCTTCCAGTTCTACAACCTGATGCCGGTGCTGACCGCGTTCGAGAACGTCGAGCTGCCGCTGATGCTCACGCGGCTGACCCGCAAAGAGCGGCGCGAACGCGTCGAACTCGTGCTCGACATGGTGAAGCTGGGCGATCGCACGAGCCATTACCCATCCGAGCTGTCCGGCGGCCAGCAGCAGCGCGTCGCCATCGCGCGCGCGCTGATCACCGATCCGCGGCTGATCGTCGCGGACGAACCGACCGGCGACCTCGACCGCGCGTCCGCCACCGACGTGCTCTCGCTGCTGAAACGGCTCAACACGGAACTCGGCAAGACCCTCATCATGGTGACGCACGATGCGCATGCGGCCGGCGCGGCGCAGTCGCTCGTGCATCTGGAAAAAGGCGAGCTGATCGATGGACATGTTCGCTGAGCGATTCCGAGGCCGCGCGCCATGTATACGCTGAAGCTGATCACGCGCAACGCGCTGCGGCACAAGCTGCGCACCCTTCTGACCGTGGCGGGCCTGGCCATCGCGGTGCTGGCCTACGGACTGCTGCACACGGTGGTGGACGCCTGGTACGCGGGCGCCGCCGCGGCCTCCAATGCACGACTCGTCACGCGCAACGCCATCTCGCTCGTCTTTCCGCTGCCGGTGAGCTACGAAAACCGCATTCGCGGCATCGACGGCGTGACGATCGTCGCGCGCTCCAACTGGTTCGGCGGCATCTATCGCGAGCCGAAAAACTTCTTCGCGCAATTCGCCGTGTCGGACAACTATCTCGACCTGTACCCCGAGCTGCGCCTGCCCGCGCAGCAGCGCGCCGACTATCAGCGCGACCGCAAGGGCTGCCTCGTGGGACGGCAACTCGCAAACCGGTTCGGCTTCAGGGTCGGCGACGTGATCCCGATCAAGGGCACCCTTTATCCCGGCACCTGGGAATTCGTGGTGCGCGGCATCCTCGACGGACGAGATGACACGACGATCACGCGGCAGCTCATCTTCCACTGGGACTACCTGAACGAGACCGTGCGCAAGACAACGCCCCGCCTGGCGGATCAGGTGGGCGTGTACGTGTTCGGGATATCGCATCCCGACGAAGCCGCCGCGATTTCGCGCAACGTCGACGCCGTCTTCAGGAATTCGCTCGCCGAAACCCTGACCGAAACCGAGCAGGCGTTCCAGCTCGGCTTCGTCGCGATGTCGAATCAGATCATTGCGGCGATCCGCGTCGTCTCGTATGTGGTGATCGTGATCATCATGGCCGTGATGGCCAATGCGATGGCGATGAGCGCGCGCGAGCGCACCGTCGAGTACGCGACGCTCAAGGCGCTCGGCTTCGGGCCGGCATTCCTGGCGCTGCTCGTGTTCGGCGAATCGATCGTCATCAGCGTGATCGGCGGCGCCCTCGGCATGCTCGCAATGCCGCCGGCGGCGAGCCTGTTCAAGCAGGCGACGGGCGGCGTGTTTCCCGTGTTCAACGTGTCGGCGAACACCTACATGCTGCAGGCGGCCTGCGCCCTTGCGGTCGGCATCGCCGCCGCGATCGTGCCGGCCTGGCAAGCGGCGCGGGTGCGTGTCGTCGAAGGCCTGCGGGCCATCGGCTAGGAGCGGCCGTGGCGATTCCGTTCGCGTACATCGCACGCAATCTGTGGACACGCCGACTGACCACCGCGCTGACCGCGGGCGGCATGGCGCTCGTCGTCTTCGTGTTCGCGACCGTGCTGATGCTCGACGCCGGCCTCACCCGGACACTTGTGTCGACGGGCGAACACGACAACGTCGTCGTGATCCGCAAGGGCGCGGAAACCGAAATCCAGAGCGCGATCGACCACAACCAGGCGAGCATCGTCGAAATGCACCCGTCGATCGCCCTCGGTGCGCAGGGCCGGCCGCTGGCGTCGAAGGAAGCCGTCGTGCTGATCTCGCTCGTCAAGACCGGCGCACAAAAACCGTCGAACGTCGTGATTCGGGGCGTCTCGCCGGCCGGCTTCGGCCTGCGTCCGCAAGTGAAACTCGTGGCCGGACGGATGTTCGGCGCAGGATAGTCCGAGATCATCGTCGGCAGCGCGATCGCGAAAGGATTCAGCGGCACGCGGATCGGCGACCGCCTGCATTTCGCGCAGCGCGACTGGACTGTCGTCGGTGAATTCGACGCGGACGGCAGCGGCTTCGACTCGGAAATCTGGGGCGACGTCGATCAGCTGATGCAGTCGTTCCGGCGCACCACGTATTCGTCGATGGTCGTCCGCATTCCGCAGGCGGACGACTTCGCGCGCTTCAGCGCCGACATCGACGCCGATCCACGGCTGGCCGAGCAAGCGAAGCGCGAGCGGACGTTCTATGGCGATCAGTCGAAGGCGCTGTCGACCTTCATCAATATTCTGGGGATCACGCTGTCGACGATCTTTTCGATTGCGGCGATGATCGGCGCGATGATCACGATGTACGCGTCGGTGGCCAACCGGGTCGCGGAAATCGGCACATTGCGGGCGCTCGGCTTCAAGCGCGTCAACATGCTCGCGGCCTTTCTGATCGAGGCGTTGCTGCTCGGACTGGTGGGCGGTGTCGCCGGGTTGGGATGTGCGGCGCTGATGCAGCTGGCGTCGTTCTCCACGACCAACTTCCAGACGTTTTCGGATCTGTCGTTTCGGTTCCTGCTCACGCCGGGCATTGCGGTGAAAACGATCGCGTTTTCACTGGCGATGGGATTGATTGGCGGGTTTCTTCCCGCCATGCGGGCGGCACGGATGGATATTGTCGATGCGCTGCGGACGCGGTGAGGCGCGTTGCGCCGATAGCGCGCCGCCCGCCCCCGCTCCATCGGGTGCGGCGAGCCACTCTGGCCGCGCCCGGAACCGACCGGGCGACCAGCCGGATCGCCGTGCTGTCAGCGCAAGCAGAAACTCAGAACGTTTCCCAGTCCGTGGCGTTGCCCGCGCCCTCCGCGACCGCCGACGCCGAGACGGCGCTCTCCGAAGCGACCGCCGTGCGCGCGGCGGCAATCGGACGAGCCGGACGGACTGCGACAGGCGCGGCGGCCTCCGGCGACACCCGTGATTGCACGCGCTCGCGCCGGTTTTCCGCCGCGTCGAGACGGAAGAACGCGATCGCCTCCGTCAACTGCCGCCCCTGCTCGCCGAGCGACCGGGACGCAGCGGCGGCTTCCTCGACCAGCGCGGCGTTCTGCTGCGTCACCTGATCCATCTGCGCGACCGCGTGGTTGACCTGCTCGATCCCGGTGTGCTGCTCTTCGGACGCCGCGGTGATCTCGCCCATCAGATCCGCGACACGCTGCGCGGATTTGACCACCTCGTCGATCGTGACGCCGGCCTCATCGACGAGCTTCGAACCACTGTTGACCTGAGCGACGGATCGGTCGATCAGATCCTTGATTTCCTTCGCCGCACTCGCGCTGCGCTGAGCCAGACTGCGAACCTCGGCGGCGACGACCGCGAAGCCGCGCCCGTGCTCGCCGGCCCGCGCCGACTCCACCGCGGCATTCAGCGCGAGGATGTTGGTCTGGAAAGCGATGGCGTCGATCACGCTGGTGATCTGCGACACGCGCTCCGAGGTGTCGGCGATCTCGTGCATCGTGTCGACCACGCGCCGGACGACCTCGCCGCCGCGGGCCGCGACTTGCGACGCGTTCGAGGCGAGCGTATTGCCTTGACGCGCGTTGTCCGTGTTGTGCTTGACGGTCGCCGTGAGCTCTTCGATGCTCGCGGCCGTCTGCTGCAAGGACGCCGCCTGCTGCTCGGTGCGCGCCGACAGATCCATGTTGCCCGCCGCGATCTGATGCGCGCCGGACGAAATCGCCTCCGCCGACAACTGGATCCGGCTGACCGTCTCGGTCAGCTGACGCTGCATCCCGCTCATTGCGTGCAGCAGGCTGCGGTCGTCGCCATTGGCGAGCTTGACCTGAGCGGTCAGGTTGCCGGACGCAATGCGCTTGCAGAGATCGGCCGCATAGTCGGGCTCACCGCCCAGACTGGTTCGAATGCTGCGGATCAGCCAGAGCAGACCGAGCGTCAGCGTGACCCCGATCAACCCGACGAGCGCGAGATTGCGCAGCAGTTCGGCATAGAACGCCTGATCGATGTCGTCGACATAGACACCCGTATAAACGTGCCAGTCCCAGTTGGGCACGAAATCGCTATAGGTGATTTTCGGCACCGGGGCATCCTGCCCCGGCTTCGACCAGACATAGGAACTGAAGTGACCGCCGTCGCCCGACGAACGCTTGACGATTTCGACCGCGATGTGTGTTCCGTGCGGATCGACCAGATCGGTCAGGTTCTTCGACTCGAGTTCCGGTTTCGGCGGCAGCAGCACCGCGACGACGGACGAATCGTAGATGCCGAAGTAGCCGCTCTGATCCGCGCCGTAGCGCAGCCCGCGCAGCGCGGCGATGGCGAGCGCCTTGGCTTCGGCCGTCGTGAGCTCGTTCGTGGCGGCCTTCTTCTGATAGAAGGCGATGATGCCCATTGCGACTTGCGTTTGCTGGGCAAGCACGGCTTTTCGGGCTTCAAGCATCGACGTGCGCGTCATGATCGCGTTCACGACGACCAGAACGACCAGGGAAATCCAGAGCAGACCTACGATGCTCCACGCTTTCCGACTCAACGACATTCGCGACATTTTTCAGATTTTCCGGAAACGATCAGGAGAGAGAGCTTCAGGGCCGGCAACTGGGCGCGATGACCCGAATTCTTCGTTAACGGCGGGTCGGAAGGGTTCTTGATCGGGCGTGCAAGCGAGACGGGAGCTGGGCCACCGAGATCGGCTGCGGCAGAGGCTCCGGAACCGAAATGGCTTGAGGAAACCGGGCGGCTTGGGGATCGCTCGCCGGAGGTGGATGCGAGAGGCGAGCGGCGATGACCGGTCGGTGCGGCGCGCCAGACAGCGACGGACGACGCACAGTGCGATGCGCGGCCCGCTACCGGCCACGCCTCCGGGTTCAGCCAAAACTCACATGGTAGATCGGTGGCAGATGCGCGGAGACTTCCTGCCAACTTTCGCCGGCATCGTCGGAGACCCACAGCCCGCCCGTCGTCGAACCCATCGCGAGCCGGGTACCCGACGCATCGACGGCCAGCCCGTGCCGGTAGACCAGATCGTAAGCAGGCGCCGGCGGCAAGCCTTCGGAGAAGGGCTCGAATGTGCGCCCTCCGTCATGCGTGCGCGTGACGACAAAGCGCCCGTCGACGGGAATGCGGCAAGCGTCCTTGACGGCGGGCACGAACCACGCCGTATCCGGATCCTGCGGATGAACGGCCACGGCGAAGCCGAAATTCGACGGTTGCGCCTCGATGCGCGTCCAATGCTCGCCACCGTCCGTCGACCGGAAGATCGCGCAGTGATGCTGCGTCCAGAGCACGTCCGGCGCCGCTTTGCACTGGACGACGCGATGCGGATCCTGGACATTCGGCTCATCGCTCCGCTCGGGCGGCATGTAGTCCGCATGCATGCCTTTCGTCGTCGCGCGCCACGTGGCGCCGCCGTCGGTCGTTTGCCAGATGCCGCCCGACGAGACGCCGACCGTCACATGGCGGCTGTCACGCGGATCGATCATCACCGAGTGGATGCCGGCGTGATCATATCCGCCGCCCATCCACTCGAGGCGCTCGGGGCGATCCCACAACGCGCGGTTCAACGTCCAGCTTTCGCCGCCGTCGTCCGAACGGAACAGACCGCCCGGGATCGTGCCGGCCCAGAGCGTTCCAGGCTCATCGAGGCCGCCCGGCTCCAGCGTCCAGATCTGCTCGAGCGACCACAGGGGTTCGCTTGCTGTCGGCCGATCTTCGTTACTGGCTTGCGAGGCAGGATCGGCCGCCCCGTCAGATCTGACGGACGCATCGGCAGTCCCGCTCAAGGTTGCCGCGCCGGACGCTGCGTCGGCTTCCGGCTGATGAGGATAAACGGGCGTCGTGCACGGCTCCCACTCGCTCGCATCCGCGCGCAGACGATGCAGTTTCACGCCGAAATGACCGAGATTGAGCGCGGCATAAAGCGTGCCGTCGCGCGGATCGGCAAGCGCGGAACTGACCGGCTCGCCGATGAAATGAAGCGCGGCCTGCTTCCATCGGCTCGGGCTGGCCTCATCCGCTTCGAAAACGAACAGTCCTTTGCGGGTACCTACGATCAGGCGGTCGTCATTCACGATGTGCACTCCGATGTCGTCCACGCGCGACGTCAGCCGCCCGACAGCGCTTGCACGACGTAGATGCGGCTGTCCGCGCCGACCGGATCCGACAGATGACGACGGTCGCGCATTGGTTTACCGTCGACGAACACCCGCAGATGGCGGCGCAGCCCACCCTGATCATCGAGGATGTAGCCGCGCAGCCGCGGCTCGTCGGCGAACGCGGCAGCCAGCGCCTCGTCGACCGAATGCGCGGTGACGTCGCGTTCCGGCATCGCGATGTGCCGTTGGATCGAGGCCGCGAAAAACAGGTGCGCCATGATGGTGGCTGGCTTTGAGGCTGGGGGTTTAAGTTTAGTCCAATGCGGCGGGGGATTCGGCTGCGGTTGGACGCACCTGTCGGCGCTTTTCGGGTTGCGGCGATTTCGTCGCGCTAGAAGATTCACCGCCTGTGACGTGTGGGGTAATCCGTCGCTCTATGTCTTCTACATGTAAAAGAAGCAGCTTCGTGTTGAGAAGACGATAGATCGGCGGAAGAGACCGAGGATTGCGGGTCGTATCGCTACGAATGCTGACAACGGATTTCTGTAGGTGTCCAGCTCGCTGATCGACTGTGAGTAGAGCTTGCATGGACATTGGCCCATTCGGACCGTGCCGCAGTCATAGGCACCGTCGCAGTGGTTGATAGATGTTCGTGAGATCCGCTGGAGGCATCTGGACAGCACTGTCGCTTTGCGTTGTATGCTGTGTTGTTTAGCTTCCGCGACCAGGTAATTAGAAATTTCGGCTGGAATTGGCTCGGGGGTTTGCCGAACAATGTCATGCCCCCTTTCATGGAGATGGCTCGTGCCCCTGCGTGTGGCGCCTGCGAAGTTGAGTAAAAGATTGGCCGCAGCTTCCCATATGGTCGCGGGGAAGGTGCTGAGCATGGTTCTCAAACCGATGGCAAAGCCCGGTTGAACTGCCCCTGATGGTCGTAACAATGGATCCACTCAGCCCAGCAGCCCGAAGCGCGTTGATGAGTCGCATCCGATCGACGAATAGCCGTGGCGAGTGCGCTCTCCGCAGCCTACTGCATCGCGCGGGCTTCAGATTCCGACTCCATCGCAGAGATCTGCCCGGGACACCCGACATTGTTCTGCCGAAATACAGCGCAGTAGTTTTCATGCACGGCTGCTTTTGGCACCAGCATCCAGGCTGTAGAAGCGCAAGAATACCCCACACCAATACTGATTTCTGGGCTCGGAAGCTGAACGCCAACGTCGTGCGATTTGAGCGTCAACGCAAAGCTCTGCGCGATGCAGGTTGGCGTGTGTTCGTTGTGTGGGAGTGCGAGCTCCGTCAGCCCGAACTGGTCGAGCGCCGCCTTGTAAGGCAACTTAAATCCGATGGCAAACACGATACGAAACGCTCGAGGCCGTCAAGCTAATCGACGATTTCCGCGGTTCGGTATTTTGCAGCCTGAATGTACAGAACATCGCCGGCCCGCTGCATCAATTCAGACGACCTTGCAGGCCATGTCCACCGCGAACCATCACGCCATAGCGCAATGCGACGCAACCAATTGATTTATATAAACAAACTATCAATATGGCGTTGACCGACAATATGTTGCGACCCGATATTAGTACGAGCGGCGCTGTTGGTATAATTTCGCTTTCGACGGCGAAACACAGAACATTCCAAGATGAACATCCCAGATTTTCTATCCGTGAAGGACGCCGCCGAGCGCTTGGGCGTTTCGCAGCAACGCGTTCGCTCAATGCTTCGCTCCGGCCAACTCGACGGCCGTCAAATTGGCAAGCAATGGCTCATATCCCCTTCTTCCGTGGAAGTTTACGCGAGCAGCAATCGCGGTGAGCCGGAGGATCACGCCACGCGGCGCAAAGGACCGTTGCCAGATCTGAGGGTTCTCTCGTTTTTCTCTGGGGCTATGGGTCTCGATCAGGGCTTGGAAAGAGCAGGGCTGCATGTTCTGCTTGCGTGCGAAGTCGACAGGCACTGCCGCAAAACAATAGAGATGAACCGGCCCGACCTGGCTCTTCTCGGCGACATCTGGAAGTATTCGGCAACGGACATTCGAGAAGCTGCGGGACTATCACAAACCGACGAGATCGATGTCATCGTCGGGGGGCCGCCGTGCCAGGCATTTTCGACGGCCGGCTCACGTCGGGGCTTTGAAGATGCCCGTGGCAACGTCTTCCTGAAATTCATCGATTTGATTCTCGAGCTCAAACCGAAATACGCCGTCATCGAGAACGTGCGAGGTTTACTCTCGGCCCCGCTTTCACATCGGCCACACGCCGAGCGCGACGAGCAGTGGGATCCCGGCTATGAAGAAAAACCAGGTGGAGCCTTGCTCCATATTCTTGAGATGCTGCGTGCCGGCGGCTATGGAGTGTCGTTCAACCTCTATAACTCAGCGAATTTTGGAGTGCCTCAAGTGCGCGAACGAGTTATCTTGCTCTGTTCGCGAGACGGCAAAGAACTCCCCCATTTGAATCCGACCCACAGCCAAGATGGTTCGTTCGGTTTGCCGAAATGGAACACGCTGCGCGACGCCATCGAACAAGTTGATGGCTGCGACCACGTGGATTTCCCCGAGGATCGGCTGCGCTATTACCGCCTGCTTGGGCCTGGGCAGTATTGGAAGCACTTGCCCGAGGATCTCCAAAAGGAGGCTCTGGGGAAAAGCTACTACTCAGGGGGGGGTAAAACCGGCTTCCTGCGCCGTCTGGCCTGGGAGAAGCCGAGCTGTACGTTGGTGACGGCACCGAACATGCCTGCGACGGATATTTGTCACCCGGAGGAAAACCGTCCGCTTTCGATTCAGGAGTACAAGCGAATTCAGATGTTTCCAGATGACTGGCAACTTGGCGGGAAACTCATCGATCAGTATCGCCAAGTCGGCAACGCGGTTCCAGTCGGCCTCGGCGAAGCTGTCGGCCGAGCGATTCTCGCGCATATGGCCGGGGACGAAATCCAGCCTCCGGCCGGCTTTCCGTTCTCCCGCTACAAGGGAACGGATGAACTTAGTTGGGAAAGGAACACGAGGAAAGCCCTCGGGCTCTTCCCCGACCAATCCAAGCCGGAAAAGCCGGAAAAGAAACAGCGCAAGCCACAGGAGGTGCCCGTTTCGCAACTCGCTCTTTTCGAAACAGAGGGACACCACTAACCATGTCTTGCTTTTTCAATAGCGATGAGACGATCCAGCGTCACACGGACACGCAATCGAGTTACGGCAGAGCGTCCAGATAGGTCTTGACGTATCTGTTGAACCCTTCCGTAGAAAGAAAGGGGACGAATTTCCTCGTCGGGGAAAGCTTGCCAATTGGAATCCTGCCTTTTCGAAAACGTTCGGAACCACTTTTCAATGGTGGTTCCGTTCCGAATTGCCGAGCTGGAAGAGTTCTCCGAATTGTCGCGATTTTTTACTTGCAGCAGCCTCCACAAGCCATCCGGCGTTGTAGGCGGCTTGATGAAATCAACTGCTTTGACGGTCGAACCTGAGCACCAAATCCAGCCGCGCGGTTCCATGACGGCGGCGAGATAACGCTCAAGAAGCTCTCCGACGAGGTTCTCGGCCCCCATCGAGAGCTGGTGCTCATTCCTAGCTCGCTCCAGGTTAGCCTCAGGGACGTCGAAGTGGTTATGCAGAATGAAAGACACCATCTCGTCCGGCACTGTCGCTGGCGGCTCCGGAGCTCTCGGAGTCCTGCTGCCATGGAAGTTTACTGCCTGGGCTCTGATATAGTCAGCCGATCCGACGGGCGGGGACTTTTTGCTGCGCATTTTCGATGCCGCGCCCGGATTGAGAACGAGCAGTTGAATCAATCCCACGTATTTTTCAGTAAGCGATGGATCGATTGCTTGCATTGCCAACCGAGCGACTTCCTCTGCATTTGCTACGAAGCTCATTTCATCTCAATTTTTATGGCTGGGGTGCGAACTGTAGCGCAGCCATGGTGGTGCGGCAACTGTTCGCTGTCTCCTGAAGACAATGGGGCTCAAAGCAACGTGCGCATTTCGCATGAAAATGAATAGACGACTCCGGAAACATGCCTGAATACATGTGGCACGCCCAGAGTTTTTAGGCATTGCTGCTAGTACACGGGTGCATCAATGATGCATGCGCCTGTCACGGCGATGCCGTCCCCTTATGTGTTTCCCGAGAAAGTGGCCGCCTACTACGAATTAGCAGTATTGAAGATGTCTCAACTCTGCAGAAACAACAAAGCCGGCACAAGGCCGGCTTTGTTGCAAAATCATAAGGCCTCAGTTCGTCAGAGACCGATATTTTTGCATACGCTGAAAAAATATCGGTCTAGTCTCAGTGGCCGGTTTCAAAGGGAATTTATTGGTGGAGCGGAGGAGGATCGAACTCCCGACCTTCGCATTGCGAACGCGACGCTCTCCCAGCTGAGCTACCGCCCCAACGACAAAACATCATACACACGCATTTGCGCGGCTGACAATAGAGCCCGTTACCTAGACGGCGCCCCCGCCCGAACCCACTCCACCACCGAGCGAATATCCTCATCGCTCATCCGCGGATGCGCCGGCATCGGAATCGCGCCCCATGCACCAGCGCCGCCCTCTTTCACCTTTTTCGACAACTTCGCCACAGCCTGCGGATCAGTCTTATAACGTTCCGCAACGTCATGGAACGACGGCCCGACCAGCTTGCGGTCGACCGCGTGGCATCCCATGCACGCATTGCTGCGCGCAACCTTGAGTCCGTCGCCGACATCCGCATGCGCAACCGCGCCGAACGTCCCCGCCAGCAGCGCCGCCATCATGGCGCCTTGCATCCAGCCCCTCAGCCTCATTGCGGCACCGCCTTCGGGTTGCCCGGATGCACATTGGTCGAATTCGAGATCGGCGCGGGCGGCTGCAGCGGCGTCGCCGTCACCGACGCGTCGGGCACCGCGCCCACCGTCGCGCTGTCAACCGGCGCCGCCGACGTGCCGGCCGCGCCGTCTGCCGGCGTCGCCGCCTGCAGCGCCTGCGAGTCCTGCGGCTTGATGTACTGGAAAACCTTCACGACCTTTTCAACACCCGGCACCTGGCTCGCGACTTCCGCGCCACGGTTGCCTTCGTCGACCGTCACCAGCCCCAGCAAATAGATGTTGCCGCGCTCGCTGACGACCTTGTAGTTGTTCGCGGAAATCCCCTTTTCGGCGATCATCGCGGCCTTCACCCGGCCTTCGAGATACGAGTCGTTCGCGCGCGACGAAAGCGACGCAGCCGGCTCGACCGACAGTTCGTTGATGATGCCGTTCACGTTGTTGAGGCCGCGCACGATCTCCTCCGCACGCTGCTTCGACGCGTTGTTCGGCACTTCGCCCGTCAGCAGCACCCGGCGGTTGAACACGGTCACATTGACATGCGACTGGTCCGGCAGGCCGTTGTTGATCTGCGTGAGCGACTTGACCTGGATCTCGCGATCCTCCGTCTGTGCGCCGAGCGTACGGCGGTCGGTGGCGACCAGCGCGCCGCCGCCGGCGGCCGCACCCGCCACCGCGAGCACGCAGCCTTGCAGCGAGACGGCCAGACCGGCGGTCAGGGCAGCCAGCAGCGTGGTTCTGACAAGCGTCTGTTTGACGCGGCTTTCATTCATCGACGGCTCTCCTTCGTTCAATCTTCACCCAGCAGCATCGCGTCGATGCCGTCGCACAGGCAGTGAATGGTCAACAGATGGACTTCGTGAATGCGCGCCGCACGTTCGGCGGGCACGCTGATCGGGATGTCGGTGTCTGACAGCGCTGCGGCGAGCGCGTTCTCGATGGCGCTGCCGCCTGTCAGCGCGACCACGGTCATCTCGCGCTCGTGCGCCTCGTCGACCGCGGCCAGCACACGCGCCGATGCACCGGTCGGGTCGAGCACCAGCAGGATGTCGCCGGTCTGCCCGAGCACGCGCACCTGTTGCGCGAAGATCTGCTCGGCGTCGGCTTCGCCGGCGAGGCCGGCATGGGACGCATCGGTGGCGAGCACGATCGCGGGCAGGCCCGGACGTTCGCGCTCGAAGCCGCCGATCAGCGAGATGGCGAGATGCTGCGCGGCGGCGGCCGACGGGCCGCTCCCGCAGGCGACGATTTTGTTGCCGTTCGCCAGTGCGGCGAACATCGCGTCGACCGCTGCGGCGATCGGCAGCGACAGCGCATCGACGGCTTCGAGGAGAAGCGCGGTGCTATCGCGGAAATGTTGCTGAATACGTTCGACTGACATCGATTCCTGATCCGGTACGACGCGTGATGGACATCGCGCGACATCATGGGTGCGGCGAGTTTACCGTACTCCGGCACCCAAACCGGCGGCCCGGCAAGATCTACTTACATCTCTATATAGATCGAAGCGGTCAATACGGTTCGCCCAACGCGGTGTCGCCCGCCACGTTCGAGCGTCCTGGCGGAGCGCAACGCGACGCCCACCGGACGCCGCGCCCGGCTATATATCGTCCGCGCGAAACGCATCGCGCAACCACGCAAGCCGCCCGGCCTCGAACGCGATCACATCGAAGCGGCACGCAGCGCCCGCGCCATGCCGCACCCAGAAGCGCTGCGCTGCCTGGACCAGCCGCCTGCGTTTGTGCCTGCCGACACTCGCCGCCGCGCCGCCGTGCCTGACGCTGCGCCGCGCGCGCACCTCGACGAACACCAGCGTGCCGTCCGGCTCGCGCATCACGAGATCCAGTTCGCCGGCGCGCATGGTCACGTTCGCAGCAACCAACACGAGGCCGCGCCGCTCGAGGAATAGCCGAGCGCGCGTCTCGAACGCCGCGCCGATCGATCGCGGAGCCGCCGCGCCCGGAACA
The DNA here is from genome assembly GCF_018375725.1 of Burkholderia sp. Classification (GTDB taxonomy): domain Bacteria; phylum Pseudomonadota; class Gammaproteobacteria; order Burkholderiales; family Burkholderiaceae; genus Burkholderia. The sequence continues at coordinate 22,420 of NZ_JAHACR010000006.1, read as the reverse complement.
TCGCCGGCACGAACGGCGGCCGGTGCGCCTGCACATGGGGCGCCGCGCACGATATGCCGCGCTTCGCCAGCCGATGCGGACGCCTCCGCATGGCACAATGCCGACCTTGTTCCGCTTGCGCCGCGCCCGCGCGCCTTGTCTGCCATGACCGCCCTCCTCGAACTTGCGCACACGCAGCACTATCCGACGGCTGCGCTCTATGTCGTCGCGACGCCCATCGGCAACACCGCCGACATCACGCTGCGCGCCCTCCACGTGCTCGGCCTCGCCGACCGGATCGCAGCCGAAGACACCCGCAATACCGGCCAGCTGCTCGCCCGCTACGGCATTTCGAAACCGCTCGTCGCAGTGCACGAGCACAACGAACGCGAAGCGGCGCTGCGCGTGATCGAGCATCTGCGCGCGGGCGAACGCATCGCATATGTGTCCGACGCCGGCACGCCGGGCATTTCCGATCCGGGCGCACGGCTTGTCGACGCGGTGCTCGCCGCCGGTTTTGAAGTGATTCCTCTGCCCGGCCCGAGTGCTGCAGTTACCGCCCTGAGCGTCGCGGGCGACTGGGCCGGCGCGTTCACATTCGCGGGTTTCCTGCCGCCGAAAGCCAAGCAGCGCGCCGCCGCGCTTCAGGCGCTCCGGTCGCATCCGTATGCGCTCGTGTTCTACGAAGCGCCGCACCGGATCATCGAGACCGTCGCCGCGCTGGCCGAGTCGCTCGGCGGCACGCGCCGGCTGCTGATCGCGCGCGAACTGACCAAGCTACACGAGCAGCTGTTCCAGGGCACCCTGGCCGAAGGGCTGACGTGGCTCGAAGGCGATCCGAACCGCCAGCGCGGCGAATTCGTGCTGGTCGTCGAAGGCGCGCCTGCGGACGAAGGAGCCGCCGACGAAACGGCGCACGACGCCCTGCTCAAGCTGCTGCTGGAAGAAGTGCCGGTGAAAAGCGCGGCGAAACTCGCGGCCGCGCTGACGGGCGCATCGCGCAACGCGCTCTATGCGCGCGCGCTCGCGCTGAAGGAAGGTTGAGCACCGTCGCGGCAATGAAAAAGGGCTGAGTCCTGCGCAAGACAGAACTCAGCCCTTGACGGCCTGATCACCGATTCCGATCGTCAGACTGACTGGCGTCAGTTCGGGATATAGCCCTTTCGCTCGAGCGGGGAACTCGCCGCTTACGTTATGACGTTACTTCACGGAGTTCGAGGCGAGCATCTCGTCGCGCGCCAGGCGCGCTTCCTGCGGAGACAGGCCTTCGATCTTCACGCGCCCGGTGCCCGCGTGCACGAGACCGATCACCTTGGCTGCCGCGTACGACAGGTCGAGCACCCGGCCGCGCTTGTAGGGACCGCGATCGTTGACCTTCACGACGACCCACTTGCCGTTCGACGGATTGGTCACCCGGATGAACGACGACAACGGCAGCGTGCGGTGCGCGGCGGTCAGCGCGTTCATGTTGAAGCGCTCGCCGTTCGCCGTGCGGCGCCCGTGAAAATCCCTGCCGTACCACGATGCCCGGCCGGTCTGGCGGAAATCCGACGCGTCGGCGGCGTCGATCGGTTGCGCGTCGGCGAGCGACGGGCTTTTCGCATCCTTGCTGTCGGCGGCCGGCATCGATGCCAGGGCCGAGTCGAAATTGAGTTGCGTGTTGTTGTCCGCGGTCGTGCGGACCGCATTCTTCTGATTCGTGCTGCTCGTCTGGCTGGGCGGGACGGCACAACCCGTCAGCGCGAGAAAAACAGCCACAGTACCGAATCGGATCGGTAATCGAAATTTCATCGACGTGTCGCCTTCTGGTTCGGGCCGCTCCTTCACAGCTTTGATACGCGGCCCGGACGGCAAATGCGTGCACGCCCCGCTCGATCGCGAGCAGGCGGCTTTGCATGGACGCGGCTATCGTACTCGCCGCAACCGTCCTGATTAGCTTTCACGTCTGGCACAACCTGTCCCCGGCAGCCTGACCAGACCCCACATGCCGCCATCGAACATGGCTTCCAGGTTCGCGCGCGTCGATACAGCCAACGCACAGGAACGGCGGCACAGGCCTCATCCGGCGTCGCGGCAGCAGGGCCGCAGCGGGCGCGCAGCACCCGGCCGGACAAGACGTGAGCACCGAACGCTCGGTGCTTGATTCACCGCCGGACTCAAACCGGCGGGCTTGCTTTGACGGTGCCCTCGGCCCCTCGCAAATGGGGCTTGAACACCAGCGGATCGCGTGGTTTTCACGCGGAATGGACGGCATTATACATAAAACGAAATGCCGGTCCGAAAAACGGGTTCCCCGCCCCGCCGATTCTCACGGCGGCCGTAACAATCAGCATGGGCGTGCGCCCGACACATCACATGATGCGCCGGGCGCACCGCCGGTACAATCTGGGCTTTTAGCCGCCGGTGCTTCCATGAAAGTCACGCTCATCCCGGTCACGCCGTTCCAGCAGAACTGCTCGCTGCTCGTCTGCGAAAAGACGGGGCGCGCCGCCGTCGTCGATCCCGGCGGCGATCTCGAACTGATCGAACAGGAAATCGCCCGACAGAACGTGCAGGTCGAGAAGGTGCTGCTCACGCACGGGCACATTGATCACTGCGCGGGCGCAAAGACGCTCGCCACGCGCTACGGCGTGCCGATCGAGGGCCCGCAGGAAGACGAGCGTTTCTGGATCGAGAAGCTGCCCGCGCAGAGCGAGCGCTTCGGCTTCCCGGCCGCCGATGCATTCGAGCCCGATCGCTGGCTGAACGACGGCGATACCGTGCAGTTCGGCGACGAAACGCTCGAGGTCTATCACTGTCCCGGCCACACGCCCGGTCACGTCGTGTTCTTCAGCCGTCCGCACCGGCTCGCGATCGTCGGCGACGTGCTGTTCGCCGGCTCGATCGGCCGCACCGATTTCCCGCGCGGCAATCACGCCGATCTCGTCCGCTCGATCAAGGAAAAACTCTGGCCGCTCGGCGACGACGTCACGTTCGTGCCCGGCCACGGCCCGGTCTCCACCTTCGGCGAAGAACGCCGCACGAATCCGTTCGTCTCGGACAAGGTGTTCGGATGAGCCAGGAGATTTACGTCAGCACCGACGTCGAGGCGGACGGCCCGATTCCCGGGCCGCACTCGATGCTGAGCTTCGCGTCCGCGGCGTATACCGCGGACAAGCAGTTGATCGCGACGTTTTCCGCGAACCTCGACACCTTGCCCGGCGCGCAGCCGCATCCGGTGCAGGAAGCCTGGTGGAAGACCCAGCCCGACGCGTGGGCCGCATGCCGGCGCGACCTGCAGGCGCCCGAGGCGGCGCTGGTCGCCTATGTCGAATGGGTCGAGGCGCTTCCCGGCAAGCCGGTGTTCGTCGCGATGCCGGCCGGCTTCGATTTCACGTTCATGTTCTGGTACATGATGCGCTTCACGGGACGCTGTCCGTTCTCGTGGTCCGCGCTCGACATCAAGACGCTCGCGTTCGCGATGACCGGCCTGCCGTACCGCAAGGCGATCAAGCCGCGCTTTCCGAAGCACTGGTTCGACGATCATCCGCATACGCACGTCGCACTCGACGACGCGATCGAGCAAGGCGCCCTCTTCTGCAACATGCTCGCCGACCTGCGCGCGCAGCAGGCCGTGCTCGCCGGGCACGCCGAAGCGGTCGCGGCGGCGGCGGCCGACAACGGCACCGCGGGACAAAATCCTACGGATCCGCGCGCAAATTAGCGAATCTCGCTCAACGACGGCGCACCAGATTGCCTTTCCTTTCGCGCGGCTCTAACATTCAGCGTGTTGTAGCTGCCGCATGGAGGCGCTGGTGACGCTCGATTCCTTTTCGCAAAAAATCCTTCGCCTGTTGCAGCTCGACGCGCGTCGCTCGGTTCAGGAAATCTCCGATCAGGTCGGACTGTCCAGCACGCCGTGCTGGCGCCGCATCAAGGACATGGAGCAGTCCGGCGTGATCCAGCGCTATACCGCGCTGCTCGACCGCGAAAAGCTCGGCCTGCACGTCTGCGCGCTCGCGCACGTGCACCTGACCCGGCACAACGAAGGCGGCGTCGAGCAGTTCGAGCGCGAGATCGCCACCTGTCCGGAAGTCACCGAGTGCTACAGCACGACGGGTGAAGCCGACTACATCCTCAAGATCGTCGCACCCGACATCAAGGCGTACGACGTGTTCCTGCACGAACGCATCTTCAAGATTCCAGCCGTGTCGCAAGTCCGCACGAGCGTCGTGCTGCGCGAAATCAAGTTCGACACGCAGCTGCCGCTCTGACGTATCGGCGCGGCCCACGCGGGCTGCGCCGACTCGCGCCGGCCTTCGCCCGCGTTACGCGTGCAGCGACCGCGTGAAGCGGATCCGGCTCGCGCCGAACTCGCGCTTCAGCGCATCGACGTCGAGCCGATCGGCCAGCGCCGTATCGGCACCGCCGTGCGACTGCGGATCCGCGGCGAGCGTCACGTCGATTTCGAGTCCCGTGCTCAGGTAATGAAGATTGATCGCCGACGCACGCAGGCCGCGGCGCGCAAGCTCGGCCTCGACCCGCGCGGCGACCTCGCTGCGCGGCGGCAACGCGAGCGCCGGCCGGCGGGCCATGTCGTTTTCCGGATCGACGTGGATCAGCGCATCGAGCACGCGCCGGTCCGACAGCGCGCGCGCGCGCGCGGTCTCGGCGATGTAATGCCCTTCCGAAACGGAGATCATCGGATCGACGAGGATATGCGCGTCGACGAGCGCCGAGTCGCCCATCTTGCGGGTGCGCAGATCGTGCACGTCGCGCACGCCGGGCGTCGCCGCCAGCAGCGCGCGGATCTCGGCGGTGTCGGTCTCGTCGAGGGCGCGGTCGGACAGATCCTGCAACGCGTCATAGCCGAACGTCCAACCCATGCGCGCCACCATGAAACCGACGATCGCCGCCGCGATCGGGTCGAGCAGACGCACGCCGGCGAGACTGCCGACGATGCCGATCGCGACGACGAGCGACGACGCCGCATCCGAGCGCGCGTGCCACGCATTGGCGACGAGCATCGCCGAACGCACGCGCCGCGCCTCGCGCAGCATGTAGCGGAACAGCGCCTCCTTCGATACCAGCACCGTCACCGCGACGATCAGCGCGGAAAAATGCACGGGCGGAATATCCTCGAGATGCACGAGCCGGTCGCCCGCGCGCCATAACATGCCGATCCCCACCGCGATCAGGATCGCGCCGAGAAACAGCGACGCGACGGTCTCATAACGGCTGTGCCCGTAATTATGATCGGCATCCGGCAGTGCGCCGCTATGGCGATTCGCAACCAATACGACAAAATCCGAGATCAAATCGGAAATCGAATGCACGCCGTCAGCAATCAGCGCCTGCGAATGTGCAATCACGCCGACAGCAATCTGAAATGTTGCAAGCACGACATTCAGCACGATGCTGACGAATGTGCTCTTGCGCGCGACCGCGTGTTTTTCTCCGCTTTGCGCGTCGCCGGAAAGGGTGGACATGAAATATGAGATATCGAGGCTGGAGAGTGAATTCTATCAAACCCGCGCGTCACACCTCGCCAACACCCGAAAAATCCCCATTCAAATCAAACGGTTATGCGAACAGCTCGCATTTGCATTCACGCCGGTTCACGACAGCCGGCTGAGCGTATGCACGGCCGGCAACCGCATCAAAAGCAAAAAGCCACGCACCCGTCACGGGTCGTGGCTTTTTCTGCAAATTTAAACGAATGTTTAAATTGCGAACTGCTCGCGATCCTTGCCTGCGATCCAGCGCGGCGGTTTGCCACGGCCCGACCACGTCGCACCGGTTTCCGGATCGCGATACTTCGCTGCGACGCCGGCACGCGGACGGCCGATCTTGCCGGCTTTCACGCGGCTCAGGCCGAGTTCGGCGAGCGTAAATCCGTAATCGGCGATTTTCTGCTTCACGTCATTGAGCACTTCGGCGTATTCGCGCGCCTTCGCTTCTTCGATTTGCTTCTCCAGCTTCTCTCGCTGGGCCAGCAGGTCCTTGTAAGAAGACATGGTTTTCCTTTCAGATCTGACCAAATGACACCGTTCTTGAGCCGGCTTGCCATTCAAAAATATCACTACCTCGGCTTTTGAGCGCAGAGATTAACACAAAACAGAATTGATTGAGTACGAATCAATGAAACTACCGATCCCACATTACATTTTCATTTGTGTCATTTTGACCGGATTTGCATCTTTCAATTACTCCAGTCCTAACATGCAGATTAGGACATAAGACGGCACGCATTGAGGTTATCAATATACGCAATTACCCTGCATCTCTAAAAATGAAAGTTCTCATCTGACGACAAGATACGCAAAGGGCCGTCTGGACGCCTTGATGCCTTGATGCCTTGATGCCTTGATGCCTTGATGCCTTGATGCCTTGATGCCTTGATTGCAAGACAAACGTCTATCCGTCTCAAATCAACTGCCGCGCACACGAGACAAGCGACTGGCGCAACGCATCCGCTTCCGTCTGAGGTGCATCGAACGCCGTCCGCACTCGCCGGCCCTCGTGCCGCCAGTCGGCGCCATAGCGATCCACGCCGAGCAGCGCGAGATCGGGACGCCACCCGGCGTCGGCTTCGTATGCGTCCCAGAGCACGCGCTCTTCATCGAAGGCGAGCGGCGCAAGCGCATCGAGCGCCGTGCCGTCGACCCAGCCCATGCGGCCGAACCCGCCGATATAGCGCAGCCGCTCGATGTCGAGCGCCCAGAATGCGAAATCGCCGAGCGCGAGATAACGCTCCGCGCCCGGCTCGTAGCGCAGGTAGCGCGCGACGAGATGCGGATCGGCGTCGACCGGCGTGAAGCGGCCGAGCAGCGTCGCGCGCTCGGCGCTCAGCACGTCGCCGTCCGGCGCATCGACCACGAGAAAACCTGCGCGCGGATCGGTGTCGAGATTGCGCGTGTGTTCGGCGAGGTGGCTCACGAGAATCACCGGCCGGTGACGCGCGTCGGGCGCGAACGGCACGACGGTCGGATAGGGAAAGCCTTGCGGCTCGCGCGTATGCGTGGCGAGCGTCGCGAGTGCGCAGCGATGCAACAGGTGCAGCGGAAGGACGGGATCAATGTTCACGAGAACTCCTGCAATCGGAATCGGTGTGCCGTGCCGCATGTCGCGCGCGAGCGCCGACCGGACGTGGCGGCCGGCGCTTCGATAGAATCGGACCCATCGCAAGCGCCCGCGCCAGCCGCGCCGCACGATTCGGTGCGCGTGACGGATCGCTTATTTTGGCGCACATGCGCACCGATTATTTCATTCCGACGAGCCTTCCGTGTCCGACGCCTCACCCGAACTTGCCGCGCCGCCGGCAGCACACCGCACGCTTTCCCTTCCGGTACGTCAACGGGCGCGCACCGCCACGATGGCGCTCTTCTTCGTCGCCGGCATGATGTACGCGTCGTGGGGCGTACACGTGCCGACCGTGCGCGACATGTTCGCACTGAGCCCGGCGATGCTGTCCGTCGCGCTGTTTGCGGTCGCCGGCGGCTCGATCGCCGCGATGCTGACGGTCGCCCGCTGGATCGCGCGCGTCGGCTCACGTACCGCGTGTCTCGCGGGCGGGCTGGCGATGTCGGCTTGCGCGGCGCTGATCCTCGTCGTGCCGGACTTCCCGCTGTTGCTCGCCGTGCTCGCCCTGTTCGGCTTTTCGATGGCAACGCTCGACGTCGCGATGAACGCCGAGGCGAGCGCGGTCGAAATCGCGCTCGGCAAGCCGGTCATGTCGATGCTGCACGGGATGTTCAGCATCGGCGGAATGGCCGGCGCAGCCGCCGGCGGCGCACTGCTGTCGGCCGGCATGCCGCCCGCCCTGCATCTCGCGCTCGCCGCGGGCGTCGGCGCCACCGTGCTCGTCGTCGCATGCCCGGCGGTGCTGCCGCATATCCCGCATCACGCGCACGCGCATGGCAGCGGCAACCGCTGGCGCTCGCCCGCACTGTGGATGCTCGGCGGCATCGCGCTCGTCGCACTGATTGCCGAAGGCGCGATGTACGACTGGGCGACGGTCTATATGCGCGACGTCGTCGCGGCGAGCCCCGCGCTCGCGAGCGCGGCCTACGCCGCGTTCTCGGGCGGGATGGCAGCCGCGCGTTTCGCAGGCGACAAGGTGCGCGCCCGCTTCGGCGCGCCGCAGCTCGTGTTCGCAAGCGCCTCGCTCGCCTGCGCGGGCATGATCGGCGCCCTGCTGCTGCCCTACCCGGCCGCCGCGCTGACGGGCTTCACACTGATGGGCCTCGGCCTGGCGAACATGATGCCGGTGCTGTTTGCCGCCGCGGCACGCGTGAAGGGCATCCACGCAGCCGAAGGGCTCGCGCACGTCGCCGGACTCGCCTATTTCGGGCTGCTGTTCGGCCCGGTGGCAATCGGGGCGGTCGCGCAGGTGGCGAACCTGACGGTCGGTTTGTCGGTCGTCGCGCTGTGCGCCGCGCTCGTCGCGGCCGTCGCGCCGCGGGTGCTCGCCCGCCTGAAGGTCTGACGCCGGCCCGCCACCCTAAAAAAAGAAGCGCGCAAGCGTTGCCGCATGCGCGCTTCTCCCCCTTCTGTCGACCGCTCGATTACATCTTCACTTCGTCGAGCAGCGTCTTCTTGCCGCTCTTGTAGTTGTAGAGCGAAATCACGCCGTGCTGCAGATCGCCCTTCGAATCGAAGGTCGTCGTGCCGATCACGCCCGTGTAGTTCGTCTTCGGCATTTCGCCGAGGATCTTCGCCGGCTCGGTCGAATTCGCACGCTTCATCGCATCGACGACGATATAGACCGCGTCATACGTGAACGGTGCGTAGATCTGGATCGGCTGACCGAAGCGCTTCTGGTACTTCGCCTTGAACGCGCCGCCGCCCGGCATCTTCTCGAGCGAAGCGCCCGCTTCCGAGCATACGACGTTGTCGGTCGCGTCGCCGGCCAGGTCGGCCAGCTTTTCCGTGCATACGCCGTCGCCCGCGAGAATCTTCGCGCGCAGGCCGAGCTGCTTCGCCTGTTTCGCGAACGGGCCGCCCGTCGCGTCCATGCCGCCGTACATGATCGCGTCCGGATTCTCGCCCTTGATCTTGGTCAGAATCGCGCGGAAGTCGACCGCCTTGTCGTTCGTCGCGTCATGCGACACCACCTTCAGGCCGAGCGACTTGGCCTTCTTCTCGAACTCGTTCGCGAGACCCTGGCCGTAAGCGGTCGAATCGTCGACCACCGCGACGCTCTTGATGCCCTTCTTGTGCGCATAGTCGGCCAGTGCCGGACCTTGCTGCGCATCGGTCGCCACGACGCGGTACGTCGTCTTGAAGCCCTGTTGCGTGTAGGCCGGGTTGGTCGCCGACGGCGAGATCTGCACGATGCCCGCATCGCTGTAGATCTTCGAAGCCGGGATCGACGTGCCCGAGTTCAGGTGGCCGATCACCGCGACAACCTTGTCGTCGACGAGCTTCTGCGCCACTTGCGTTGCCTGACGCGGGTCGGCCGCGTCGTCCTGCGGATCGAGTTGCAGCGTGATCTTCTGGCCGCCGATCGTGAGACCCTTGGCGTTGATCTCCTCGACTGCGAGACGTGCGCCGTTTTCGTTATCCTTGCCCAGGTGTGCAATACCGCCCGTCAACGGCGCGACGTGGCCGATCTTGATGACTTGATCGGCGGACGCGTTGCTTGCGGCAGCAGCACACAGCATCGCCGCTGCAGTGATCGGCAACAGCTTTTGCATCTTGATATTCATGTAAGTCTCCAGTTTCGGTCCCAAAAAACGCCATCGCCCGGTGCCCCGCTGCCATCCCCGTGTTTGCATCACTGGACGATTCGCCGGTTGCATCGTTCATGCACTTGGCCTCAAGCACGTGAAACCGCCGCTTTTAGCAGCTGCCCGACCGTACTTGCGGGCCAGTGTAGGCGATCAAATTAATTTGTGGGACTTTTTTGAGGTAGTGGTAACACTACCGATTCAGGCAGGTTGAAATACATGCTCGAATATCGCCGCAATCCCCGTGGGATAAGGGTTTCCGCTAGTTTTTCACGGCAGGCGAAAGGCCTGTTTAAAGTGTTTCCTCGGTGTTTCGAATCGGTATTGGCGGATAGGATCGTTAATTGAAACGAAACGCGCATGCCGGCATGCGCCCTGGCGTCCTATTCGAATCGGTGCAGTTTTCGATCAGGCCGCCGCGCGCCATTCGCGCGTCGAGCACGCCGCCCGTTGCGCGGTGGCATGTCGCCACGCCACCGCACCGAGCCCAGACTGCGGCACCTGGCGATTGATGGCACACTGACCCGCCCCTTTTACCTCATCGAGGCGCACGCGATGCTGCCTCGCTCGCCAGGAGTACAACGTGACTGCCCAATGGATCGACATCCCGACCGGTAACGACCGCTTCGGCGGCTACCTCGCGCTGCCTAAGCGCAGCAACGGACCGGCCGTCATCATCATCCAGGAGATCTTCGGCGTGAACGCGCATATCCGCGCGGTCGCCGACCAGTATGCGGCCGACGGCTACGTCGCGCTCGCGCCGGACGTGTTCTGGCGCACCCGGCCCCGCGTCGAGCTGGCCTACGAAGGCGCGGACCGCGACACCGGCATCGAGCTGCTGCAGAAGACCGACGTGAACCTCGCGGTCGCGGACATCGGCGCCGCCGCCGATCTGCTGCGCGCGCGGCCGGAAGTCGAAGGCCGGGTCGCCGCGATCGGCTACTGCTTCGGCGGCCGCCTCGCGTATCTCGCGGCCGCGGCCGGCAAGGTAGATGCGACCGTCGCGTATTACGGCGGCGGCATCCAGAACGCGCTCGATGTCGCGGACGAGATCACGCAGCCGATCCTGTTCCATTACGCGGAAAACGATCACGGCATTCCGCTGTCGGCGGTCGAGCAGGTCGAGGCGCGCTTCGCCGGCCGCCGCAACGCGACCTTCCATGTGTATCCGGGCGCCGAGCACGGCTTCAACTGCCCGGATCGGGCGTCGTACAACCAGCGCGCCGCCGCGCTCGCGCACGGCCGCACGCTGATTTTCCTCGCCGAGCATCTGTAATGCCGGCGCGAGCCCGGCGCACGCACCGGGCTCGCGCACGTTCCGTTCATCGCCACCCGACATAACAAAGCAAAAGGGGAGACTGTGGTACATCCGGACTATCTCGCTCACGACGCCATCGGCCTCGCCGATCTCGTCCGCCAACGTCAGGTCAGCCCGCGCGAATTGATCGATGCCGCGATCGCGCAGGCCGAAGCCGTCAATCCCGCGATCAACGCGATCGTGCTGCGCGACTACGATGCGGCGCGCGAGCGCGCGGCCACGATGCACGCGCCCGACGGCCCGTTCGCCGGCGTGCCGTATCTCGTCAAGGATCTCGACGCGGCCGTGGCCGGCCTGCCGATGTCGATGGGCAGCCGCCATTACCGCTACTTCGTGCCCGCCGCCGATTCGCCGCTGATCGCGAAAAGCCGTGCCGCCGGACTCAATGTCTTCGGCAAGACCAACACGCCGGAATTCGGCCAGATGCCGTACACGGAGCCGGAGCTGTTCGGCGCATGCCGCAATCCGTGGAACCTCGATCACACGCCGGGCGGCTCGAGCGGCGGCGCGGCCGCGGCCGTCGCGGCCGGGATCGTGCCGCTCGCGCACGCGTCCGACGGCGGCGGCTCGATCCGCATCCCCGCATCGTGCTGCGGGCTGTTCGGCCTCAAGCCGAGCCGCAACCCCGCGCTGGTCGACCGGCAGATGAACGGCGATCTCGTCGTCCAGCACGCGGTCGCACGCAGCGTGCGCGACAGCGCGCTGCTGCTCGACGTCACGACCGGCCAGACACTGCCGCCGGGCGCGCCCGGCACGTTCCTCGGCGCGCTCGACACGCCGCCCGAGCCGCTGCGGATCGGGCTCGTCGTTGATCCGATGTTCGCGCCCGCGCTCGATGACGACGCCCGCGCGGCGCTCGACGATGCCGCCGCGCTCGCCGCGTCGCTCGGCCATCACGTCGAGCCGGCCATGCTGAACATCGACTTCGCGCGCGCCGGCGAGATTTTTCTGACGCTGTGGTCGACGATCGCCGACGAGATGGTGCTCGGCGCACGGCAACGGACCGGCCGCACGCCGCGGCGCAGCGAATTCGAACCCGCGTCGTGGGCGATGGCCGTCGTCGGCAAACGGCTCGGGCGCGAGCGACTACCGGAAGCGCTCGAATTTCAGCGACAGTTGACCGCGCAGATCGCCAGCCTCGTCGCACGCTACGACGTGATTCTGTGCGCGTCGCTCGCGGGGCCGCCCGTCAAGATCGGCTCGATGCTGCCAACGCCGTTCGAACAGGCGCAGATGAAGATTCTCGCGGCGTTGCCGCTCAAGCCGCTCTTGAAGGAAATGCTCGCGAAGTCGTCACAGAAGGCGTTCGCGTGGGCCGGCTGCACCGAGCTTTTCAACCTGACCGGTCAGCCGGCGATGTCGGTGCCGCTCTACTGGAATGCGCGCGGGCTGCCGGTCGGCGTGCAGTTCGCCGCGCGCCACGGCGACGACGCGCTGCTGCTCAGGCTCGCGCGGCAGTTCGAACAGGCGCGGCCGTGGTTCGACAGGCGCCCGCCGCTGACGCAGGCACAGCCGTGATGCGCGCGCGCCGTTCCGGCGTGTGCGGTCGCGACGGTGCGCAACGTGTCACGCAATCCGCACCGGTCGCTACGCGCAGCCAGGCACGTTCTTCCCGGATTCGCGCGAAAAAAAACGGCCTGCCGGCAATGCCGGCAGGCCGTGTCATGTCGAGCGGCGAGTCGCTTACAGACTGAGCCGTTCGCAGATCGTCTTGGTCGCAGCCGCGCCGTTCAGCGTATAGAAATGCAGCCCCGGCACGCCGGCGTCGACGAGACGCTGGCACAGGCCCGTCACGACATCCGCACCGAACGCACGGATCGCGTCGCGATCGTCGCCGAAGCTTTCGAGCCGGCGCGCGACCCAGCGCGGCACTTCGGCGCCGCACATTTCCGAGAAGCGCATCAGCTGCGAGAAGTTCGTGATCGGCATGATGCCCGGCACGATCGGCACCTCGACGCCGAGCTTGCGCGCATCGTCGACGAAACGGAAATACGCGTCCGCGTTGAAGAAATACTGGGTGATCGCGGAATTCGCGCCCGCCTTCACCTTGCGCGCGAAATTCTCGAGATCGGCCTTCGGCGAGCGCGCCTGCGGGTGGTATTCCGGATACGCGGCGACTTCGATGTGGAACCAGTCGCCATGCTCCGCGCGGATGAAGCTGACCAGCTCGGACGCGTAGCGCAGCTCGCCGACCTCGCCCATGCCGGACGGCAGGTCGCCGCGGAGCGCGACGATGTGGCGGATGCCGTGCGAGCGGTACTGGTCGAGGATCGCGCGCAGGCTGTCCTTCGACGAGCCGATGCACGACAGATGAGGCGCGGCTTCGAGGCCGTCCTTCTGCATGTCGAGCACGGTATCGAGCGTGCCCTGCTGCGTCGAGCCGCCTGCGCCGAACGTCACCGAGACGAATTTCGGCTTCAGCGGCATCAGCTGCGCACGGGTCCCGCGCAGCTTCTCGACGCCTTCCGCCGTCTTCGGCGGGAAGAATTCAAAGGAGAGTTCGATCGGTTTCATGATGGGGATTTCAACCCTTTCAGCCGATGTTGCGCTGGCCGAAGATCAGGGCGGACAGCAGCCAGGACACGATGCTGTACAGGATCGAACCGAAGAACGCGGACCAGAACCCCGACACTTCGAAACCTTTCAGCAGCGACGACGCGAACCAGAAGCACAGCGCGTTCACGACGAGGATGAACAGCCCGAGCGTGACGACCGTGACGGGCAGTGTCAGCAGGATCAGCACCGGCCGGATCACCGTGTTGATGAGGCCGAGCACGATCGCGATGATCAGCGCGGTGCCGAAGCTCTTGATGTGAATCGACGGCACCAGATAGGTGATGATCAGCAGGGCAAGGGCGTTGATGACCCAGGTCAGGATGAGTGTCATGAAATGCTCCGGTTCGGTTGATGGTCAGGCCGGGCCGCGTAGGCCGGGCCGCGTAGGCCGCGCCGCGCAGGCCGGGCCACGAAGCTGCCCGGATCGCGCAATGACAGCGGACGGTTCCGCCGGAACCCCGTCATCGTATCGTGCGGCGCCCGTGCGGCGAAACGGTGCACGGTACGGACGCCGCAGGCAGGCGACGGCGGTTCCGGCGTCCGCTCAATAGCGGTAGTGGTTCGGCTTGAACGGGCCTTCCTTCGACACGCCGATATACGAGGCCTGCTCGTCCGACAGCACCGACAGGTTCGCGCCGATGCGCGCGAGGTGCAGGCGTGCGACCTTCTCGTCGAGATGCTTCGGCAGCACGTACACCTTGTTCTCGTACTCGCCGCCGCGCGTGAACAGTTCGATCTGCGCGAGCACCTGGTTCGTAAACGAGTTCGACATCACGAACGACGGGTGGCCGGTCGCGCAGCCGAGGTTCACCAGACGGCCTTCCGCCAGCAGGATCACGCGCTTGCCGTCCGGGAAGATGATGTGGTCGACCTGCGGCTTGATGTTGTCCCACTGGTACTGGCGGGTCGAGGCGACGTCGATTTCCGAGTCGAAGTGACCGATGTTGCAGACGATCGCGTTGTGGCGCATCGCCTTCATGTGATCGTGGTTGATCACGTGGTAGTTGCCGGTCGCCGTCACGAAGATGTCGGCCTTGTCGGCCGCGTATTCCATCGTCACGACGCGGTAGCCTTCCATCGCCGCCTGCAGTGCGCAGATCGGATCGATTTCCGTCACCCACACCGTCGCGCCGAGGCCGCGCAGCGATTGCGCGCAGCCCTTGCCCACGTCGCCGTAGCCCGCGACGACCGCGATCTTGCCCGCGATCATCACGTCGGTCGCGCGCTTGATGCCGTCGACGAGCGACTCGCGGCAGCCGTACAGGTTGTCGAACTTCGACTTCGTGACCGAGTCGTTCACGTTGATCGCCGGGAACGGCAGGCGGCCTTCCTTCTCCATCTGGTACAGGCGGTGCACGCCGGTCGTCGTTTCCTCGGTGACGCCCTTGATGTGCGCGAGACGCTTCGAGTACCAGTTCGCGTCGAGGTCGAGGTGGCGCGCGATCGACTTGTACAGCGCGACTTCCTCTTCGTTCGTCGGCGTCGCGATCACCGAGCGATCCTTCTCGGCCTTCGCGCCGAGAATCAGCAGCAGCGTGGCATCGCCGCCGTCGTCGAGGATCATGTTCGCGAATTCGCCGTTCGGCCATTCGAAAATGCGGTGCGAGAATTCCCAGTATTCGTCGAGCGATTCGCCCTTGAACGCGAACACCGGCGTGCCGCCCGCGGCGATCGCCGCGGCAGCGTGGTCCTGCGTCGAGAAGATGTTGCACGAGGCCCAGCGCACGTCCGCGCCGAGCGCCTTCAGCGTCTCGATCAGCACGCCCGTCTGGATCGTCATGTGCAGCGAGCCGGCGATGCGCGCGCCCTTCAGCGGCTGCTGCGCCTTGTACTCTTCGCGGATCTGCACGAGGCCCGGCATTTCGGTCTCGGCGATGTCGAGTTCCTTGCGGCCCCAGCCGGCAAGCGACATGTCCGCGACGAGGTAATCGTTGGAAGCTTGGGAATCGATGATGGCGCTCATCACGCCCTCCTTTCTAATAAGTTCTAGAAAATGGTGACGTGAGCGCCGTTCAGGAAGCGGCCGGCCGGCGAAATCGTCGCCGCGCGAGCGCTTGGTGAAGCTTTCCGAGCCTGGCGGGGCAGGATCGCACCCGTCGCAACGCTCCTCGGAAAACGGGATGGATTGTAGCAAATCGGCGCGAAGCGTGCCTGTGCGGGCCATCTGTATCCGAGAACAGATCCGCGCATCGGCGTCGCGCCGGTGCCGCTCAGCCATGCCCGGCGCCGCACGCGCCCGGCTGGCTCGGCGCCGGATTGCCAAAGGCCGCGGGTGTCCCGCAACGGGACAACGAGGTCAGTTCTCCGCGCCGACCCAGGCCTGCTCGCGCAGCCGCGCACGCAGCCGCGCGACCGCCTGGCTGTGCAGCTGGCATACGCGCGACTCGCTCACCTCGAGCACGGCGCCGATCTCGCGCAGATTCAGTCCCTGGTCGTAGTACAGCGACATCAGCAGCTTCTCGCGCTCCGGCAGCCGTTCGATCGCCTCGATCAGCGCGTCGCGCAGATGCTCGTCGAGCAGCGCCGACAGCGGATCGGCATGATCGACGCGATAGCGGTCGAGAAACGGTTCGTCGTCGGCTGCGCGGTCGAAATCCTCGTAGTAGATCAGCTGGCTGCCGTGCAGGTCCTGCAGCATCCCCTGATATTCGTCGAGCGGCATGTCGAGGTGCTGCGCGATTTCCGTCTCGGACGCCGCGCGGCCCAGTTGCTGCTCGACCTGATGAACCGCGTGCTCGACCTCGCGCGACGTCTTGCGCAGGCTGCGCGGCAGCCAGTCGTTGCTGCGCAGCTCGTCGAGCATCGCGCCGCGGATCCGCTGCGTCGCGTAGGTCTCGAACTGCGCGCCCTGATCTTCCTTGTAGCGGCCGGCCGCATCCATCAGACCGATCATCCCGGCCTGGATCAGATCGTCGAGATCGACGCTCGCCGGCATCTTCGCGACGAGTTGCAGGCCCAGACGGCGCACGAGCGGTGCGTATTGCGTCAGGACGTCGGCCTGCGAAATCTTTCCCTGAGCGTTGTACATCATGGCTCTCTCCTTCCTGTGGCGCTCATGCGGCGTGCGCCGCTCCCGCGTCGAACGCCGGGCTGCCCGCAAGGGCTCGCCCCGTGCCCGGACGCGGGCGCAGCGGCCAGTACAGCAAGTCGCCGGCAATCTGCCGGTAGTCGCGCGCGGCCGGCGACGACGGGAACGCGTCGACGGCCGTGCGCACCAGCTCGCGCGCGTGCTCGACGAGCGGATCGGCGCTCACGCAGCCGGCATCGGCAATCGACACCGTCATGTAGCGGCTCGCGACCCCCGCGAGGTTGTCGAACGCGATCTTCGCGTCGGCGTGGCTGCCGACGTGGTTGGTCAAAACGCGGAACTGCGCGATCGCATGCGCGAAATGCAGCCGCTTCATGCAGGCATAGGCCTCGGTGATCGCCTGCGTGGCGACGCGCGTGACGATCAGCACGTCGTGCGCTTCGCGCGCGAGCGTCGAGAATGCGCCGTCGTCGTCGAGCCGGGCATCGACGAGCACGATGTCGGCCGGGCCGTCGATGAAATCGCTCAGCCGCGCTTCGCCGTAACCGTCGCGCGCGAGCCCCGCTGCGGCGCACACCGCGAATCCGGCGGCGACGCGCACCCGCGCGCCGTCGCACAGCCGCGCGCCGACGAGCGTAGCGGCGGCCGAGTGCGCATCCGTGCGTTCGTCGACGACAAGCACGTCCTTGCCGAGCGCCGCGAGCGCCGCCGCGAGGTTCACGACGGCCGACGTGCAGCCGACACCGGCAGGACCGCCCGTCACCGCGACAATCCGCGACGCACGCCCGGCCAGCAGGCGCCGCAGGCCTTCGGCCTGGTCGATCGTCCGTTTATCCAAAGCGCACCTCGTGCAGCTCGGCGGTGGAACGTGCAGTCAGCGCGGAAAGGAGCGCGGGCATGTCCTCGTCGTGCGGCACGAAAGGCGAGCCGTCGCGCGGCACACAGAACGCACTCTTCAGCAGGAACTTCGTCGTGGCGACATACAGGTTCTCCGGCACCTTCTGGCCGGTCGACACGTAATGGACCGGCAGCTTGTAGCGGATCACCGTGTCGAGCACGCCGCCGAGATTCGTCGCTTCGTCGAGCTTCGTCAGGATGCAGCCCGCGAGATCCGGCTGGCCGGGCGCGCTGCGGTAGGCCTGCACGACTTCGTTGAGCGTGTCGCCGTGGCTGGTCGCGTTCAGCAGCAGCAGACGCTGCACCGGCGTGTTCGCGCCATGCAGCATCGCGATCTGGTCGGATACCGCACGGTCGCGCTGGCTCATGCCGATCGTGTCGATCAGCACGATGTGCTTGTTGCGCAGTTCGGACAGCGCCAGCTGCAGGTCGCCGCCGTCCTTCACCGCATGCACCGGCACGCCGAGGATCTTGCCGAAGATGCGCAGCTGCTCGTGGCCGCCGATCCGGTAGCTGTCGGTCGTCAGCAGCGCGACCTTGCTCGCGCCGAAACGCATCACGCAACGCGCGGCGAGCTTCGCGGTGGTCGTCGTCTTGCCGGCGCCCGTCGGGCCCATCAGAGCGAACACGCCGCCGCGCTCCATCAGCGCGTCTTCGCTGTCGAGCACCGGCAGGTTCGCCGCGAGCACCGACTGCGCCCATTCGGCCGCCTGGTCGAGCGTCTGCGCGGCTTCGCCCTCCGGCAGGTTGTCGACCATCAGCCGCACCAGTTGCGCCGAAAAGCCGGCGGCAAACAGATGCTTCGTCAACGCGCCGTGCACGGGATTGCGGCGCTGGCGCTCGTTCCACATCAGGCCGGCGAACTGCTCTTCCATCATGCCGCGCATCGCGCCCAGCTCGTGCATCACCGTGTCGTTGACGATGCGCTCGATGCGGGCCTTCACGGCATCCGCGACCGCGGCAGCGGTTTCTTCAGGCAGGCCGGCCAGGGCGGCGGGATGCGCAGCAGCCGGGGCGGCCGCCGGCGCATCGGCCGCGCGGCGCGGCGCGGCGGCGTCGACCGGATAGCGGCGCGCGACGTTGCGCACGATGTCGTTCGCCCATTCGGGCGGCGTCGCGGCAGCGATGCCGTCGGCATGCGCGTCGCGAACCGGAGAGGCTTCCTTCGGAGCGCGCGCACCCGCGTCGTCGGTCTGCGCGATGGTCTGCGCACGCAAGATCAGCGCGTCGCGCTGTTGCGTCAGGCGCTTCGCGTGCTCGACGAGCCACGGCGCGGGCTCGGACGCGGGCGACGCCGCCGGCGCGGCGGCGGGCAATGCTGCATCGGCGGTCTCAGCGCTCGCGCCGAACACCGACGAGAACACGTCCGGCAGGCCGCCTTCGCCTGTCGCATAGGGATTCATGGCCGGACGCGCGGCAGGCTCACGCGCGGCGGACGCGGCCGGCTCGCCCGGCAGGATCGCCGCGGCAGACTGAACCGCCGCCCCATGCTGGGCGGCCGTGCCGTACCGCGCCGCGACGGGCGGCGTGATCGCGGCCAGTTCGGCATCGGCCAGCGCGACGATTTCGACGCTGCCGTCATCGAGCGTGCGGTTCGACAGCACGACGGCGTCGGCGCCCAGCGCTTCGCGCACGAGACGGAGTGCGTCGCGGCTCGTCGCGCCGGTGAATTTGCGAATGTTCAAGCGGAACCCCCGATGACGTTAACGACCTTGATCGTGCGTGTATCCGGCACTTCGGCATACGACAGCACTTTCAATTGCGGCAGGCTGCGGCGCAGGAACCGCGCGAGCATCGCGCGCAGCGCATGCGGCACGAGCAGCACGGGCGGCAGCCCCATGTTCTGTTGACGCAGCATCGCTTCCTGCGTGCCGGTCAGAAGCGTGTGCGCGAGGCCGGGCTCGAGGCCCGGATTCGCGCCGGTGGCGAGCGCCTGCGACAGCACGCGCTCGAGATTGGCGTCGAGGCCCATCACCTGCATCTCGCCCGCGCCCGGATACCACTGCTGCGTGATCGCGCGGCCGAGCGCCAGCCGCACGGCGGCCGTGATGTCGTAGGCATCGGTGACGCGGCCGGCCTGTTCGGATACGGCTTCGAGGATCGTGCGCATGTCGCGGATCGGCACGCCTTCGTCGAGCAGGTTTTGCAGCACTTTCTGCAGCGTCGTCAGCGAAATCGTCTTCGGCACGAGGTCCTCGACGAGCGACGGCGCGTCCTTGCCGGTGCGCTCGATCAGCGCCTGCACTTCCTGGCGGCCGAGCAGCTCGGCCGCATGCTGGACGACGAGATGATTCAGGTGCGTCGCGACGACCGTGCTCGCATCGACGACCGTATAGCCGTACACCTGCGCCTGCTCGCGCATGCCGACGTCGATCCAGACCGCCGGCAGGCCGAACGCCGGATCCTGCGTCGGCGCACCGGGCATCGCGGCCGTCACCTGGCCCGGGTTGATCGCGAGCCACTGGCCCGGAAACACTTCGCCCGCGCCGATCTCGACGCCCTTCAGCGCGATCCGGTAACCGTTCGGCCGCAGTTCAAGGTTGTCGCGGATATGGATCACCGGCGGCAGGAAACCGATTTCCTGCGCGAACTTCTTGCGGATGCTCTTGATGCGCTTCAGCAGCTCGCCGTCGCTGTTCTTGTCGACGAGCGGAATCAGCCGGTAGCCGACTTCGAGGCCGAGCGGATCGATCAGCTGCACGTCGTCCCAGGTCGCTTCGTGACTGTCGCCCGGCAGCGCGGCGGGCGGCGCGATGTCGGTGACGTCGCCGGCCGCCTTGCGGGCTTCGGCGCGCTTCGTCTGCACGCGGGCCAGCCAGATCGCGCCGCCGCCGAGCAGCAGGAACGCGAAGTGCGGCATGTTCGGAATCAGCCCCATCACCAGGATGATCGTGCCCGTGATCGTCAGCACGCGCGGGTTCGTGAACAGCTGGCTGGTGAGCTGCGTGCCGATGTCCTCGTCGGTCGCGACGCGCGACACGATCACGCCGGCCGCGGTCGAAATCACGAGCGACGGGATCTGCGCGACGAGACCGTCGCCGATCGTCAGCAGCGTGTAGTTCTTGCCGGCCGCCGCGAAGCTCATGTCATGCTGCAGCATCCCGACGATCAGGCCGCCGATCACGTTGATCGCCATGATGATCAGGCCGGCGATCGCGTCGCCGCGCACGAACTTCGACGCGCCGTCCATCGAGCCGTAGAACTCGGCTTCCTGCGACACCGCCTGGCGGCGCTTCCTCGCCTGCTCCTCGTTGATGAGGCCGGCGTTCAGGTCGGCGTCGATCGCCATCTGCTTGCCGGGCATCGCATCGAGCGTGAAGCGCGCGGACACTTCCGCGATCCGCCCCGCGCCCTTCGTGATCACCATGAAGTTGATGATCATCAGGATCACGAACACGACGATGCCGACTGCGAAGTTGCCGCCGACGAGGAAGTGGCCGAACGCCTCGATCACCTGCCCGGCCGCGTCCGGCCCCGTGTGGCCTTCGAGCAGCACGATACGCGTCGACGCGACGTTCAGCGACAGCCGCAGCAGCGTCGAGAACAGCAGCACGCTCGGGAACGCCGCGAAGTCGAGCGGCTTCATCGTGTACATGCTGACGAGCAGCACCATCACGGACAGCGCGATGTTGAACGTGAACAGCAGATCCAGCAGCATCGGCGGCAGCGGCAGGATCATCATCCCCAGGATCATGCAGATGAGGATCGGGCCCGACAGCGCGCGCAGGTTCGTCCCGGCGAACGGGTTCGCGCGCTTCGCGAACAGACCGGACGGCGTGCTCATGCTGCCTCCCGCCCGGCCGCCGCGTCAGGCGGCAGCGAACGAATGGACGCGTATCGGCCGATCATGCCCGGCCTCCTTGCGTGCGCGCATTCGCGCCGAGGACGTCCTCGGCCTCTTCCTGCTCGTCGTCGGCGGACACCGTCGCGCCCTTGTCGAGTTCGGCCGGCACGTCGAGATCGACCGGCACCTCGGGCGCCTCGCCGCCTTCCAGACGGAAACGCTTGAGCTGATAGACCCACGCGAGCACTTCGGCGACGGCCGAATACAGCGAGCCGGGAATCTCGCGTTCGAGTTCGACGTTGTGATAGAGCGCACGCGCGAGCGGCGGCGCTTCGAGCATCGGCACGCCGTGCTCGGCGGCAAGCTCGCGAATGCGCGCGGCGACGAGGTTGACGCCCTTCGCGACGACCTTCGGCGCGCGCATCTCGCCGTCCGTGTACTGCAACGCGACCGCGAAGTGCGTCGGGTTCGTGACGACCACGTCCGCCTTCGGCACGGCCGCCATCATGCGGCGGCGGGCGATCGCGCGCTGCTGCTGGCGGATCCGGCCTTTCACGTGCGGATCGCCTTCGTTCTCGCGATGTTCGCGCTTCACTTCTTCCTTCGTCATGCGCAGCTTCTTGTTGTACTGCCAGAGTTGATACGGCACGTCGAGCCCGGCGACCACCAGCATCCCCGCGACCGTCGCGCCGCAGCACACGGCGACGAGATGCAGCGCGTCGGCGAGCGCCGCGTCGAGCGGCTGCGTCGCGAGACCGAGCAATTCGTCCTTGCTGCGCCAGATCGCCACGCCGCCGATCCCGCCGACGACCAGCGTCTTCGCGAGCGACATGCCGAGCTGGATCGGCCCCTGGATCGAGAACATCCGGCCGAGGCCCGACACCGGATTCAGGCGGTCGAATTTCAGCTCGAAAGTCTTCGACGAGATCAGCCAGCCGCCGAGCGCCATCGGCGCGAGCAGCGCGGCAATGCCGGTGAGCGCGAGGAGCGGCGCGAGCGCGGCGAGCCCTTCGAGGCTCGCGCTGCCGGCCGCGGACAGCATCCGGCTCGTGTCGAACGCCGTCGCGCGGTCGAACGAGAACGCCCCGCGCAGCATCGTCCGGAAATGACCTCCGATCGGGCCGGCGAGCAGCCAGGCACCGTAGAAG
>NZ_JAHACR010000193.1 GCF_018375725.1 Burkholderia sp. | reverse complement strand
GACGGCACGGTCAAGTCGCTCGGCCAGAAGTACTTCGGCGATATCGACATCTCCGCGCAATAAGCCGCGGCGGCGCGCCGGCCCGGAACCGGGCGGCGTCCGTCCGGCGCCGCGCGCCGAGCCGCACAGGCGTGACGGCGCTGTGCGCCCGGCCGCGCCAGGCATCGAACGCCGGACATGCGTGTGCGGGCGCCGCGCGTCAGCCGACGTGCGTGCGCTTGGCGACGGGCGCGGCGGTTTCCATCGTCGCGAGCCCGTGGACGATCCCGCAATCCTCGACCGAATGTTCGCCGACGCACTGCTCGCGCAGTTGCGTCAGCTGTTCGCGCAAATGCGTCAGCTCGGCGAGCCGTGCGTCGACATGCCCGATGTGCGCGTCGAGCAGCGCATTGACGGAATCGCAGCGATCGGTCGGCGTATCGGTAAGCTGCAGCAGCGCGCGGATCTCGTCGTGCGTCATGTCGAGCGCGCGGCAATTGCGGATGAAGCGCAGCCGTTCAAGGTGCGTGTCCGTGTAGTTCCGGTAGTTTGCGTCGGTGCGCCTGGCATCGGGCATCAATCCCTCCTTCTCGTAGAAGCGGATCGTCTCGGGCGTGCACCGTGCGGCTTTCGCCAGTTCGCCAATCTTCATACGGTTCTCCGGTCGAAGGGTTGACCTTGTAGTGGCTTCAGGGTGTTAACTGTACCTCGTCAAGCCATCAGGAGGTTGCGATGACCGAGGCGAAGCACGCCCGCAACGAACACGATACGACCGCCGGTCATGCCGGCGCGTGCAGCGCGCATGCGCACGACGAGGCCGCGCTGCGCGCGGACGGCGCGACGCCGGCATGCGACGGCGCGCCGGACGGCCGGGCGGAACAGACCGGCGGGCATGCGTGTGGTCACGATCATGATCGTGACGGCAGTCACGCGCACGGCCGTGGGCCGGAGCAGGGCCATGAGCATGAGCATGGCCATAACCACGCATGCGATCACGACCATGAACATGGCGGCGCCCACGCCCACGCCGGTGCCGACTGCTGCACGCCCGCCGCGCTGACGCTCGCGCCGCTGCCGACCACGCAGGCGACTGCGTCGGGCAACGTGGTTTCGTCATTCCGCATCATGCAGATGGACTGCCCGACCGAGGAAACGCTGATCCGCAAGAAGCTCGGCGGGATGCGCGAAGTCGCGGCGCTCGAATTCAACCTGATGCAGCGCATGCTGACCGTCGAGCACGTGCCGGGCGCGCAGGCCGCGCTCACCGCCGCGATCCGTTCGCTCGGCATGACGCCCGAAGCGGCGTCGGCCGATGCGCCGCCGTCCGGCGCGCCGGCGGCGCCCGCAAAGCCGTGGTGGCCGCTCGCGCTGGCGGGCGTCGCCGCGCTCGCGTCCGAGGCGGCGACGTGGTTCGGCCTGCCGGCGTGGGTCGCCGCGGCGCTCGCGCTCGCGTCGGTCGCGGCGTGCGGGATCACGACTTACCGGAAAGGCTGGATCGCGCTGCGCAACGGCAACCTGAACATCAACGCGCTGATGAGCATCGCCGTGACGGGCGCGATGGCGATCGGCCAGTGGCCGGAAGCGGCGATGGTGATGGTGCTGTTTACGATCGCCGAACTGATCGAGGCGAAGTCGCTCGACCGCGCCCGCAACGCGATCCAGGGCCTGATGCGGCTGGCGCCGGATACGGCGACGGTGCGTCAGCCCGACGGCGCGTGGCGCACCGTCGACGCCGCGCAGATCGCGCTCGGCGCGATCGTGCGCGTGAAGCCGGGCGAGCGGGTCGGTCTCGACGGCGAAGTGGTGGCCGGCCGCTCGACCGTCAACCAGGCGCCGATCACCGGCGAAAGCATGCCGGTCGAGAAGGCCGCGGGCGACGCCGTGTTCGCCGGCACGATCAACGAGGCCGGATCGTTCGAATACCGCGTGACCGCGGTCGCCGCCAACACGACGCTCGCGCGGATCATTCATGCGGTCGAGGAAGCGCAGGGCGCGAAGGCGCCGATGCAGCGTTTCGTCGACCAGTTCGCGCGCGTCTACACGCCGGTCGTGTTCGCGATCGCGTTCCTCGTCGCGGCGGTGCCGCCGCTCGTTACGGAGGGCGCGTGGCATGACTGGATCTACCGCGCGCTGGTGCTGCTCGTGATCGCGTGTCCGTGCGCGCTCGTGATCTCGACGCCGGTGACGATCGTGTCGGGTCTCGCCGCCGCGGCGCGGCGCGGGATTCTCGTGAAGGGCGGCGTGTATCTCGAGGAAGGACGCAAGCTCGCATGGCTCGCGCTCGACAAGACCGGCACGATCACATACGGCAAGCCGGTGCAGACGGACTTCGTGCCGCGTGCGGCGGACCATGCCCCGGTACGCGTGCAGTTTCTCGCCGCGAGCCTCGCCGCGCGCTCGGATCATCCGGTGTCGCAGGCGATCGCGACGGCCGGCAAGGCCGTGGCGACCGGGCCGTTTGCCGACGTGCAGGACTTCGAGGCGCTCGTCGGGCGCGGTGTGCGCGGCACGATCGACGGCGTCGGCTACTGGCTCGGCAACCACCGGCTCGCCGAGGAACTGGGGCGCTGCTCGCCCGCGCTGGAGGCACAGCTCGATGCGCTCGAACGGGAGGGCAAGAGCGTCGTGATGCTGATCGACGGGACGCGCGTGCTCGGCGTGTTCGCGGTCGCCGACACGATCAAGGAAACCAGCCGCGAGGCGATCGCCGATCTGCATGCGCTGGGCATCAAAACGGCCATGCTGACGGGCGACAACCCGCATACCGCGCAGGCGATCGCGCAACAGGTCGGCATCGACGACGCGCGCGGCAACCAGCTGCCCGAGGACAAGTTCGCGGCGGTGCACGAGCTGGCGTCCCGGGCAGGCGCGGTCGGCATGGTCGGCGACGGGATCAACGACGCGCCGGCGCTGGCCCGCGCCGACCTCGGCTTCGCGATGGGGGCGATGGGCACGGACACCGCGATCGAGACCGCCGACGTCGCGCTGATGGACGACGATCTGCGCAAGATCCCGGCGTTCGTGCGGCTGTCGCGCGCGACGCACCGGGTGCTGGTGCAGAACATCGGATTCGCGCTCGGTGTGAAACTGGTGTTTCTCGGCCTCACCGTTGCCGGTCTCGGCACGATGTGGATGGCGGTGTTCGCCGATGCCGGCGCGAGCCTGATCGTCGTCGCCAACGGGTTGCGCCTGCTGTCCTTCAGGGACAGGGCTGCCGACGCGCCCGCGCGCGTCTGACGCGCGGACGGCATTTGTCCGGGCACGCGCCCGCATGCAGGGCCTGATCCATCCTGCCGCTCGGCAGAGTGGATCAGGCCCATATTTTTTTGAAATAGGGTCTCTTCATCGCGAATCCGTGACTAAAGTTAAAGACGGTGAAATCGGCTGAAATTGTCATTGTTCCGAGGTAAGTTGCCACGAGCGGGGAAGCACGTTTTTTCGAGGTACGCGGGTAGTGGGTCGATGTTCAATCGCAACGCCACGTTTTCGGGAGAAGAAGAAATGGATGCATCCAGCTTCATCACGTCGCTGCAGGCCACGCTGGGAGGGTATCTCCCGAAGATCGCCGGCGCGATCGGCATCCTGGTCATCGGCTGGCTGATCGCCGTGGCGGTGCGGGCCGGCGCGTACCGGCTGCTCGGAGCGCTGAAGGTCGATCAGCGGATCGCCGAAAGCACCGGCCAGGGCGCGTACGTGGAGCGCATCGTCGCGGGCGGCCTGTTCTGGCTGGTGCTGCTCGTCACCGCGGTGGGCATTTTCAACGTGCTCAACCTGTATGCGGTATCCAATCCGTTCTCGCTGCTCGTCACCAACATCGTCAGCTACCTGCCGAACCTGATCGGCGGCGGGGCGCTCACGCTGATCGCGTGGCTGGTCGCGTCGCTGCTGCGCAGCCTCGCGGGCCGCGCGCTGAGGGTCGGGAAGTTCGACGATACGCTGTCGACGAGCGCTGGCATGCGCCCGATGAGCAGCTATCTCGGCGACGTGCTGTTCTGGCTCGTGATCCTGATGTTCCTGCCGGCGATCCTGTCCGCCTTTGCCCTGTCGGGCCTGCTCGCCCCGGTGCAGGGGATGGTCGACAAGCTGCTCGCCATCGTGCCGAATGTGTTCGCGGCGGCCGTGATCGGCTTCGTCGGCTGGCTCGTCGCCCGCGTGCTGCGGGGCCTCGTCACGAACCTGCTCAGCGCCGCCGGCGCCGACCGGCTGACCGAGCGCCTCGACAGCCCGGCGCCCGTGCGCCTGTCGAGCCTGGTCGGCACGATCGTCTACGTGTTCGTCTTCGTGCCGACGCTGATCTCCGCGCTCGACGCGCTGAAGATCGACGCGATCTCGGGGCCGGCGACCAGCATGCTGTACCAGTTTCTCGGCGCGGTGCCGGACATCGTCGCGGCGATCGTGATCGTGCTCGTCACGTTCTACTTCGCACGCTTCGTCGCCGCGCTCGCGCAGAAGCTGCTGGTGGCCGCCGGCGCCGACGGACTGCCGGCCGTGCTCGGCGTCGAGGCCGTTTTTTCCGGGATGCTGCAGCCGTCGGTGCTGGTCGCCCGGCTGATCGTGTTCTTTGCGATGCTGTTTGCCGCGGTCGAGGCGGCGAACCGGCTCGGGTTCTCGCAGGTGCGCGACGTCGTCACGCTGTTCATCGAGTTCGGCGGCCACGTGCTGACGGGCGGCGTGATCCTCGTGATCGGCTTCTGGCTCGCGGGCCTTGCGCGCCGCGTGATCCAGCAGGCGGACACCCAGCACAGCACGCTGTTCGCGCGGATCGCGCAGTTCGCGATTCTCGGCCTCGTGTTTGCGATGGGGCTGCGCACGATGGGCATCGCGAACGAGATCGTGCAGCTCGCGTTCGGCCTCGTGCTGGGCGCGATCGCGGTGGCCGTCGCGCTGTCGTTCGGCCTCGGCGGCCGCGAGGCGGCCGGCAAGCTGCTCGACCGCTGGTTCAACCAGCGCAGCGGCGAAGAATAGACCTCCCGCGCCCGTTTCCGTCGGCGAAACGTCAGCGCGGACCTTTGCCGAATTTCGATAACACGTCGATTAATGACTCACTAGCATCGATTCTCAGTCGGGCAGGCCGGCCCCGCGGGATCACCCGACGGGGCGCGTCCTGCCGGCGCATCCGCCGGGCGGAACCGCCGCCGCTTTTGAGGAGAAGATCGATGAAAGCAGAGTCGAATGGCCGGCCCGCCGCCGGCGGCATGACGTCCGGCCAGCCCGCGCTGCAGCAGACGCTCGGGACCTGGCAGCTGTGGGGCATCGCAGTCGGCCTCGTGATTTCCGGCGAATACTTCGGCTGGAGCTACGGCTGGGCGAGCGCCGGCACGCTGGGCTTCGTG
Source organism: Burkholderia sp. (assembly GCF_018375725.1). Classification (GTDB taxonomy): domain Bacteria; phylum Pseudomonadota; class Gammaproteobacteria; order Burkholderiales; family Burkholderiaceae; genus Burkholderia. The sequence continues at coordinate 2,848 of NZ_JAHACR010000193.1, read as the reverse complement.
ATCACCGCACTGTTCGTCGCGGCGATGTACACCACCTTCATCTTCAGCTTCACCGAACTGACCACGTCGATTCCGCATGCGGGCGGCCCGTTCGCCTATGCGCGCCGCGCGTTCGGACCCGCGGGCGGGTATCTCGCCGGCGCGGCCACGCTCGTCGAATTCGTGTTTGCGCCGCCCGCGATCGCACTCGCGATCGGCGCGTACCTGCACGTGCAGTTTCCGGGGCTCGAACCGAAGCACGCGGCGATGGGCGCGTATCTCGTGTTCATGGCGCTCAACATCGTCGGCGTCCAGATCGCCGCGACCTTCGAGCTGATCGTCACGCTGTTCGCGATCTTCGAACTGCTGGTGTTCATGGGCGTCGTCTCGCCGGGTTTCGCATGGAGCAACTTCGTGAAGGGCGGCTGGTCCGGCGCCGATCACTTCAGCCTCGGCGCGTTCCACGGGATGTTCGCGGCGATTCCGTTCGCGATCTGGTTCTTCCTCGCGATCGAAGGCGTCGCGATGGCCGCCGAGGAAGCGAAAAACCCGAAGCGCTCGATCCCGATCGCGTACGTCGCCGGCATCCTGACGCTCGTGGTGCTCGCGGTCGGCGTGATGGTGTTCGCGGGCGGCGCGGGCGACTGGACCCAGCTCGCCAACATCAACGATCCGCTGCCGCAGGCGATGAAGTACATCGTCGGCGCGAACAGCGGCTGGATGCACATGCTCGTGTGGCTCGGCCTGTTCGGCCTCGTCGCGTCGTTCCACGGGATCATCCTCGGCTACTCGCGCCAGATCTTCGCGCTCGCTCGCGAAGGCTACCTGCCGGAGTGGCTCGCGAAGGTGCATCCGCGCTTCAAGACGCCGTATCGCGCGATTCTCGCGGGCGGCGTGGTCGGCATCGCGGCGATCTACAGCGACGAGCTGATCCAGTTCGGCGGCCAGACGCTGACCGCGAACATCGTCACGATGTCGGTGTTCGGCGCGATCGTGATGTACATCGTCAGCATGGCCGCCCTGTTCAGGCTGCGCCGCACGCAGCCGGACATGGCGCGGCCGTTCCGTGCGCCGCTTTATCCGCTCTTCCCGGCGTTCGCGATTGCCGCCGCGCTCGTCTGCCTCGGCACGATGGTGTACTTCAACGGGCTCGTCGCGATGGTCTTCGTCGGCTTCCTTGCGCTCGGCTACGCGTATTTCCTCGCGACCCGCGCGCAGCGTGCGAGCGCGCCCGGCGACGCGCTGCTGGAAGAGTGACCGTCCGTTCGGACGATATCCGGCGCGCCGCGTGAGCAGGCGCGCCGTGCGCTTTACAAGGAGACTCGCACCATGTCCTACACGGAGACGATCGGTCCGCGCACCTACCGCTTCGCGGACCTGAAGACGCTGCTCGCGAAGGCGAGCCCGCTGCGTTCCGGCGACCAGCTCGCCGGCGTCGCGGCGGCGAGCGAAGAGGAGCGCGTCGCCGCGAAGATCGCGCTGGCGGGCGTGCCGCTCAAGGCGTTCCTGAACGAGGCGCTGATTCCCTACGAGGACGACGAGGTCACGCGGCTGATCGTCGACGATCACGACGCCGATGCGTTTGCGGAAATCTCGCATCTGACGGTCGGCGATTTCCGCAACTGGCTGCTGTCGCCCGTCGCCGACGGCGCGGCGCTCGAACGCATCGCGCCGGGCCTGACGCCGGAGATGGTCGCGGCCGTGTCGAAGCTGATGCGCAACCAGGATCTGATCGCCGCCGCGCGCAAGCGCCGCGTCGTCACGCGCTTTCGCAACACGGTCGGGCTGCCGGGCCGGATGTCCGTGCGCCTGCAGCCGAATCATCCGACCGACGACGTGAATGGCATCGCCGCGTCGATGCTCGACGGCCTGATGTATGGTTGCGGCGACGCGATGATCGGCATCAACCCGGCGACGGACAGCCTGGCGGCGATCGTCAGGCTGCTCGCGATGATCGACGGTTTCCGCGAGCGCTATCGCGTGCCGACGCAGTCGTGCGTGCTCACGCACGTGACCAACACGATCGCGGCGATCGAGAAGGGCGCGCCGGTCGATCTGGTGTTCCAGTCGATTGCCGGCACCGAACAGGCGAACGCAAGCTTCGGCATCTCGCTCGCGCTGCTCGGCGAGGCGCGTGAGGCCGCGCTGTCGCTGAAGCGCGGCACGGTCGGCGACAACCTGATGTACTTCGAGACGGGGCAGGGCAGCGCGCTGTCGGCGAATGCGCATCATGGCGTCGATCAGCAGACCTGCGAGGTGCGCGCCTACGCGGTCGCCCGCAAGTTCGAGCCGTTCCTCGTGAATACGGTGGTGGGTTTCATCGGGCCGGAGTACCTGTACGACGGCAAGCAGATCATTCGCGCGGGGCTCGAGGATCACTTCTGCGGCAAGCTGCTCGGCGTGCCGATGGGTTGCGACATCTGCTACACGAATCACGCGGAAGCCGACCAGGACGACATGGACACCCTGCTGACGCTGCTCGGCGTGGCCGGCATCAACTTCATCATGGGGATTCCCGGCGCGGACGACGTGATGCTGAACTACCAGAGCACGTCGTTCCACGATCAGCTCTACGTGCGCGAGGTGCTCGGCCTGCGCCGCGCGCCGGAATTCGAGGAATGGCTGGAGACGATGGAGATCGCCGATGCGCACGGCGCGTTGCGTGCCGCATCGGCGCGCGTGCCGCTGCTCGCGGGCGCGAACGACTGGATGGGGCTGAACGCATGAGCGACGCCGTCGAAAAGAATCCCTGGAGCGAGCTGAAGTCGCTGACGAACGCGCGGATCGCGCTCGGCCGGGCGGGCAACAGCCTGCCTACGGCGCCGTTGCTCGCCTTCAACCTGTCGCACGCGCAGGCGCGCGATGCCGT
>NZ_JAHACR010000192.1 GCF_018375725.1 Burkholderia sp. | reverse complement strand
CCCGAACTACGAGACGCGCCGGCAGGAGGCATTCAACGCCCTGACGCAGATCATGTCGCAGGATCAGGAGCTGATGAAGGTGGCCGGCGACCTGCTGTTCAAGGCCGCGGACTTCCCGATGGCCGACGAGGTCGCGGAGCGTCTGCACCGCACGATCCCGCCGCAGATCCTCGGCGAAGGCCCGACGCCGCAAGAGCAGGACATGCAGCAGAAGATGCAGCAGATGGGGCAGATGATCGAGCACCTCGCGGGCGCGCTTCAGCAGGCACAGCAGGGCCGCGAGCAGCAGGACACGAACATTCGCGCCTATGACGCCGAGACGAAGCGCCTGCAGGCCCTCGGTCAGCCGCTCGATCCCGAACTCGTCGCGCACGTCGCGACGCAGGTCGTGATGCAGATGATGCAGACCGGTGCGCCCGAAGGTGCGCCGCCGGCACCGCCCGATCCGATGCAGCCACAGCAGCAACCCCAGAACCCGCCGAGTGCGGGTTTTTCTTTGCCCGCTCCCCAAGGACAATGACATGAGCTACCCCGGCCTGATTCAGGACGCGTCGAATCCGACGCCGATTAGCGCGCTTTTCATCATCCGCCAGACGCTCACGCCGGCTCAGGTTGCCGCGAACACGACGGCCGAGCAGACGTTCAACGTGCCCGGCCTGCAAGTAGGCGATTCGCTCGACATCAACAAGGCGTCGCACCAGACCGGCCTGTCGATCGGCAATGTCCGCGTATCTGCCGCAAACACGCTCGCAATCCAGTATGTGAACACGACGGCCAGCCCGATTACGCCGACGAGCGAGCAGTACATCATCGGCGGCCAGCGCTAAGCCCCGCTCCGACCACTTTTCCACGAGGCCCGCATCCGAAAGGAGCGGGCCTTTTTCGTTTCCGTACCGGCGCGGCATCACCGGGCCTCAATCCTTGGATACGTCCATGCAAACCGAAGCGAACGCAGTACCGGCACCAGCAGCCGTAACGCCGACGACGGGCACGCCCCCGGAACCGGCGCAACAGCCCGCAGAAACGAGCACGGCCACGGGCACCGAGCAACCCGCAGCAGCATCGACCGAGCAGCCTCAGCAGGACAAGCCCAAGAACGACTGGGTGCAACGGCGCATCGACCAGCTGACGCGGGAGAAGCATGAGGAAAAACGGCAGCGCGAAGCACTCGAAGCGCGCCTGCGCGAGTTCCAGCCGGACGCCACGACGCCCGCGGCGCAGCCGATGACTGCCGACCAGGTCCGCGCGGAAGCGACGCGCCTGATCGCGCAGGAGAAGTTCGATGCGGCCTGCAACAAGGTGTTCGACGCCGGCAAGACCGAGTTTCCGGATTGGGACGCATCGCTGCGCACCTTCCAGATGCTCGGCGGCGCATCGCAGGACTTCCTCGAGGCGGTCACGTCGATGGATGCCGGTCACAAGGTGCTCCATCACCTCGGCCAGAACCCCGAAGAGGCCGAACGTCTGCTATCCCTTCCTCCGCTTCGCATGGCGCTTGAGCTGGCCCGTCTCGAGTCGACGGTCGGCCAAGCGAAACCCGCTCCCGTATCCCAGGCGCCCGCGCCGATCAGCCCCGTGGGGGGCAAGTCCGCACCCGTCGAGCCGCAGGAATTTGCGTCGACGGCGGACTACATCGCCTGGCGCCGCCGCAACCGTTCATGAGGCCATAAATGAGCAATACGCTTCTCACTCCGACCAAGATCCTCGACGAATCGCTGATGATTCTCGAGAACAACCTGTCGTTCACCGCACGCTCGAACCGCGACTACTCCGACGAGTTCGCGGTCAGCGGCGCGAAGATCGGCGCCACCGTCAACGCGCGTAAGCCGAACCGATTCGTCGGTACGACCGGCGCCGCGCTGAACATCGAGAACGTGAACGAAACGTCGGTGCCGATCACGCTGACGACGCAGTTCCACGTCGACTTCACGTTCAGCTCGCAGGAACTGACGCTGATCGTCGACGAGTTCGCGGACCGGTACCTCCGCCCGGCGATGGCGACGATCGCGAACAAGATCGACTTCGACGGCCTCGGTCTCGCATCGAGCGTTGCGAACAACGTCGGCACGGTCGGCACGACGCCGAACGACATCAAGGTGCTGCTCGATGCGGGCGTGAAGCTCGATAACGAGGCGACGCCGCGCGACGGACGCCGCACCGCCGTGTGGGATCCGGCGACCAACGGTTCGATGGTCAAGTCGGCGGCCGGCCTGTTCAATCCGTCCGCGAAGATCGGCGAGCAGTACGAGTCGGGCATCTTCTCGCCGTCCGGCCTCGGCTTCGACATCGGCATGGACCAGAACGTGAACACGTTCACGACCGGCACGCGCACGAACGGCACCGTGTCGGGCGCAGGCCAGACCGGTTCATCGCTGCTCGTCACCGGCCTCGGCGCGGCCGGTACGGTCAAGAAGGGCGACACCTTCACGATCGCAGGCGTGTTCGGCGTGAACCCGCAGAACCGCCAGTCGACCGGCGTGCTGCGCCAATTCACGGTGCTCGCCGATGCGACGGCCGACGGCTCGGGCAATGCGACGCTGTCGATCTTCCCGGCCATCAACACCGCCGCGTCGAACCAGCAATACCAGACGGTCTCGGCCGGCCCGGCGAATGCCGCCGCGGTCACGTGGGACATCGCCGCGTCGACGCAGTACGTCGCGAACCTCGCATACCACCGCGACGCGTTCACGCTGGCGACGGCCGACCTCGAAGACGTCAGCAAGTACGGCGCATGGGGCGCGCGGCGCGTGCACAAGGGCATTTCGATGCGGATCGCGCGGCAATACGCGATCGGCACCGACACCGTCCCGTGCCGGATCGACGTGCTGTACGGCTGGGCGCCGGTCTACAACGAACTGGCCTGCCGCATCGTTCGCTAATGGGCTCGCTGCTTCAACAATCGGCCCCCGCTTCGGCGGGGGCTTTTTCTTCCGGAGGCACCGTGTTCCAGGAATTCCCGATGTGGGTCACAGGCCCGAAAGGCGAGTCGAAGATCGTCGAGACGCAGGAGGCGTTCGAAGCGCTCGGCGAGGGCTGGAAGAAGCCAGCGCGCGCCGACGCCGTACCGCGCGAACAGCAGCCCGATTTCGTCGAGTATCCGAAGTGGGTCGGCGGCGTCATCGTGCACAGCGCAGAGGAAGAAGCCGCGCTTGCACCGGCTGGCGAAGCCGATGACGAGCGGGCGGCGCTGATCCAGATCGCCGAAGAGAAGGGCGTGAAGATCGATAAGCGCTGGTCGAACGACAAGATCCGCGCGGCGCTGGAGGCAGCGTGACGACCGCCGTCGACCTGATCACTCTCGCGCTGAAGGATATCGGCGCGCTGGGTATCGGGCAGTCGATCTCGCCCGACGACACGTCCGATGGCCTCGCCACGCTGAACATGATGCTCGGCCAGTGGCAGGGCGAGCGCCTGAGCGTGTATCACCTCGTCGATACGGCGATTCAGTCGACCGGCGCGCAATCGTACACGGTCGGGCCCGGTGGCGCCTTCAATACGCCGGCGTGGCCCTTCAAGATCAACGCGGCGTATGCGCGCCTGAATCCGGGCAGCCCGAACCCGATCGACTATCCGGTAACGATCATCGCGGCGCGCGAGGACTATTCGCGCATCGCGCTCAAGTCGCTGGTGTCGTTCCCGAGCTATGCGTTCTACGACGCGGCATTCCCGCTCGGCAACCTGTTCATGTTCCCGGTACCGAACAACAGTTTCGAGCTGCACATCGTGACGCTCGAGGCGCTCCCGCAGTTCGTCACGCCGGGCGACGACATCACGCTGCCGCCCGAGTACATGGCCGCGATCCGCTACAACCTCGCGATCTGGCTTTGCGGCTCGTATCAGCTCGATCCCCCTCGGATGGTGGAGAAGCTGGCCGCCAGCACGAAGCGCGTCATCAAGCGCATGAACCTGCAGATCCAGTCGATGAGCATGCCGCGCGGACTCGGGACGAAGCAGCGGTACAACATCTATTCGGATCGGCCGTACTGATGCGCGTCCCTCTCACCCTCGGCGCGTATACCGCGAAGAGCCTGATCGCGGAGGCGCAACGCTGCGTCAACCTGTACGGCGAGCAGAACCCGCAGGATGCGCCCGCGCCGTTCACGTACTACCCGACGCCGGGCCTCACGCTCGTATCGACGCCACCGGCCGCAGGGGAATCGCGCGGCATCTACACCGCGTCGAACGGCGCGCGATTCGAAGTGGTCGGGCCGAACGTCTATGCGGTCGACGCCACCAACAATTACACGCAGCTCGGCACGCTCTCGTCGATCAGCGGGCACGTCTCGATGGTCGACAACGGCACATCGGTCTTCATTGTCGACGGCACAGCGGTCGGCTTCACGATCGCTCTCGCGGGCAACGTCATGACGCAAGTCACCGACCCCGCGTTCTACGGTGCCGACAAGGTCGATTTCGTCGACGGCTACTTCGTATTCAACAAGCCGGGCACGCCGCAGTTCTACGTTTCGCTCTACAACGACATCAAGTTCGATTCGCTCGATATCGCGTCGAAGTCGACCTACTCGGACAACCTCGTGACGCTCGCCGTCATGCACCGCGAGATCTGGCTGTTAGGCGCGCTGACGACGGAAGTATGGTTCAACACGGGAGCGACCGACTTCACGTTCGGCCGCATGCCAGGCGTCTTCATCGAGCACGGTTGCGCTGCGAAGCACTCGGTCGCGAAGATCGACCTCGCGCTCTTCTGGCTTGGTCGCGATCTGCAGGGCCAGGGCGTCGTGTTCGTCGGCAAGAACTACCAGGCTGAGCGCATCTCGACGCACGCGCTCGAGCAGGAATTCAGCACGTACAGCCGGATCGACGATGCGATCGGCTTCTCGTACCTGCAGGGCGGTCACGCGTTCTACGTGCTCACGTTCCCGACGGCGAATCGCACCTGGTGCTTCGACGTGGCGACCGGCCAGTGGCATCAGCGCGCATATCTGGAGGCCGACGGCTCGCTGAGCCGGCACCGGATGAACTGCCATTCGTTCAACGCGGGCCGCAACCTCATCGGCGACTGGCAGACGGGCGCGGTCTACGCGCTCGACCCGAACGCCTACACCGACAACGGCAAGCCGATCCAGCGCATCCGTTCGTTCCCGCACATCCTGGGCGCGGACGGCAATCGCGTGCTGTTCCGACAGTTCATCGCCGACATGGAGGTGGGCGCAGGGATGCCGGACGATGCGACCGATCCGCTCGTGAGCCTGCGCTGGAGCAACGATCGCGGCGCAACGTGGGGCAATCCGATCACGGCGACGATGGGCCGCCGCGGCGAGTTCCTGACGTCGATCCAGTTTCAGCGGCTCGGCTATGCGCGCGATCGCGTGTTCGAGCTGTCGTGGTCAGAGCCGATCCGGACTGCGCTGAACGGCGCATGGGTTGACGTTTCGAGGGTGCGCACGTGAGCACGAACGCCAACATGCCGAATCCTGGCACGCCGATCGTTGGCCCGGACGGACGCCTTGCACCCGAGTGGTTCGCGTTCTTTCTGTCGCTGCTGTCGCGCACGGGTGGCCAGGGTGTACCGGTCGACATCAACTCGCTGCATACCCAGGTCAAGAATCAGGCGGCCGAGATCGGCGAATTGTTAGTGCTCGACAACAGCAACGTGGCCGGCGCGCTCGTCGGCGCGCTGCTCGGGCGCGTCGCGGCGCTCGAGGCTGCGCTGCAGAGCGTTGTGCCTATCCCGCAGCGGCCCGCAGTCGCGCTACCCGAACCCATCGCGGTCGCCGCGCGCGCCGCGGCACAACTCCCCGAACCCGTTCCGGTCGCGCCGCGCGCACCGGATGACGTCCGAAAACTCATCGAGGCAACAACATGAGCGTGAATTGGAAGACCCTCTATCAGGGCGTGCTCGCGGGCGCTGCCGCCGCAGTCTATTCGCCCGGTGCGGCGCTGCAGGGCGCGGCGCACAGCGTGAACCTCTGGAACCCGACGGCGGGCGCCGTGACCGTGAATTTCTACCTCGTCCCGAACGGCGGCACCGCAGCTGATGCGACGCGCATCCATCGCGTGTCGGTCGCGGCCGGCGCCTCGATGATGGTGCCGGAAGTCATCAACACAAAGATCGTGAACCCGTCGGCGCTCTACGCCGACGGCAACGGCGTGACGCTGACGATCACCGGCGCGGAGGCTACGGCATCGTGAGCAACTTCCCGGAAATGAAAATCTCCATCGAGCCTTTCACGCGTGAACTTGCGGATGAGATCGTCCCGCTGGGTCAGCAAAGCTGGGACGAATGTTCGGAGATCAAGAAGGATACATGCGCATATCATGGGCAACGCGGCCTCGCGATCGATCCGGATATCGACCAGTACCTCTATCTGGCAGACCACCATTCTTTGATCGCAATGACGTTGCGCGGCGAGGATGGAGTTTTGAACGGGTATGCGCTGCTTATCCTCTACAAAAGCCTGCACCTGAAAACCGAGTTGTGCGGAAACGTCGATACGTTCTATGTGCAACCTGATCATCGGCGCTCGATGCCGCGGTTCATGTCACATGTCGAGGATGCGCTTCGCGCTCGCGGTGTCAGCATCGTTGGATGGCCAGTCACGCGGACTGGAAAGCTGTACGAAATTCTAGAGCGCCGCGGCTATATCGCCGATGACGTGGTGATGGAGCTCAAGCTCAAAGATCTTCCGCGAGGTGAGACATGTGCGTAGCTGCTGCAATAGCAGGTGGCGCCGTTGCAGGATTGGCGGGCTCAGCAATCAGCGCCGGTGCCGCTAGCGATGCCGCCCAGACTCAGGCCGACGCTGCGAACAACGCAGCCGCGCTTCAAAATAAGCAGTGGCAGCAGACGCAAAAGAATCTGCAGCCCTACATGGATTTGGGGTCGTCATATATCAACCCGCTGAAAGATGCGCTGGCGAATCCGATGTTGACGCAGCGTTTTTCGGCCCCTAGTGCATCGGACGCAGCCGCGACCCCCGGCTATCATTTCACGCTCGACCAAGGTCTGAAGTCGGTGCAGAACAGCGCGGCGGCGCGCGGCCTGGGAACGTCTGGCGCTGCGCTCAAAGGAGCGGCGAATTACGCGACGGGTCTGGCGGATTCGACCTACAACGATGTGTTCAATCGCGCGCTGCAGACGTTCAATACGAACTATTCGAGCGCGGCCAATAATGCCAATCGGTTGCTCGGCGTCGTCGGAAACGGTCAGAACGCTGCGGCAACGAATGGCAGCCTCGGCGCGAATGCCGTCGGCAACATCGGAAATACGCTGACGAGCGGCGCGAACGCTCAGGCGGCCGGTATGGTTGGCTCGGCGAATGCACTGGCCGGCGGCATGAATAGCGTGGCGAATGGCGCGATGACATACGGGCTGCTCAATAACAACGCCCTCGCGAGCGCGACGGCCGCTAACCCGTCATACGGGACCACGGCAGCTGGGAACCCGATCCTCTTCACGGTCTGATCATGGCACTCAATACCTCGATCCCGCTCCAAGCGAAAGCGCCCGAGTTCAACCCGCTGCAGCAGGCGTTGCAGGTCGCGCAGTTTCGTATGATTAACGCGCAAGGAAATGCCTTGCAGCAGCAAATTGGCGCCAACCAAGCTGTTTCTCAATCGATTCAGCGTCATACAGATGCGCAAGGCAATACCGATTGGAGCGGCGTTAAAGGCGATCTCGCGTCAAACCCGGCGGGTGCGTACAACTTGCCGCAGTTGACGAAAAGTCTGATTGAAAACCAGCAAGCTCAAACGACGCTCACGAATACACAACTTGAGCAGTCGATCAAGGTGCAATCAGGTCTTCGGCAGGGCCTCGGCAGTCTGCTCACGAAGCCGGATCTCTCGCCACAGGACGTGATGAATTTTGGGGTGACGCAGCTGCAGGCCGGCGCGATCACGCCGCAGGTCTATCAAGCGGAACTCGCGTCGATGCCGCAGGATCCGCAGCAGTTGCGCGGATGGGTGCAGCAGCACTACATGTCGGCGCTGAACGGCGAGACGCAGCTGAACGCGATGATGCCGAAGTATGCGCAGGTCAACACGGGCCCGGCGACTGTCGCGGTCAACCAGAACCCGCTCGCGGCCGGCGGCGGCGTCGGCACGGTTGGCTATACGGTGCAGAATGGCCTATCGCCGAGCGACGCGCTTGCGCCGGGCATCACGCTCAATCAGGGCGGCCAGCCGGTCAAAGGAGGGATCGT
>NZ_JAHACR010000191.1 GCF_018375725.1 Burkholderia sp. | reverse complement strand
ACCTGCTGCCCAGTGCCACCCGCGGCGCTTTCCACTTCCAGCAGTCCGTCGGTCACCGTCGGCAACAGCCGCTCGTCGTCACGCGTCTGCCGCTGAAAAACGAAGCGGGCGAGACGGTCGGCGCGATCGGCTTCGCGTTGTTCGATCAACTGAAGACACTCACGCCGATCTTTTCCCGTTACGTGCAGCTGCAGCAGCAGCTGATCGCAACGCAGCGCTCGCTTGCACAGGCACGGCGCGCGAAATACACGTTCGCGAGCTTCGTCGGCACGAGTGCCGCAAGCCTGGAGACCAAGCGCCAGGGGCGCCGCGCCGCGCAGGTCGATTCGCCGGTCCTGCTGCTTGGCGAGACCGGCACCGGCAAGGAACTGCTCGCGCATGCGATCCACGCGGCATCGGCGCGTGCGCTCAAACCGCTCGTGACGGTCAACGTCGCCGCGATTCCCGATGCGTTGCTCGAGACTGAATTCTTTGGCGCAGCGCCTGGCGCCTATACGGGCGCGGATCGCAAGGGCCGCGTCGGCAAGTTCGAGCTCGCCGACGGCGGGACGTTGTTTCTCGACGAGATCGGCGACATGCCGCTGCCGCTGCAGGGAAAGCTGCTGCGCGTGCTGCAGGACAAGGAATTCGAGCCGGTCGGCTCGAATCGGATCGTGCGCGCCGATGTGCGGATCATCGCCGCAACGTCGGCCGACCTGCCCGCGCTCGTTGCCGCGGGGCGCTTCCGCGCCGATCTCTATTACCGCCTCAATGTGCTGACGATTCACGCACCGCCGCTGCGCGCTCGTGCGTCCGATATTGCCGCGCTCGTCTACGCGACGCTCGAGGAGCTGGCCGTGCAGCACGGACGCGCTGCACATTGCGAATTGACCGACGACGCGCTGCGGATGCTGTGCGCTTATCCGTGGCCGGGCAACGTGCGCGAGTTGCGCAACACGCTTGAGCGCGCGCTGATGTTGTCCGATCGTTCGGTGATCGATGCGCGCGCCCTTGCGTCGTTTCTCGGGCCGTCGCGTGCGGCGGCCGACGGCATGCCGGAGCATCGTGCTTCGTCGGCGGCGAAGCACGATGCGCATGCAATGCCGGCGGCGTCGGGCATGTCGTATGCCGATTCGTTTGCGGCCTGGGAGCGCCAATTTCTTGCGGATGCGCTGGCCGCATGCGATGGCAAGGTGACGGACGCGGCGGCCAGGATCGGTATCGGCCGCGCGACGCTATACAAGAAACTGGCGGCGTTGGGTATCGACGGGGCGCGACGATGAATCGGCGCGGGATCGCGGGATGGCTGGCCGCGGCGCTTGCGATGCCGACGCTGGCGCTCGCGCAGCCGGATGCGGCGGGCGCGGCCGCCGAACGGCGCAATTGGTATAACGACCCGTTAGTCGCGCTGTCGCATGACGTCGCCGGATGCCCGCTGCCGCTCGGGCCGTGGATGACCGCCGCCGAGCGAGACGACGACGCGCATTACCGTGTCGAGCGTGGCACCACCTGCTGGCTCGCCCATCGCTGTACGAAGCCGAATTCGTACCTGTATGACGCGCCGATCGCGGCTGCGGCGAAGTCGCACTTCGCGGGGCGCACGCGACTCGCCGGCACCAGCGTCTGGATTACTGTGCAGCGGCGCTTCATTTATGCCGAAGGATGTGCATTCGCGTCGTTCGATCGCGATGCGTTGCGGCGCGAACTGGCGAGCCTGCCCGATGTCGAGCAGGTCTTCGTGCGCATCACGGACGATCCTCACCGGATGCTGCCGTACAGGACGCGCGCGCATCCCGGGCGGACGCCGGATTGACGTATCCGCAATGGTGCGTGGCATACTCGCGGCATTTAAAAAAAGTCGACGGAAAGAACAATGAAACACCTGCGCGCGCCTGTCCTCCGACAACCCGACATGCTGTTGCGAAGCGTCGGGTTGGTTGCTCTAATAGCGGGGCTCGGCGGATGCGGCAGCAGTGCGCCGTTGTTTACGTCCGACGGGCGCTCGACCACGCTGGTGCAATGCGTGAGCGGCGATGCGTGGAGCAACTGCATGGACAATGCGCGCGCTGCTTGCGACGGCGAATTCGACGTATTGCGGCAGTCAGTCGACGAGGGGGTGCGCAGTCTTCTCTTTGCATGCAAGAGAAAGAGCGGTTATTGAAGATGCAATTGCAAATCCGAATTTAACGAATCTGGAAAGGCCCTTTTCTATTTGCTTCGCGTCAACTATTTTTTATAGATAACACTTAGGGAATTCCATCCATATGGCGACCTACAGGCAGCTGACAGCGCAACTCGAAAAGCTTCAGGTAAAGATCGGCAAGGAACGCGAAAGGGCGCTCGCGCAGGCGATCGCCGAGATCCGGGCCAAAATCGAGGAATTCGACATTACGCCGGAGGAACTCGGTTTTCGTCCGGTAGGCGCTGCCGCCGCCAGGCCCAGTCGCCCGTTGCCGCCGAAATATCGCAACCCGAAAACCGGTGCAACGTGGAGCGGCCGTGGCCGCGCACCGGCATGGCTCGGCAAGAACCGGACGCGTTTCCTGATTCAGGACTGACTCCCGCAAAGTCTCACCTTTCCTGCGCTGACTGACGGTGCGAATGGTCCATCGGCCTTCGCACCGTTTTGTTTTTGCGCACGGGTCAATCGTTCTGCGCGGCTCGATCAATGCACGACGCCACGCCCCGGGATCGGTCCGTTTCGACAAATCGCGGCGGTTTTGCCGTGTATCGCGCTGAATTCCGTCAAACATCGGGGCGGATGCATGACGCGTGTACCCATCGCCGCACGATGTGTATCGCGGATGCGGCACGCGAGAACGCCTCACGTTTCGCGGTTGCGCGCATTCCGGCGCGTGATTCCCGAACATGCTCACCTTGCCTCCTGTAAATCCTCACCATTGCCAGGCGGATCGCATTGCAGCGTATGCCGGTTTCGGCGTCGCCCGACGCAATGCGTCGCGTCGTCGCCGCGCAAGGGGCGCGGCGTAGTTCGTTGCATGATGCGCGGCTTGACCTGCATCGGATAGCTGGCCGTTCGGCATATAGGCAGGCGAGAAACGTTCGCCTATGCTTGGAATTCGCGTCGACCGGGGCGGCTTGCCGAGCCGCATTCGAAGCCGGTCATCTTCCGTTACCGTATGGAGCTGCCGTGACCGTTCGCCACCTCGATGCGTTGTTCCAACCCAAATCCGTCGCGGTCGTCGGCGCATCGTCGCGCCCGAGCAGTATCGGTGCGATGGTGTGGGCGCGCTTACTCGACGGTGCGTTCCCGGGGCCGGTCTGGCCCGTCAATCCGAAATATGCGGAACTCGACGGTTACGGCGTCGTGTCGGATGTCGACAAGCTGCCGGCGCCGCCTTCGGTCGCTGTGATCTGCACGCCGCCCGCGACCTGGCCGGGCATCGTGCGCAAGCTCGGCGGCCTCGGCGCGCGTGTCGCGGTGATCGTCGGTGCGGTGCGCACAGTGGCGGACCGGGTCGCGCTCGATCGCACGCTTGCAGCTGCGAAGCCGTTCGTCCTTCGTATCGTCGGGCCGGGCAGCCTCGGCGTATTGACGCCGGCGCGGCACGCGCATTTCGGTGCGCCCGCCTATACGGTGCGTGCGGGCGGCGTCGCGTGGGTGTCGCAGTCGAATGCATTGACGAACGCCGTCCTTGGCTGGGCGGATGCGCGTGGTCTCGGGTTTTCGCACGTCGTGGCACTCGGCGATGAAGCCGACGTCGATGCGGGCGACGTGCTCGATTACCTGGCGAGCGATCCCGGCACGCGAGCGATCCTGCTCGAACTCGATACCGTGCGCGCGGCGCGCAAATTCATGTCGGCCGCGCGTGCAGCGGCGCGCAACAAGCCGGTGCTTGCTTTACGAACAGGTCGCGCCGATCCGGGCGACGCGTTGTATACCGCCGCGTTTCAGCGCGCGGGGATGGTGCGGGTCGACGCGCTCGACGATCTGCTCGACGAGATCGAGACGTTGGGCGTCGGGCGCGTCAGGGCACACGGCGCGGCCACCCTGGTGACGAGTGATGCAGGTGTCGCGAAACTCGCGGTCGATGCCGTCGCCGAAGAACGGGACGTGCTGGCCGAATGGCCGCCGGCGGTCCTGTCGGCCATATCGGCGGCGCTGCCTCATCTTGCCGAACCGGGCAATCCGCTTGCGTTGGGCGACGACGCGCGCCCCGAGCATTTCGGCAAGGCGATCGAGGCGCTCGATCCGTTCCCGCAAACCGGCACGCTGTTCGTCGTGCATTCGACGTCGCACAGTGCGCCGGCCGATGCGGTCGCACGCGTGCTGATCGAATCTCGTCATCACGCGCGGCGAGGCCTTCTCGCCTGCTTCTTCGGTGCGGTCGACGCAACGACGCGAGATGCGCTGCATGCGAGCGGCATACCGGTGTATACGACGCCGCAGCGGATGGCACGCGCCTATGCTCGGCTCGTCGATTACAACCTCGGCCATGAGCTGCTGATGCAGACGCCGGAGGCCATGCCGCCGCAACCCGTGTCGTCCGTCGCAATGGCACAGGGCGAAGCGTGCCGGATGCTCGCAGCGGGGCAACACGCGCTCGCGGGCACGGCCGCTGTGCAGTGGTTGTCCCATTTCGGTCTGGATGGTGCGACATCGATGGACGAGGATCGCCGTGCCGCGATCGTCGATGTGACGGTCGACATGTACGACGACGCGAACTTCGGTCCGGTGTTCCGCTATTCGGCGCCGCCGGTGGATGGCATATCGGCGCCGTTCGTCGTCTATGGGCTGCCGCCACTGAATACCGTCCTCGCGCGTGCGGTGATAGAGCGCTCGCCGTACGCACGCCGTGTTTCGATCGAACCCGTACTCGATGCGTTGACGGCGCTGTCGCAGGTCGTATGCGACGTGCGTGAAGTGGTGGCCATGACGGTTACGCTGCGCGTGTTCCACGATCGCGTGTCGGCGGTCGCACCGCGTATCGCGCTCGGGGTGGAACGTAGCCGGCTTGCGATCATGCCGTATCCGCGCCGTCTGGAGCAGACGTTCGAATGGCATGGCGAGACGATGACGATCCGCCCGATCCGTCCGGAAGACGAGGCGGCGCACAACGAATTGCTCGGCGCGATGACGCCGGAGGATTTGCGGATGCGTTTTTTCGGTGCGGTGCGCAGCTTCGATCATTCGCAACTGGCGCGCATGACGCAGATCGACTATGACCGCGAGATGGCATTCATCGCGTCGGTCAATGACGGCGGCGGCCAGGCCCATACGCTCGCCGCGGTGCGCGCGGTGACCGATCCGGACAACGAGACGGCCGAATTCGCGATCGCCGTGCGCCCGGACCAGAAGGGTAAGGGTTTGGGGCGCCTGATGATGGCGCGAATCATCGAATACGCGCGTTCGCGCGGGACAACGTGGATGGTCGGCGAGGCACTCCGCGAAAACATCGCGATGATTTCACTGGCGAGGTCGTGCGGATTCAACATCGAGTCGACGGAAGAGCCGGGCGTCGTGGGATTCCGGATGAAACTTCAAACGGCTCAAGGGTGAGTCTTTTCGGGAGCCGCAAGTGAGTCTCTGCGGGAAAGCGTGGTGAGAGAATTCGGGAGCTGTCGGTGAGCCTTCCCGGGAGCGCTCGAAGCGTGTCCGAGAGAACTGTCCGTGGGTGTCGACGGGAAGTCCTGGTGAGTCTTTACGGGATGCGCCGGTGAGTGTCTACGGGAAGTAGCGGTGAGCTTGTTCGGGAACCTGCGGTGAGCCTCTGCAGGAGGCCTTGGTAAGGCTTTTCGGGGGGGCGGGTGAGTGTTTCCGGGAGATGCGAGTGAGCTTCTCCGGGAGGCATGGGTGAGATTTTCCGGGAACGTAACGTCGCGCGATTTCCGTGGGCATGGCAGCCGGCTGCTGCGATTCGCTCGCCGGTATCGGCCGTGCCCGGCCGTGTGCTCAGGCGGCCAGTTTTGCCGCGGCGTCGGTCACGAGATCGCGCGTGATCGCAAGTTCGGCAAGATGCGCGTCTGCATAGACAGCGCCCGTTTCGCGTTCGAGCCGGGCAATCGTCACCGCGCAGCGGGCCATGTCTTTCGGCATCGCGATAAAACGCTTGATGGATTCCCCGGACTTGAACGCTTCGAACAGCGCATTGCGAACGTCGTCCGGCAGCGTCTTGGTCCACTGGTACGGCTTGCCGTTGAACGTGATCGACGGCGGCAGCGCGCGTTCCTTCTTCGTCGCTGTGATGAGGCCATAGGTGCGGGCGGCCTCGCCGATCTGCTCGGGCGAGAAGAGTTCGTCGGGCGTGATGTCGAATTGCTCGATATAGGTTTCGATCGCCTGCATGGCGGCGGCGCGGTCGTCGCGCTTCTTCTGTGCGCGTGCGACGATGTCGCGGAGTTCATCCGCCTCGTCGGGCGTGATCGTGAAGCTTGCCTGCTTCTGCTGAAGTTCGGAAAAACGCTGGAATTCGAGATCGCTCAGAAGTTTGGCCATGACATCCATCAGACGCGTCCACCGGCGACGCCAGCGGACGTAATTTTTGAGAGGGCCGTTATTCTAGCGTAGCGACGTGCGCGGAGTGATTTGGCCCCGTGGCGGCACGACGCCGCACAGGGTACGACGCATGGCGCAGGCGCACGCAGCACGACGGACGGCAGCGGTGCGCCGAACCGCTGCCGCCCGTCACCCTCACGGTGCGAGAGCGTGACTCACATGTCAGTTCGCATGGGTGCGATACATCGACAGCGCCGCGGCGGTCTGGTGCAGGTGCTCGGCGACCGCATCGACAGGCGGCGCCACGTGCGAGTCGATTCTGCGGATATACGGGCAGGTCAGCACCGCGATCGCATGACCGGACGGCCCGAGGATCGGCACGCTCAAATCGGTCACGCCGAAAGTTTGACGGCTTTCCTGACGCAGAAAACCTGCATGGCGGATCGTCTGGCACGCCTGTGCGAGTTCCTGCTCGTTCAGCGGCGTCTCGCCCTTGATCTTGCGGTACTCGGCCAGCATGTGCGCGCGCTCTTCGGGCGGCTGGAATGCCAGCGTCACACGTCCCGATGCGGAATCGGCAAGACTGATGTGCGAGCCGAGCCTGACCGACACGCCCCACGAGCCGGGCCCGTCGACCTGCGCGATCACGAGCAGGTTGCCGCGATCGTAGCGCGACAGGTGGCACGATTGTTCGGCTGTATCGGCGAATCGCTGCATCAGCGGCAGCGCCTCGGCGATCAGCCGGCTCATCGGCGGATGACGATGGGCGAGCGCGAACAGCTTGAGGCTGAGCGTATAGCGGTCGCCGCCCGTCGAGCGCATCACGTAGCGCCGGGCGACCAGACGTTCGAGCATCCGGTAGATTTCGCTCGCGTTGCGGCCGAGTTCTTTCGTGATTTCGGTGCGGGTGAGGCCTTCCTTCTGTTCCGACAGGAGTTCGAGGATGTCGAGTCCCTTGTCGAGGGCCGGGGCGCGATAACGTTCGATTTCGCCGCATTCTCCGTGCGCGTCGTCGCCAGGGCGGCGGTCATGTCTCGTTTGCATCGTATTGCAGTGGTGGATCGGTGAAGTGCTCTCGATCGGTCGACAACGCACGCATGACGGTTATGCAACGCCCATCTGTCCGGTCCGTGCACGCTGTGGAACGCATTTTGCGGCGAGCATCATAGCAAACATATAGTATGTAATGCGGCGCATTTTTCGATCGTTATTGCACAAGAACGTATGTATCGCAAATGTCGATGACAACCTTGCGTACAACCGCCATGTTTTTGTCATGGCGGGCATCCCTGGTCGCTGGCGTACGGTGCGGTGCGGATGCACAGGTGGCCGCGCGTGTTGCCGTCACGCCGGGGTGGCTGCAATAGTCGGTATCCGGCGGGCGTCATTTTGACGGGGGCGGCTGGTGATACAACGTCGTCAAGCACGCGCGACGGGATAATCGGCGTCCGGCACCGGCACCGGCACCGGCACCGGCCATCCCGCAGCATGAACCGTGCCGCATCAGTATCCTTCCACCTTCGACAGGAGAGGTTGAACTCGATGAAACTGCTTCGTTATGGGCCGCCCGGCCAGGAGAAACCCGGCATCCTCGATGCGGATGGCCGGATCCGCGATCTGTCGGCCCATGTGCCGGATCTTGCCGGCGAGGTGTTGTCCGATGCCGGCCTCGCGCGGCTGCGCGCGCTCGACGTGGCGGCGCTGCCGCTCGTGCCCGGCGAGCCGCGGATCGGCCCTTGCGTCGGC
>NZ_JAHACR010000190.1 GCF_018375725.1 Burkholderia sp. | reverse complement strand
CGCTGCCGGGCGGACAGGCGATCGTTGCCGTGCTGACGCATGAAAGCACCGAGGCGCTCGGTCTGGCGGTCGGCGCGGATGCCTGCGCGCTCGTCAAGGCGTCGTGGATCATGCTCGCGGTCTACGACGGCGGGCCGGCGCTCAAGCTGTCGGCACGGAACCAGCTGCATGGTGTGGTCGAGACGATCAAGCGTGGCGCGGTCAACAGCGAAGCGACGCTCGCGCTCGACGGCGGCGGGACGCTGACGGCCGTTGTCACGAACGACAGCGTTGACGCGCTCGGCCTTGCTGCCGGCCGACGGACGATCGCGCTGTTCAAGGCGTCGAGCGTGATTCTCGCGGTGACGGGTTGACGGCTGCGTCTCGGTACGGGCCTGCTCGTGCGGCCGGATGAGGACGGCGGATTGGACGCGCTCTGTCAGTGTCGCCCGTATTCCGCCACCGGTCGGCACGCCATGCGGCGTGTGCGGCTGCGGGCCGCTGCCCGGATCATTCGCTGGCGGCGCGCCCTCAGGCAATGCGGCTCGGCCACGCCGTGTGCGGCGCATCCGGCTGGACACGCCCATCGTTCAACGGCACGACCTGATCGCCGAATGCGGCAACATCGTCCGGGTCGTGCGTGATCAGCATCATCGGAATGTCGAGCCGCGCCTGCAGTTCGGCCAGTTCCTGCCGCATCCGCCGGCGCATGGCGCCGTCGAGCGCCGCGAACGGCTCGTCGAGCAGCAGGATGCGCGGTTGCGCGACGAGCGCGCGCGCGAGCGCAACGCGCTGCTTCTGTCCGCCGGACAGTTGCGCCGGAAAATGCCCCGCGAGCGCGTCGAGCTCGAATGCGCGCAGCCAGTACTCGACTTCCGGCGGCAGTGCCTTTGCGCGCGGATTGCGCAGGCCGGCGGTCAGCCCGAACGCGATGTTCTGGCGTACGTTCAGGTGCGGGAATAGCGCGTAGTCCTGGAACAGATAGGCAACGCGCCGTGCGCGTGTCGGGACGTCGATGCCCCGGGCGGCATCGAACAGCGGCTCGCCGTTCAGCGCGATCGTGCCGGCGTCCGGCGTCAGCAGCCCGGCGATCGCCTGCAGCGTCAGGCTCTTGCCTGCGCCGGACGGCCCGAACAGCACGACCCGTTGCGCGGTGGTCGTAAACGACACTTCCAGCGCGAAATGGCGCTCCGCGGTTGCATAAGTCTTGCGAATGTCGACGGCAAGGCTCATTTCAGCGTGCCCCCGTCAGAGCGCGCGTCGGCACGAGACGTCCGGCCGCAAGGAGCACGATCACACAGGTGAGCGACGTGACCACGACGAGCACGGTGGCGGTGCTGTCGTCGCCGGCCTGGACGGCCGCATAGACGGCGACCGACAGCGTCTGCGTGCGCCCGGGCAGGTTGCCCGCGAGCATCAGCGTCGCGCCGAATTCGCCGAGCGCGCGCGCGAACGCGAGTAGCGCACCCGCGAGGATCCCGCGGGCGGCAAGCGGCAGTGTCACGCGGAAGAACACGGCGGCCTCGCCGAGGCCGAGCGTGCGTGCCGCGCGCTCCAGTTGGGGGTCGACGCCTTCGAATGCGGCGCGCGCCGACTTGAGGATCAGCGGAAACGCGACAACCATCGACGCGATCACCGCGCCCTGCCACGTGAACACGAGCTGGATGCCGAGCGTGTCGAGCCAGGCACCGAGCACGCCGTGCCGCCCGAGCAGCACGAGCAGGTAATAGCCGAGCACGGTCGGCGGCAGCACGAGCGGCAGCGTCAACAGCGAGTCGACCACGTCGCGCGCGGGCGAGCGCCAGCGCGCGAGCCCGAACGCGGCGGCGACGCCGAGCACGATATCGAGCGCGGTCGCCCAGCCGGCAACCTTCAGTGACAGCAGCAGCGGAATCCAGGCGTCGTGCATTGCGGCGAACTCACTTGCCGGCGGCGGGTTTGAAGCCGAAGGTCGCCAGCACGGACTGGCCCTGCGGCGAGGCGACGAAGTCGACGAACGACCGCGCCTGCGCCGCGTGATGGCTGTCCTTGACCACGGCGATCGGGTAGGTGATCGCGGTTTGCGTCGGCACGGTCAGCGCGACTTTCACGCGGTCGGGCATGATCGCCGCGTCGGTGCCGAACACGAAGCCGGCATCGACTTCGCCGCGCGCGACGTAATCGAGGCTCTGGCGCACGTTGGCGGCCAGCACGCCCTTTGCGCTGACGGCGTCCCAGACGCCCGCCGCGCGCAGCGCGCCCTCCGTGTAGCGGCCGACCGGCACCGAAGCCGGATCGCCGTAGGCGACGCGCTTGACGCCGGGCCCGGTCAGGTCGTGCAGCGCCGCGGGCGCCTTGCGGCTGTCCGCCGGCACGATCAGCACGAGCGAATTGGCGGCGAAGTCGCGGCGTGTGCCGGGGGCAATCACCTTCTCGTCTGCTGCACGATCCATCGCCTTCTGGTCGGCCGATGCGAACACGTCGGCCGGCGCACCCTTCACGATTTGCTGCATCAGCACGTCGGAGGCGCCGAAATTGAACAGCACCTTGGTGCCCGGATGCTGCTTCTCATAGGCGTCGCCGACCGCCTTGAACGCGTTCGTCAGGCTGGCGGCGGCCGATACGACGAGCTCGTCGGCCGCGTAGACGGGCGCATGGAATGCGATTCCGGTGGCGAGCGCGGCGACCGGCAGCAGGCGGAGCAGGATACGGCGAAGCGGACGGAAGGTTGAGCGCATGGCGATGTCGTTCGAGTGAGCGAAAACGTAATCGTAATATAGAGCCAGTTATAACGCTCTATATTTTGGCGGCGGCCATGTATTGCGAGGAGACACGGGAACGGGCGTCTGCGGGCAGCGGCGAGTGATGGCCGACTACGCGTGCAGCATGTGCTTCTGCATGTCGGTGCGCGACTGCGCGGCGGGGCGATAGCTCGGATTCGCCTTCCAGCGTGCACGCACGAACGGGCGTTCGTGGCCGGACAGCTGCAGTGCGACCTGCGTCACCCAGCGATGCGACGGCACGGTGATGCCGTGCAGCGCAACGATGACGAGCACGAGACTCGCGCAGACGGCCGGAACCGACCAGCGGCGCGGTTCGGCGCGCCACGAGCCGCAGATGAATGCCAGCGCGGCCAGCGCGCCGACGATGCAGCCGGTGATCGATTCGGAAGGCGAATGCGCGGACAGCACAACGCGCGACACGCCCACCGCGATGCCTGCCGCAAGGCCCAGCCCGATGCCGGCCAGCCGCACCGGCGCGCGCGTACGGATCAACACCAGGAACAGTGCGACCGGATAGACGGACGTGGACAGCATCGCGTGGCCGCTGAAGCCGGTGAAATCCCACGTACGGATGCCGATGCCCCAGCCAAGAAACGCGATCTTCGTGAGCGCGACGACGCCGATCGCCGTCGCCAGCACGGCAAGCCACGCGGCGGCGCGCCGCCACGAATAGCCGAGCGCGAGCCAGACGGCGACAGTGAGGGCGAGCGGCAGGGTGAGGCCGG
The DNA here is from genome assembly GCF_018375725.1 of Burkholderia sp. Lineage (GTDB taxonomy): Bacteria > Pseudomonadota > Gammaproteobacteria > Burkholderiales > Burkholderiaceae > Burkholderia. The sequence goes on along the minus strand of NZ_JAHACR010000190.1, from coordinate 4,742 downwards.
CGCTGCCGAGCGCGGTGATCGAGATCCACAGGTGAGACGGCAGGTCGAACATCGGGGGCGGAAGACGGGCGGGGGCGAAACGGATGCTTAATTAACGCGAGCCGGGAAGTGCGACTACAACGGATACAAGCGGCGAGATGCCAGTATAGCGTCGCACGGGCACACGTCCGACTTTTTGTCGTGACGGGAACTATTCAGGCACAAGGAAAATCCCATCAACCATGCTATTGTGCATTGCACAATAGCGAGCGAAACGCTCTGCGTAGCGTCCCCATTTCTGACTGCGAGCCCGATCGATGACTAAAAGTCTGACGAAGGTGTGGCTGGGCGGCATGAAACGCATGCTGTCCCCGTCCGCCAAACGCGCGGCGCGCGACGCGCAGCGACTGGCCAGCGGCGTGATCGAAGCCGCGGGGTCGCCCGCCGAAGCCGATTTATCGCCGCAACGCGTCCGCGAGTCGCGGGTGCGTCCCCGCGCGGCCGCCTGGGCGGCTGGCGAATGGTCGCGTGGCGAACACCCGATGGCGCCCGCGATCGGCCGCCTCGTCCAGCATCTCACGTACGGGCTGTACATCCCGCCCGGCGGCCGCCGCACCGGCATGCCGCTCGTCGTGATGCTGCACGGCTGCCAGCAGAGCGCCGACGAATTCTCGCAAGGCACGCGGATGAATTTGCTGGCCGATCGGCACGGTTTCGCCGTGCTGTATCCGGAGCAGTCGCGGCGCGCGCATGCGCACGGATGCTGGCACTGGTACGAGGATACCGAGCGCGCCGGTCGGGGCGAGGCGCATGCCATCGCGAACCTGATCGATGCGCTGGTCGACGAGCACGGTTTCGACCCATCGCGCGTCTATGTCGCAGGCTTGTCGGCCGGTGCAGGCCTCGCGTCGCTGCTTGCGGTGCATTTCCCGGATCGCGTTGCGGCCGTTGCGCTGCACTCCGGGCCGGCATTCGGCGAGGCGCATTCCGGCATCACCGCGATGGACGTGATGCGGCGCGGATTACACCGGAATCCGGCAGAGGCGGTCGATGCGCTGGTCGAGCCGGGCACGTATCCCGGCATGCCTGCGCTGATCGTTCACGGCGACGCCGATCACGTGGTGGCACCGAAGAACGCCGATCAACTGTCGATCGAGTTCCTGCGTCTGAACGGGCTCGCCGATTCGCGTGGTGCGCCGCATGGCGCGGAAATGCTCGAAACGCTCGAGCACGGCACGCTGACCCGCGATTACCGCCGCAACGACGAGTCTGTCGTGCGCGTCTGTCACGTCAAGGGTCTCGCGCATGCCTGGTCGGGCGGGGACGATGCCGTGCCGTTTCACGCGGCGGGCGGCCCGGACGCAAGCGAACTGGTCTGGTCTTTTTTCGAGGGGCATCGCCGCACGGTGGCGGCGTAATGACGCACCGCAGGATCGTTGCTGACAAGAGTTAAGGGTTTTCCCTATAATAGGGAAAACACCTACTTCAAAACCCTTGGATTTGCGAGATCGACCATGTACCTGCTAAGCCGCCTGTTCCAGATGTTGACCAAGCCTTCCGAGCAGGGCGCGAGCGAGCGTGCCGAGGCCTATCTGGCCGATGCCAGCGACCGGTACGATCTCGAGTTCCGCATGCGCAAGCTCGATCGCGAAGCTGCGACGGGCCGTTCGACCTGGATGATCGCGCGCTGATTGCGCTCAGGCGGCCAAGCCCGCCCAGTTTCGGTATTTCGCGCCAAAAGGGCGCGTGCGGCACAACAGCCGCACGCGCCCTTTTTGTATTTCGCGCCGTATTGCGTCAGATGACGGTCAGGCGTACCGGGACGTTGTTGCGCGTTGCGTTCGAGTACGGGCATACCTGATGTGCCTTGTCGACGAGCGCCTGTGCGGACGCCTTGTCGAGGCCCGGCAGCGACACGCGCAGCTCGATATCGAGCCCGAACCCGCCGGCGTCGTTGGGACCGATGCCCACGTCCACGGTCACTTGCGTATCGGCCGGCAGCGCCTGCTTGCTCTGGCCGGCGACGAACTTCATCGCACTCAGGAAACACGCCGAGTAACCGGCAGCGAAAAGTTGCTCCGGATTCGTGCCTTCGGCGCCGGTGCCGCCGAGTTCGCGCGGGGCGGCGAGTTTCACATCCAGCTTGTTGTCTGACGAAACCGCGCGGCCATCACGGCCGCCGGTGCTGGTTGCGCTCGTCTTGTACAGAATGTTCATCGTGCTGCTCCTGTCGGGATTTGAGGGCGAGGGGAAGGGCATTCAGGCAGGTTGCCGTTGGCCACGAACAAAATATAGAGCACAAATAGTTTGTGTGCAAATTAAATTCAAAAAAATGACCCGGCAGTGCCGGGCGGGATGCGGGTCATCAGTCCGTGACGGTCGACAATGCGTCGTGTAACAGCTTCAGATCCGCGCGCAGCCTGACGAGGAATTCCGGCGTTTGCCGCATGGCGCAGAACAGGTCGGCGGGTACGGAGCGCGCCTTTTCCTTCAGCGTGCGCCCCGCCGCCGTGAGGCGTACGTGCACGACACGTTCGTCGGTCGCGCTGCGCACGCGTTCGACATAGCCGAGCGCATCGAGGCGCTTGAGTAGCGGCGTGACCGTGGCGGGATCGAGGTCGAGCCGTGCGGCGATGTCCTTGACGGCGATATCGTCACGCTCCCACAGCACGAGCATTGCGAGATATTGGGGGTAGGTCAGCGACAGCTTGTCGAGCAACGGCTTGTACGCTTTCGTCATCGCATGCGAGGTCGAATAGAGCGCAAAGCACAGTTGTTCGTCGAGCGTTTGCGGAAGAACGGGTGGACGATCCATGATTCGGCGGCGGGCGGCGTTGGTGCAAATGATTCGCGTGCGAATCATTCTGCGCGGAAACAGCGTGATTGACAAGTATTGCCGGAACGCGGTGGGGGTGCTGCGCAAGGGCAGGCCGGCAGCGTACGCCGGCCTTCGAGCGGTCAGCGGCTGGTCGCAGGCGGAGCCGATGTGCCCGGCTCCTGCACGCCGAAGCAGCCGCGATAGGTCGCGTAGAACGAGCAGTACAGCATCGCGGCGATGATGATCGTCATCGGCATCATGACCGTCAGCGCGTACGCACCCGCGCCGAGCGCCTGCAGCAGCAGCGACAGGCCGAGCGACGCGCCGAGCGCAACGCCGAACCACAGCAGTCCGTAGACCGTGAACGCTCCGCGGTTGCGCCAGCAGCTGACGATGCTGAAGAACAATGCCTTCGCCGGCGGAATGTCGTGCCACGCGGTCAGCACGGGTGCGAACCAGAACAGCATCGCGACCGGCACGTAGAGCAGGGTGGCGATCAGCAGCGCGCCGAGCGTGCCCTGTGCCGCGAACGCCTCGGGATTCGGGTTGTCGCCGGTCGCGCCGATCATCACCTGGAACAGCGTGCCGCCGTCGAACATGGCCGACACGGCGAACACGAGCACCATCGTGACGGCATAGATTCCGCCGAGCGCGAGCAGCCGCTGCGTGGTGACGTGGCCGTACGAGCGGAAGCCGTCGACGAGAATCGTCGGCATGACCGGCTTGCCCGCGATGGTGTCGCGGCACGCGGCCATGAAGCCGACCGCGATACCGGGGATGAACAGCAGCGGCAGGGCGGCGCCGATCACCGGCACCATCGACACCAGTGTGATCGCCAGCAGGTACGTAAAGAACAGCGTAATGAACGCGAGCGGGTTTCGGCGGAACAGCCAGATGCCTTGGCGGAACCAGACGTAGCCCGTTTTGGCGGGCACTTCGATCAGTTGCATGCGGTTTGGGTCTCAGGAAGCGCGGGCATATGCAGGATACGTTCACGCAGGATGCGTTCGAAATGGCCGGGATCGTGCGGCTTGAGCAACTCGGCCGCGCGCGGCAGGTAGAAGTCGTACAGCCGGGACACCCAGAAACGGTATGCGCCGGCACGCAGCATGTCGCTCCAGTGGCGCCGCTCCTCGGCGGTGAATGGCCGGATCGTCTGGTACGCGCGCAGCAGCGCGTCCGCGCGTGCGGTATCGAGCACGCCCGTCGCCAGGTCGACGCACCAGTCGTTGACCGTGACGGCGACGTCGAACAGCCATTTGTCGCAGCCGGCGAAATAGAAGTCGAAGAAGCCGCCGAGCCGCACGCGATGGCCGGTGTCCGGCGCGGCATGCGCAAACAGCGCGTTGTCGCGGAACAGGTCGCAATGGCACGGGCCGCCGGGGAGCGCATCGTAATCGGCGGACGCGAAAAAGTGCGCCTGATGCGCGAGCTCGCTTTCGAGCAGCGCGCGTTGTTCGCTGTTCACGAACGGCACGATCGCCGGCACGTTTTCCTGCCACCAGGGCAGGCTGCGCAGGTTCGGCTGGTGATTCGGGAAGTCGCGGCCGGCGAGGTGCATGCGGGCGAGCATCTGGCCGACTTCGATGCAGTGTTCGGTCCCCGGCGCCAGTTCGGCGGCGCCGTCGAGCTTCGTGACGATCGCGGCGGGCTTGCCGTGCAGTTCGCCGAACAAAGTGCCGTCGTCGCGCGGAACGGGATCCGGCACCGGCACGCCGTGGCGCGCCAGATGACGCATCAGGTCGAGATAGAACGGCAATTGTCCGGACGTGAGCTTCTCGAAGATCGTGAGGACGTATTCGCCGCGCGTCGTCGTCAGGAAGAAATTGCTGTTTTCGATGCCGGACGGAATGCCCCGGAACGCGACGACATCGCCCAGCTCGTAGTGGCGCATCCATTGCGCGAGATCGGAATCGGAAACAGCTGTGAAAACGGCCATGCGAAG
>NZ_JAHACR010000189.1 GCF_018375725.1 Burkholderia sp. | reverse complement strand
GGTGATGGGCGGCACGGCGAGCCAGGTCGAGAACGCTGCCGAGATCGGCATGGAACACAACCTCGGCATGACCTGCGATCCGGTCGGCGGCCTCGTGCAGATTCCGTGCATCGAGCGCAACGCGATGGGCGCGATCAAGGCGCTCAACGCGTCGCGGATGGCGCTGAAGGGCAACGGCCAGCACTACGTGTCGCTCGACTCCGTCATCAAGACAATGCGCGAGACGGGCGCCGACATGAAGACGAAATACAAGGAAACGTCGCGGGGCGGTCTGGCCGTGAACGTCATTGAATGCTAACGAAGGGTCCATCAAATGAGCCGCTATTCGATATTCAGTCTGTTTCGCAACGGCCTGTCGTATCACGAGAACTGGGAAAAGCAGTGGAAGAGCCCGGAGCCCAAGCGTGAGTACGACGTCGTGATCGTCGGCGGCGGCGGCCACGGTCTCGCCACTGCGTATTACCTCGCGAAAGAGCACGGCATCACGAACGTCGCGGTGCTCGAGAAGGGATGGATCGGCGGCGGCAACACCGCGCGCAATACGACGATCGTCCGCTCGAATTACCTGTGGGACGAATCGGCCGCGCTGTACGAGAAGGCGATGAAGCTGTGGGAAGGGCTGTCGCAGGATCTCAACTACAACGTGATGTTCAGCCAGCGCGGCGTGATGAACCTCGCGCATACGCTGCAGGACGTGCGCGACACCGAGCGCCGCGTGAATGCGAACCGGCTGAACGGCGTCGACGCCGAGTTCCTCACGCCCGCGCAGATCAAGGAAATCGAACCGACGATCAACCTGAACAGCCGCTATCCGGTGCTTGGCGCATCGATCCAGCGCCGCGGCGGCGTCGCGCGTCACGACGCGGTCGCGTGGGGCTTCGCACGCGGCGCGGACCGTGCGGGCGTCGACATCATCCAGAACTGCCAGGTGACGGGCATCCGTCGCGAAGGCGGCGCGGTGGTCGGCGTGGATACCGTCAAGGGTTTCATCAAGGCGAAGAAGGTCGCGGTGGTCGCGGCCGGCAACACGACGACGCTCGCCGACATGGCCGGCGTGCGCCTGCCGATCGAAAGCCATCCGCTGCAGGCGCTGGTGTCCGAACCGATCAAGCCGGTCGTCAACACGGTCGTGATGTCGAACGCGGTGCACGCGTACATCAGCCAGTCCGACAAGGGCGACCTCGTGATCGGCGCAGGCATCGACCAGTACACGGGCTTCGGCCAGCGCGGTAGCTTCCAGATCATCGAGGGCACGCTGCAGGCGATCGTCGAGATGTTCCCGGTGTTCTCGCGCGTGCGGATGAATCGCCAGTGGGGCGGCATCGTCGACGTGTCGCCGGACGCGTGCCCGATCATCAGCAAGACCGACGTGAAGGGCCTGTATTTCAACTGCGGCTGGGGCACCGGCGGCTTCAAGGCGACGCCGGGCTCGGGCTGGGTGTTCGCGCACACGATCGCGCGCGACGAGCCGCATCCGCTGAACGCGCCGTTTGCGCTCGACCGCTTCTATACCGGCCACCTGATCGACGAGCACGGCGCCGCTGCCGTCGCGCACTGACGAACCACCGCGCACTGATGTGCATGGGACCGGCGTAAGCGCTCAGGCGCCGACGCGGGTCTACCGAGGAGAAAGAACATGTTGCTGATCGAATGTCCGTGGTGCGGCCCGCGCGCCGAATCAGAGTTCACGTGCGGCGGCGAAGCCGACATCGCCCGCCCCGTCGAGCCTGAAAAACTGTCCGACCGCGAATGGGGCGACTACCTGTTCATGCGCAAGAACCCGCGCGGCGTGCACCGCGAGCAGTGGCTGCACACGCAGGGCTGCCGCCGCTGGTTCATGGCCGAGCGCGACACCGTCACCTATGACATCAAGGGCTACTCGACATTCGGCGGCGTCGCCGCCGGCCAGCCCGCCGCCAACGCACACGAAGAGGGCACCAGCAAATGAGCCAGAAAGACCGTCTTGGCACCGGTGGCCGCATCAATCGCGCGATTCCGCTGACCTTCACGTTCAACGGCCGCACGTATCAGGGCTTCCAGGGCGATACGCTCGCATCCGCGCTGCTCGCGAACGGCGTGCACTTCGTCGCACGCAGCTTCAAGTATCACCGTCCGCGCGGCATCGTGACGGCGGGGGTCGAGGAGCCGAATGCCGTCGTGCAGCTCGAGTCCGGCCCGTACAGCGTGCCGAACGCGCGCTCGACCGAAGTCGAGCTGTATCAGGGGCTGGTCGCGACCAGCGTGAACGCGGAACCGTCGCTCGAGAACGATCGCTATGCGGTCAACCAGAAGCTCTCGCGCTTCCTGCCCGCCGGGTTCTATTACAAGACCTTCATGTGGCCGCGCAAGATGTGGCCGAAGTATGAAGAGAAGATTCGCGAGGCGGCCGGCCTCGGCAAGGCGCCCGACACGCTCGACGCCGACCGCTACGACAAGTGCTACGCGCATTGCGACGTGCTCGTCGTCGGCGGCGGCCCGACCGGACTCGCGGCTGCGCATGCGGCGGCGACGGCGGGCGCGCGCGTGATCCTCGTCGACGACCAGCGCGAGCTGGGCGGCAGCCTGCTGTCGTGCCGTGCGGAATTCGACGGCAAGCCGGCCATGCAGTGGGTCGAGAAGGTCGAGGCCGAACTGCGCAAGATGCCGGACGTGAAGATCCTGTCGCGCAGCACGGCGTTCGGCTACCAGGATCACAACCTCGTGACGGTCACGCAGCGCCTGACCGATCATCTGCCGGTATCGATGCGCAAAGGCACGCGCGAGCTGCTGTGGAAGATCCGCGCGAAGCGCGTGATTCTCGCGACCGGCGCGCACGAGCGTCCGATCGTGTTCGGCAACAACGATCTGCCGGGCGTGATGCTCGCGTCGGCGGTGTCCGCGTATATCCATCGCTTCGGCGTACTGCCGGGCCGCGATGCCGTCGTGTTCACGAACAACGACCGCGGATATCAGGCGGCGCTCGACCTGAAGGCGTGCGGCGCGAAGGTGACAGTCGTCGATGCGCGCGCCTCGACGCACGGCGCGTTGCCGGCCGCGGCGAAACGCCAGGGCGTGACGGTGATGAGCGGCGCCGTCGTGACGGCGGCGGCGGGCAAGTGGCGCGTGTCGTCGGTCGATATCGCGTCGTATGCGAACGGCAAGACGGGCGGCCAGCTGACGACGCTGCCGTGCGATCTGGTCGCGATGTCGGGCGGCTTCAGCCCGGTGCTGCACCTGTTCGCGCAATCGGGCGGCAAGGCGCACTGGAGCGATGAGAAGGCCTGCTTCGTGCCCGGCAAGGCCCTTCAGGCCGAAGCGAGCATCGGTGCGGCGGCGGGCGAATTCGGCCTGGCGCGTGCGATGCGGCTTGCGGTCGACGCCGGCGCGGAGGCGGCGAAGGCGGCCGGCTATGCCGCGGCGCAGCGCCCGGTCGCGCCGCAGGTCGCGGAAGCCGCCGAAGGCGCGATGGAGCCGTTGTGGCTCGTCGGCAGCCATGAGGCCGCCGCGCGCGGGCCGAAGCAGTTCGTCGATTTCCAGAACGACGTGTCGGCGGCCGACATCCTGCTCGCCGCGCGTGAGGGTTTCGAGTCGGTCGAGCATGTGAAGCGCTATACCGCGATGGGGTTCGGCACCGATCAGGGCAAGCTCGGCAACATCAACGGGATGGCGATTCTCGCGCAGGCGCTCGGCAAGACGATTCCCGAGACCGGCACGACGACGTTCCGCCCGAACTACACACCGGTGACGTTCGGCACGTTCGCGGGGCGCGAGCTCGGCGATTTTCTCGATCCGGTGCGCAAGACCTGCGTGCATGAATGGCATGTCGAGCACGGTGCGATGTTCGAGGACGTCGGCAACTGGAAGCGTCCGTGGTACTTCCCGCAGAAGGGCGAGGACCTGCACGCGGCGGTGCAGCGCGAGTGTCTCGCGGTGCGCAACGGCGTGGGCATGCTCGATGCCTCGACGCTCGGCAAGATCGACATCCAGGGCACGGACGAGGTGAAGCTGCTGAACTGGATGTACACGAATCCGTGGAACAAGCTCGAGGTCGGCAAGTGCCGCTACGGCCTGATGCTCGACGAGAACGGCATGGTGTTCGACGACGGCGTGACGGTGCGCCTCGGCGAGCAGCATTTCATGATGACGACGACGACGGGCGGCGCGGCACGCGTGCTCACGTGGCTCGAACGCTGGCTGCAGACCGAATGGCCGGACATGAAGGTGCGCCTGGCATCGGTGACCGACCACTGGGCGACCTTTGCGGTCGTCGGCCCGAAGAGCCGCAAGGTCGTGCAGAAGGTCTGCAAGGACATCGACTTCGGCAACGAGGCGTTCCCGTTCATGAGCTATCGCAACGGCACCGTCGCGGGCGTGAAGGCGCGCGTGATGCGGATCAGCTTCTCGGGCGAGCTGGCCTACGAAGTGAACGTGCCGGCCAACGCGGGACGCGCGGTGTGGGAAGCGCTGATGGCGGCGGGTGCGGAGTTCGGCATCACGCCGTACGGCACCGAGACCATGCACGTGCTGCGCGCGGAGAAGGGGTACATCATCGTCGGGCAGGACACCGACGGTTCGATCACGCCCGACGACCTCGGCATGGGCGGGCTCGTCGCGAAATCGAAGGATTTCCTCGGCAAGCGTTCCCTCACGCGTGCGGATACGGCGAAGGCGGGCCGCAAGCAGTTCGTCGGTCTCCTGACGGACGACGAGCAGTTCGTGCTGCCGGAGGGTGCGCAGATCGTCGCGCCGGATACGCCGGTCTCGGCGACCGAGCCGACGCCGATGATCGGCCACGTGACGTCGAGTTATTACAGCCCGGTCCTGAAGCGCTCGATCGCGCTCGCGGTCGTGAAGGGCGGCTTGGGCAAGATGGGCGAGAGCGTCGTGATTCCGCTGGCCAACGGCAAGCGTGTGACCGCGAAGATCACGAGCCCGGTTTTCTACGATACCGAAGGGGTGCGTCAGCATGTGGAATGAAACGAGAAACCAGGCAGCGGTGGCGGAGCGCGCGGGCGGCGTGCTGCTCGAGTCGCCGTTCGTCGGCGCTGCCGATTTGCTGAAGGCGCAGCAGGCGAGCGCGTCGAAGAAATTCGCGATGCGTGAGCGGGCCTTTCTCGATCTCGTCAACGTGCGCGGCGAGCTGTCCGACCCTGCGTTCGTCAGCGCGTTCGAACGCGTGGTCGGCTGCCGGCCGCCCGCCGCGCCGAACACGGTCGCACGCAGCGCGGAGTACGACGTGCTGTGGCTCGGCCCCGACGAATGGCTCGTGCGCTCGAACGGGCCGGTGCAGGCCGGCGTGCTGGAGGCGAAGCTGGCCGAGGCCGTGCAGGGTGCGTATGCGGCGGCGGTCGACGTCGGCAGCGGCTACACCGTCGTCGAGATCAGCGGCGAGCGCGTGCGCGACGTGCTGTCGCGCGGCTGTCCGCTCGATCTGCATCCGCGCATGTTCAAGCCGGGGCAGTGTGCGCAGAGCCACTTCTTCAAGGCGTCGATCGTGCTGGTGCCGACCGGCGACGACACGTTCGAGATCGTCGTGCGCCGCAGTTTCGCCGATTACTTCTGCCGCATCATGCTCGACGCGGCGGCGCCGCTGACGTCATGAAGCCGGCCGACGCCCCGTTCGTCGCGATCGACACGCCGCGCCTGCGAGGGCGCGGCTGGAGCGTGTTCGTCGACGAGCTGATGGTGCCCGCTCGCATCGGCATCCATGCACACGAGCACGACGCGCCGCAGCCGATCGTGATCGATGCGCGGCTCGGCTATCGCTGCGAGCCGAGCGAGGCGGGCGAATGGATCGACTACGACGGGTATTGCGCGCGTATCGCGGCTTTCCTCGCGCACAAGTCGCATACGCGTCTGCTCGAAACGCTCGTCGCCGATATCGCGGTGCTGTCGTTCAGCGAATGGCCGGCGCTGGAGACGCTGACGCTGTCTGCCCACAAGCCGAAGATCCGGCCCGGGACGAAGCGTGTCGGCGTGGCGCTCGACTGGACGCGCAGCGATTATCTGCAGTGGACGGGGGCGTCGGCGCGTTTTTGAGCGGTGTGGCGCGCGGCATGTCGTGGGGACGTGGCCGGCCGCTTTCGCATATGCCGGCCACGCGCTTCATGAGGCAGTTGCGACGTCGTATCGTCCGCTATTTCGCATTGTGCGCGGACGATGCCGATGCAGGCGCCGCGGGCGCGCTGACCGGCATCAATCCGGCGTTGGCGTCGTTGCTCGGTTCGAGCACGAACCGGAACGACTCGACACGCTGCATCACCTTGTCGGCGTAGGCGTGCGAGCCGCCGTAGCTCTTCAGCGCGGCGCCGAGATCGCCGCCGGCTGCTTTCACGTAGCCGGACAGGATCGCGGAGCCCGCGTTGACATTGGCCGTCGGTTCGGTCAGATCCTTCACGTTCTTCAGCAGGCCGCGATGCGCGGCGGGCACGACCTGCATCAGGCCGGTCGCGCCATTCGAGCCGCGCGCTTTTTCCTTGAAGCGGGACTCGATCGAGATGATCGCGTACACGACTGCCGGCGGCAGCGCATACTTCGTCGCGGTCACGTTGACGATATCGGCGAGTTGCGCGGCCTTCTCCTTTGCCAGTCCGAACTTCTTCGCGAGATAGCTCGCGATGCGCTCGTTGTTGCCGTTCGGCTGGGTGACCGCGGGTTGCGATGCCACGTCGGGCACGGACGCCTGTTGCGCCCACGCTTGGTTCGCGGTGCAGAGCAAAAGCACGATCAGCCAGGGTAATCGTCGCATGGTCCGGGGAAGGAGGGGAGAAGGCGCATAGTATATCGGCCCTTCTCGATGAATGGCTGGCGTGGGCATGCCGGTGAAAGCGGCTGCAAGCGTGGACCGGCAACGCATGTGTCCCGTGACGGGCGTTGGTGCGGCGCGGTACGCCGCTCGCGAAAACGCTTATCCGCGTTTGACTGCGACGTGTGCGATCGAGCTGATCGCGTCGCTGACCAGCACGGCGAGCAAACCGACGATCATGCCGCCTTGCAGCACGAACGCCGTGTTGGCGGTCTGGAGTCCGGCGATGATCACGTCGCCGAGCCCGTGCGCGGCCACGGTCGAGCCGATCGTCGCGGTGCCGAGATTGATGACGACCGCGAGGCGGATGCCGTTGACGATCACCGGAAACGCGAGCGGCAATTCGACCGATAGCAATTGCTGCCATCCGTTCATGCCCATTCCGCGTGCGGCGTCGACGATGTCGCGCGGGACGTCTCCGATGCCTGCGATCGTACTTTCGAATACCGGCAGCAATCCGTAAAGCACGAGCGCGATCAATACCGGTTTCAGGCCGAAGCCCACCGCCGGCACGGCAAGCGCGAGCACGGCGACCGGCGGGAATGTCTGGCCGATGTTGACGATGCTGCGTGCGACCGGCAGGAAGTCCGCGCCCGACGGGCGCGTCACCGCAATGCCGGCTGAAACCGCGATCAGCGTGCCGATGAGGCTCGACACGGCGACCGTGCCGAGGTGCGCGAGCGTGAGGTCGAGCAGGCTTGCGCGATCGTAGATGGCGGGTGCGCCGTTTTCCGCGAACGGTGCGAACAGCCCCTGCAGCCAGATGGGCCGAAACAGCAGCACGAGCAGCAAGGCGAGTGCCGCGCCGCGCGCGATGACCGAGGGCAGGCGCCGCGGCGCGCCCGGCAGCGGCCACATCGTCATGCGGGCCGGCGCGCATGCGCGCGAATCGCATCGAGCGTGATGCGGCGCGTGACATGGCCATCGGCGTCGTCGACCGGGAGTACATCGACGCCGCGCCACAACAGTTCCGAGACCGCGTCGCGCAGCGTGCGCGTCGCGGCGATCGGCGGCCCGGCCGCGCTGCCGGGTTCGGCGACCGCATCGATCGGCGTCAGTGCGAGCAGGCGCAGCGGCCGGTCGACGCCGGCGACCAGTTGCTCGACGACGCCTGCCGCGGGCTCGCAAAGGATCTCGGCGGGCGATGCGACCTGCAACAGCCGGCCGTGGTCCATGACCGCGATCGTGTTGCCGAGCCGCAGCGCTTCCTCGATGTCGTGCGTGACGAGCACGACCGTGATGCCGAGCCGGCGCTGCAACGCGAGCAGTTCGTCCTGCGCCTTGCCGCGAATGATCGGATCGAGCGCGCCGAACGGTTCGTCCATCAGCAGCATCGACGGCTCGGCCGCGAGCGCTCGCGCGACGCCGACGCGCTGCTGCTGTCCGCCCGACAGCTCATGCGGCAGCTTGTCGGCGAATTCGGACGGCGCGAGATTGAAGAGTTCGAGCAGTTCGCGCACGCGCGC
>NZ_JAHACR010000188.1 GCF_018375725.1 Burkholderia sp. | reverse complement strand
GCCGCGACGAACACGGGCAACCGCAGCGCCGCGACGAACACGGGCGACTACAGCGCCGCGACGAACACGGGCAACCGCAGCGCCGCGACGAACACGGGCTACCAAAGCGCCGCGACGGCCGAGGGAAAGCACTCGGTTGCTCTCGCATCCGGCTTCTACGGAAAGGCAAAAGGCATCGAAGGTGCCGCGCTTTTCCTCGTCTACCGAGACGAAGATGCCGATGGCGACGAATACGGCCGAATCCTCCACGCAAAAGCGGTGATCGTGGGCCGCGATGGCATCAAGGCGGACACGTTTTACACGCTGAATCGCGACGGCGAGATTGTCTCGGATAAGCCGGAAACCGAAGGCGAAGCCGCCTAACACATTCCCCAAAAGCATAACCGCCCAATATTCTCTACAGGAATGGAGGCAGCGATGGACTGGACACAACCCCTAGTCGTCAGTGACAGCACGCTATTCGCGGGAGTGAATGGCGAGCGTTGGCTTGGATCGTTTTCGTCGCATGAAGCGGCAATCGAGGCATTGACGCTGCGACGCGAGTGCCGGGAAGTGCTGACGGCCGACGAGACGCATTGCTGCACGGAGAGCGATCTGGATTTGCTGGCGGCGATTGATGCCGATGAGGAGTAGTCGTGGACAAGCTCTGCAACATGATCCGGCTGCACGCCAACGGGTACGACGAGTACACGCTCTGGCTTGGCCGATGGGTCTATCGCCGCACCGTCGATTACGCGTCGATCGCCATTCAGTGAGGGTGACATGGACATTTCCAAACTTCGGGCCGCATACGAACGCGCCCGTAACGCTGACGACAAGACGGCAATGAATCTGATCGCGATGGCTATCTCGCATGCCGTCAGCGGATACAAGGAACTGGCTCAGCCGGTTTATGACTGATACGTGGAGGCGTGATGGACACGATGCGTGCATTTGCGATGGGCGAGGCCAATCGCGGCAATGAAATGATGGTTTTCGACTGGGAAAAGGCCGCGCGCCTGATCGCGGAGCGGAAACCCGGAATCGCCGGGGCCGGACTCGAATTCGACTGGGATTATACGGGTGGCGAAATCTATCGCGACGGCCGGCCAATCAAGGATGAATACACCTATCTCGCCTCGACGTGGGCGACGCCGCAACTTGACCTCGACGGCGACCTGATCCCCTGTTTCCGGATGGCTTCGGAAGTCCCGGATTGGAATTCGGATACGAAGTGGCCCGAAACTGCACTCGCGATTCTTGACGCGTAGCAACTCCTTCGCTGGTGCCGCGCCAACCGGAGGCAAGGCCAAAGCAGTTATCCCGCCTCAGCAACGGGATCGAAGCGACGGCCGCTGTTTCATTTTTTATAAGCCGCAGCGGTGAGACGCCGCACGAATGTCATGCAGTAGCCACTCTACTTAGGATGCCTATGCGATTAGTCGACAAAGACGCCCGCCACGATGATCGGCTAACGCGCGGGGCGGATGAGCGGGATGAGCCACTGAGTGAGGCTGAGCGAGCGGCTGAGTGGGACGACGAGGCTTGGGCGAAACGGGATAACGAGGCGCTTGATGGGCGCGCGGGAGGGTGGAAGTGAGCGGAAAAATCAAAGTGCGCATCTGGGCGATGACGAATCGCGTCGGCTCAAAAAGCCATCGCACGGTCGAGGTTGATCGCGAGGACTGGGAATCGTTGAGTGATTTGGAGAAGGACTCGGCGCTGCAAGACGAGATCTGGAACCTCATCGAATGGGGATGGGAGGAGCAGACATGACCCACACCGACCTCACCCGCCCACGCACCAGCATTGCAATCGCGTCGGCGACGGGCCTTGTGTGCGGCTTTGCGGCGATGGCTGTTTCTCGATTAATTGGAGGCTGACATGTTCCGAGTACCGAAAGCAAACGAAGACCTGCGGCACATCGACACCGGCCTGAGCGCAGAAGATCGCGCTGCCGTGATCCACGAATCGAAACGCCTGCAAGCGATCCGTGCGCTTGGGAGTCGCTGGCTGCTGGCGAGGGATTACGACGGCCACTATCGGCCGGCACTGACGAGGAAAGCGGCATGAGCAAAATCAATTCCATTGAACAGTGCGGCTTTGTCAGCAAGTGCATGGCGAGCCCGCAAAGCTACGCGAGTTCGTTGTCGACCTACAGCGCACCGTCGGCGAAAAGGGTCGCCGAACACGCGTTGGCGCAACTCGAAGCCGCCCGCGCGAAGGACGTCGCTCTGCACGAGGCGAACATCGAGGCCATCGAACGCAACAAGGGAACGGCCGATCGCGTTCGTGCGTTCATGGAAGAAATCGGCATGCCGAAGTCGTGGAGCGAGCGCGATACGAAATCACGCTCCCGCTACCCGAAGAACATCACGCGTGAGGCCGGTTGGATAGGGGACATCGCGCGCTTCATCAAGACAGACGATGGGTTCGCTTACGCGACGCGCTCGTACGAGACGCTCAAGGCGCGATACGACGAATATGCCGCCATCGCCGCGCGCGAGACCGAACAGGCCGAGCAGCAGCGCCAGCGCGCGGAACAGGCGGAGCGCGATGCGCGCAAGGCGAACGTCGAGCTCGCACGCGTCGTGCTGCGCTACGAACTGGAAGACGAATCGACGTGGGGCGACGTGCTGGAAGCGCTGCGCGGCAAGGATCAGCGCGTCGATCTGGCTCTCGCGATGATGGCGACGCGTAACGACTGGTCGGAAGGCCCGTATCGAGTGAGTGACGCCCTGCACCGTTTCACGATCATCACTGATGAAGACAAGGAGATCGCGAACGATGTCGTTGCATGCCTGCATGACTTCTGCGACGGACGCGTATTCCGCGATACGACGTGGAACTACGACCGGATTATGGCCAGCATCGCTGATCGGCAGCTCGCGACGGATGCCATGACGGCATATCAGAACGCGAAGGAGTATCCATGATCACCCTCGAATCACTAACCGACGCCGCGCTCCTAGCTCATTACAACTCGCGCAAGAACGCCCATCGCGCCTACGAGCGATCAGACGGCGCCACACGTCACAACGAACGCCACGAACGCGAGGCGTGCGAGGCGGAAATCGAAACGCTGACGGCCGAGTGGCGGCGTCGGCAGGGGAGGAAATCATGAAAGTGACGATCAATGGGCATCTGTTTGCCCAGCAGAAGGAAGACTACGACTACGGCACCGGTCGCATCGTCGGCACTGTCGAATACTCGTTCTGGGAATGCGACATGTCGAAGTCTTTTCCTGAGTACGTCAAGGTGTGCGATCACTCATTCGAGGTCGAAGTGCCTGATGGGTTCGATCCGCGCTCCGGGATCGTCGCGAATCTCGAGCGAGAAAAAGCGGAAGTGACAGCAAAGTTTCAGGCGCGCATCACGGAGATCAATGGGCGGATTCAATCGCTCCTCGCCATCGAGAATAAGCCGAGCGAGGTGGCGACGTGAGCGATTACGTGCACCTCACGACAAGCGCTGAGGTCTATCACGTCATTTTCGCCCGCCATCGCGCCCAGCTTTCAGCATTCGAAACCTTCAGCGATCCGGACGGCACGTTTAACGGTGGCCCCGGCGAGTACGGTCGCATGGTGACGGTCTGGGGCATCAAGGGATGCGATTGGCCGCTGATTGGCATTCAAAGTCGATGGGAGATTGATCCGGCGCAGCCGTATAAGCGGATCAACGAGGAACACGACTACTGGCTTTGTTTGCCGAGAGGTGATGACGATGACTGACGACGACGGGCCGGATTACTGGCAAGCCCAAGCCGAGCAAGAGCGGCAGGAGCAGGAAGCAGCCGATGCGCTGCGATCTTTCGAACAATCGAAAAGGAAATCAGGAAATGAGCATCGCGACCCTTGTTTTAGGCAATTCGGGAACGGGAAAGTCTACGAGCCTTCGGAATTTGGACCCGGCAAAGACGATCCTGATTCAGTGCATCAAGAAACCGCTTCCTTTTCGGGCTACCGGGTGGAAGACTCGGGCTACGCTCAAATCGGAAGGCAACGTTATCCAGACTAGTGATCCGGCGATTATCGAAAAAATCATGCGCGGCTCGCCTCATGAGGTTGTGGTGATCGACGATTATCAGTCAGTCATGGTCTCGGAGTTGATGAACCGCAGTAGCGAGAAGGGATACGACAAGTTCACGGACCTCGCCAAAAACACCTGGAACATTTTCAATGCGGCTGGCGACCTTGCGCCGCATCGTCGGGTGTACATCCTTGCGCATACGCAAACCGATGACTTCGGCAACGTCCGCATGAAGACGGTTGGAAAGATGGTCGACCAAACGCTTGTCCCGGAAGGGTTCTTCACAATCGTATTGCGCACGGAAGTCGTGAACGGCAATTATCAGTTCAGTACGCAAACGAATGGGCAGGATTGCTGCAAGAGTCCCATCGGAATGTTTGCCGAGACCCATATTGAGAATGATCTTGCGCTGGTCGACGAAAGAATCGCCGCGTTCTACGAAATAGGAGCTGCAGCATGAAGCAGAGAACGGACGCTCAGGTTTTGAGCGTCTTGCTCAGCAAGGTTGAGCGAATCCCGTTTAGCGGCTGCTGGATATGGATGGCGAGTTGTATGCCAAGCGAGTACGGGAACATCGGCTACAAGGGAACAAGTGATTATGCCCACCGCGTTTCCTGGTTATTGCATAACGGCCCGATCCCCGATGGCGCATACGTGCTGCATCGCTGCGATATCCGATGCTGCGTGAATCCGAATCATCTGTTTCTCGGAAGCGCGCTGGACAACGCCCAAGACATGATCCAGAAAGGGCGTCAGAGGTTCCATTGGAAGAAAGGGCAGACTGCCCACAACAAAGGTAAGCCCAGCCATATCGCGAAGGAAAATCACGGCATGGCGAAACTGACGGAGCATGACATAGCGGAAATAAGGCGCCGCTATGAGGAAGGTGAGGCGCAGAAGATGTTAGGGGCGGCGTTTGGCGTGCATCAATCACACATTAGCCGAATCATTCGAATCGAAAACTGGAAATAAAGGAAATCAGACATGTATCAACTCGACAAGCAAGCCGCGATGAACGCTGACAAGACGTCGAACTGGCTCACGGAAACCGGCAAGTACGTTGGCAAGATCCTCTGCGCCGAGGATATCAAGGCAGCGACAGGGACGCGTGGCGTCGCGCTGACGCTCCAGGTGCACGACGGCCGCGAGACGCGCCAGTTCATCTACACCGTCAAGTCCGACGGCGAGAAGCTGTCCGGCTATGACCTGCTGATGGCGATGATGACCTGCCTCAAGCTTCGCGGCATCCAGCCGGCACCCGGCCAAGTCAAGCGCTGGGATCGCGAAGCGAAGCAGGAGTACACCGAGCAGGCGACGGTGTTCCCGGAAATGCATGGCAAGCAAATCGGCTTCTTGCTCCAAAAGACCGAGGAAGAGAGCCGCAAGAACCCCGGTCAGACCGCATGGAGCGCGAAGCTCGTCGGTGTGTTCGAGGCCAATACGGAATTGACTGCCGGCGAGATCCTCGGCGGCAAGCAGAAGCCCGAACAACTGGCACAGCGTGTGGCGCAACTGGCTGATCGTCCGCTCAAGAAGCGTCCTGCTGGCGCAAGCCATTCGGCTGGGACGGCAGCGGGTTCGGGCAGCGGGTCGTTCGATGATGACGATTCGATTCCCTTCTAGGAGCGGCGATGCATGCGTGCTCAATTGAAGGTTGCGGCAAGAAGCGAGAAAAGCGGGGATGGTGCGCCATGCACTATCGACGCTGGCTTAAACATGGCGATCCGTTAATTACGAAGAAGCGAGCCAATGGCGACGGATACATGGAGAGCGGCTACCTTGGCCATCAAGTGGGCGGCATAAAAAAGTTCGACCATGTTTCCATCGCAGAAAAGGCGCTTGGCAAGCCATTGCCGCCTGATGCCGTTGTTCATCACGTCAACGAGATCAGGGCAGACAACCGTAACGAGAACTTGGTCATTTGCCCGGATCGCGCGTACCACAACCTCATACATGCTCGCACTGACGCCTTAAAGGCGTGCGGGAATGCAAATTGGCTTAAATGTATTTATTGCAAGCAATATGCTGCGCCAGACCAACTCGTAATATCGACATTCAGAGATCGACTCGCATGGCACGCAGCATGCTCGAATGCATTCACGAAAGAAAAATGGAGGAATCGGAAATGTCAATAATCACTCTCGATATCGAGACTTGCCCCTCCCAAGACCCCGCCGTCCTCGCCGTGATTCGCAAGAGCGTAGCCGAGAACTTCAAAGCGCCGTCAACGCTGACGAAGGAGCAGGCCGCCGCCGATCTCGGCATGACCGACCCCTCTGAAATCAAATTCACCTCGAAGGATTCGATGCTTGCCAAGTGGGTCGAGCGATTCCGCGAGGAGAAGTCGGAGGACGTGGCGCAGGAGGAATACCGCAAGACGTCATTCGATGGCGGGCGAGGGCATATCGCGGTGATCGGTCTTGCGGTCGACAACGAGCCCGCATTCGCCAGCTATACGGTGGACGAAAACGGCGCCTTCGATATCGCAACGGAGCGCGCAGTGATTCAGTCTGCGTTCAACGAAATCAACAGCGTATTCGATCCGTCTCGCGATACGCGCCCCGTGTTCGTCGGTCACAACGTGGTCGGATTCGATCTGCGCTTCCTGTTCCAGCGTGCAGTCGTGCTCGGCATCAAGCCGCCGTCGATCATCCCGTTCAACGCTCGCCCGTGGGATATGCATGTCTTCGACACGATGGTCGCGTGGGCCGGAGTCGGCAATCGCGTCTCGCTCGATAACTTGTGCAAGGCACTCGGGATCGAGGGGAAGGGTGATATCGACGGCTCGATGGTCTGGCCGATGATCCAGGAAGGGAAGATCGCAGAGGTCGCGGAGTACTGCGTGCATGACGTCGAGATCACGCGCGAGGCGTTCTATCGCCTGAGCTTCCAACAAGCCGCGTAACCAAACCGCACCGCCCCAAGCACTGATAGGCGCAATGCGCGTTTTCCAGCGTAAGCCTTGGGTGCGGTGCGCCTAATCATGAAGATCAAAACGTGTCGCTATTGCGAGCAGCCCGCGAAATTGCTTCGCGCTGGTGACGACGGTTACCCCTACCAACGCGACTACGGGCCGATGTGGGTATGCGCTCCATGCGCCGCATGGGTCGGCTGTCATCCCGGCACAACGAATGCCCTCGGCTGCCTCGCCAATGCCGAACTGCGCGAGTGGAAGATGAAGGCGCATGCCGCATTCGATCCACTCTGGCAGGCAAAGATTCGGCGCGATGGATGCTCGAAATCGCATGCCCGCAAAGCTGGCTATCGCTGGCTATCAGAGCGACTCGGCATCCCATTCAAGCTGACGCACATCGGCTACATGAACGTCGATGAGTGCAAGCGCGTTGTCGAGGTTTGCTCGGCAGTGCGGCGCAAGTCGGCTGATTGATTCAACACCACGCGCGACTTCGAATCGGGGTGCGTGGCTTCAGGCGGCTTCGGTCGCCTCTTTTTTTGATTTCACGAAAACCTATCCGGGCTCGAAATAGCGCCCGGCTCTTTCTGATTTGAGGATGCGAGTGAACGTTCCGACCGCAGTCTTTCTGTTCGACAAAACGGGGAATATGGCGCAGCCCTGGGCGGAAGCCGGCTATCGGTGCATCTGTTTTGACGTCCAGCACCGCGGCACGACCGTTCGCGACGGGATCATTTTTCAGCAATGGGATGCCTTGATCGGGCCGCCCTCGATCCCGCCGGACTCGACCGTCGTTTTCGGCTTTGCGTTCCCGCCGTGCACGCATTTGGCAGTCAGCGGCGCCCGCTGGTTCAAGGGGAAAGGCCTCCGCGCCCTGTCGCAGTCGATTGAGATGTTCGCGACGGCCGCCGAATTCCTCGAAAGGCTCGGCTGCCCTTATGGCATCGAGAACCCAGTCAGCACGATCTCGACGCACTGGCGCAAGCCAGACCACACGTTTCACCCATACGAGTTCACGGGCTTTGAGTTGACCGACAACTACACGAAGAAGACATGCCTCTGGGTCGGCGGCGGATTCGAGATGCCGGAGCCGAACCGAGCAGATGGCTTGGGCGCGCCCGACAACCGGATCCACGCTGCCCCCCCGTCCGGCGACCGCGGCGACATTCGCTCGGCGACGCCGATGGGATTCGCGCGTGCCGTGTTCCAGGCGAATGCGAAGCAACTGACCTACTGAGAACCCCATGTACCCCCGATCCCAACTGAAACGCTGGTACGTGTACGCCGCTGACAAGCTTGTCGCGGTTGTGCAGGCCATCACTGACCGCGGCGCGATTC
>NZ_JAHACR010000187.1 GCF_018375725.1 Burkholderia sp. | reverse complement strand
GGCGAGATCGTCGGAGTGCCTGAACAACGCGAAATGGTGGGGCATGCCGGAAGCGATTCGTGCGGCCGCGTGGTCGAGCGTTCCGGGGACTGCGCCCGCAGGCAAGGATCCCCAGGCGGTGATGGATCATGCGGTCGAAGTGGCCAAGTCGTCCGGCATGCCGCTCGCGGCCACGTTCGCAGCCATTGCGGCCTACGGTCGCGGCGACGTGGTCAGGGAGCAGGACGCGATCCGGCAGTTCGTCGCCATCGACCGGCAAAACCGGATTCCCAGGAAATATGCCCTGCTCGGCGAGATCGGCCGCGTCGAGGCGACGTACTACTCGGATCAGATCTGGATGCGCGCCACGGGCGCACGGACACCCTACGAAGGCCTGGGCCGGTTCCCGAAAGACGCGGCGGGCAACAAGACGGACGACATCAGCGGCCTGCTGAAATGACACGGTCAGGCGCGGAGGAGATTTCGGTGGAGACTCAAATTTTTCTCGCGGCCCACACAAAGCCGGGCATGCACGCGTGGCGCAACTGGCTGATTGCGTTGCCCACGGCCTTGCTTCTGCTGGCGGCGGTGGCATTCGCCACCAGTTCGTTCGTCCATGCGCGCCTGCTCAATCTGGGCGAGACATTCTGGCCGGGATACAACTTTCTCCGGGTCGAGATGCCGAAGCCGGCCTGCGATGCGAATGCGAACATCGACGCTCAGGTTGCGCAGGCGGTTGCCCAGTCCCGAAAGTCGAACGCGGATAGCCTGTTCGATTCGGGGCCGGTCGATCCCGGCGCCGTCCGCGCATCGCTGGTCGATCAGCGCGACCAGTGCCGGAAGCTGTTCAGGCTCTACGAGCACAACCGGCAGGCGAGTCAGTCGCTGGCCCTGCGGGCGTATCGCACGCTGGAACTGGCGGTTGGCGCGCTCACCGTCGCCGGGCAGGACGTCCAGCCGTATGTCCTCGTGCTGCTGATCCTGTTGTGCGGGTTCGCCGGCAAGCTCGGGCACGAGCATATTGCCCTGAGACTGCCCGCGACGGCGCTGGACTATCGGGTCAGCGCGATCGCCCAGGCGGTCGCCAACCTTGGGCTGCTGGCGTCGGCGATCGAATGGAGCCGGCTGGATCAAGGTGCGGGCGCATCGGTGTCCAATCTGTTGCACTGGATCTGGATTGCCGGTTTCGGTCTGCTGTCCGTGCTGTGTCTGGTCGATTGCGTCAAGGTGCCGGCGACGGCCGTGCCGGGCGGCCATCTCGGCCGCGCGCTGATGACGATCCCGCTCTATGTCGTGCTCGGCATATTCACGCTGCTGTGGTTCATATTCGGCGAGCACTACCTGTCCGGCGCGATCGTGCAGATTCGCCGCATGGTGATGTTTTCGGATCTGTATCTGGATGTGGCGCTCTACATCTGGGCCGGTGTGCTCCTGAAGGAGACCCGGTTGACGTCGCTGATCTTCGAGGTGCTGCGGCCCTGGAAGCTCGCCCCGGAACTGATCACCATCGCCGTCGTGCTGATTGCCGCGGTGCCGACGGCCTATACCGGCGCATCGGGCATCTTCGTGCTGGCGATCGGCGGCGTGATCTATGAGGAGTTGCGTGAGAACGGCGCCCGCCGGCAACTCGCGATGGGCGCCGCCGCCATGTCCGGAAGCATGGGCGTGGTGCTGAACCCATGCCTCATGATCGTGATCATTTCGGCACTCAACCGCGAAGTGACCACTGATCAGATCTTCGTATGGGGATCGAGGATCTTCATGCTGTCGGCCGTGCTTCTGGCGATCGTCGTGATCGCGACGCGGCGCTCGTCGCTCTCCATTGCGTCGCCGCGCGTGGCCCTCGGGCCGAGCCTGCGGGCGCTGGTTCCGCTGATTCCCTATGCCGCGATCGCGATCTTCATGGTGTTTCTGTTCACCGTGATCCTGCAGACGCCGTTCAACGAGTTCTCGATTCCCGTGGTGCTGCCGTTCATTCTGCTTGGCATCATCGCGTTCGAGCGCTGGGTGCTCGTCTTCTTCCGGTCGGTCCGGAAGCCGGAGCGCGGCGCGCCCACGTTCGGCCGCGTCTGGCCGGTCGTGCGCGACTCGACGCTGCAGTCGGCCGTGTCCATCGGCGCACTGTTGCTGCTGATGGCATTTGCCGTGTCGGTCGGCGGCGCCGTGGAGCGCTCGGGCGTGATGGATCTGTTTCCCCAGCATCTCGGCTCGGTGTGGGCCGCCACCGCGATCCTCGTCGTGACGCTGGTCATCGTCGGCATGCTCATCGATCCGTACGGCGCGATCATCCTCGTCAGCAGCGTCATCGCCGGCATCGCCTACCGCAACGGCATCTCGCCGGTGCATTTCTGGATGATCACGCTGGTCGCCTTCGAAGTCGGCTATCTGATGCCGCCGGTGGCGCTCAACCACCTGCTCGCCCGGCAGTCGATCGGCGAGCACGAGTTCGAGGCGCTGATGGCGGAACCCCGCGAGACCTCGTTCTATCGCCGGCACGAGCGCGTGCTGATGCCGCTGGTCGTCATGTGCACGGTCCTGCTGATCGATGCGTTCGGCCCGCTGGTCTACAAGATGTTTGCGTAAACGATTTGCTGTCGAACGGGCGAGGGCGCCGCAGCCGCGGTTCTCTGCCTCAATCCAAAGTCGAATGGGAGGGAGGAAACCATGAATCGTCGGAGCGGGAACTGGGGAAAGACGCTGAAAATGGCGGCCGTCGCGGCAGCCCTGTGCGGCAGCTCGCATGCGTTTGCCGATACGGTCAGCCGGACGTTGTGCATCTACGATCCGATCGGCGCGAACGGCTTCATTTACCAGTCCTTCCAGGACTACATCACGCAGGCGCTGAACTGGGGAGTCAAGTTCGAGCCGAAGCCGTACACGGACGAGGACGTCGCCGTTTCCGATTTCAAGAGCGGCAAGTGCGACGCCGTCGAGATCACGGGTGTGCACAACATCCAGTTCGTGAAGTTCGCCGGCAGCCTGGACATGGTCGGCGGCCTGCAGACGTATCCGCAGGTGCGCAGCGCGATCATGGCGATCTCGAGCCCGAAGGCCGCCAAGTACATGACGTCAGGGGATTTCGAAGTCGCGGCCGTCGCGCCGGGCGGCAAGGTGTTCCTGTTCGCGCGTCACAAGGACAACCTGTCCAGCATGCAGAAGGCGGCCGGCAAGAAGGTCGCGGTGCTGGCGTTCGACAAGCAGGCCACCACATTCGCCAATGTTGCGGGTGCCGCGCCGGTGCCGGCCACCATCGCGTCGTTCGGTCCGATGTTCAACAACGGCAGCGTCGAATATGCCTACGCGCCGTCGTTTGCATACAAGGCGCTCGAGTTGTACAAGGGCCTGGGCACCGACGGCGGCATCGCCGACTACGTGCTGGGCATGCTGTCGTTGCAGGTCGATATCCACAAGAGCCGATTCCGGCCCGATTTCGGTCAGCAGTCGCGTACCTGGGTGGCGGAGAACATGTGGGATCCGGCGATCAGCCGCATCGAGAAGACCGACCGCGAGGTGCCCGGCAACTACTGGTCGCACGTCGATGCGGAGCGCACGAAGAGCTACGCCGAACTGCTGGTCAAGGTGCGTCAGGGTCTGTGGGACGAGAAATGGTACGACCACGACATGCAGCACATGCTGAAGAAAATCCGTTGCAAGTCGAATCCGTCCGACGCGGAGTGCAGCCAGGCGACGGAGGGCGGGCCGGCCTGATTCGGTGACGGGCTGCCTGCGAGGATAGGTTGCGGCAGCCCTTGCAACTCAGCATTCCGCGACGGCGTTTTTGCCGCCGCCGTTGCGGCTGATCGCCGCGCAAGCAGGGTAGTCCGATGGGCTCGCCGGGAGGCGGGCCCTTCTTGTTTATGCGGCGGGACGCGCTGAAAATCCGTCCGTCGCGCGTCATGCCGGTGGCACCGATCAAGGGCCGCGGAGGCGAACGTCGTTTGGGTGGAGGTGCGCTCGGCTGAATCATGCAAAATACTCGCCATCTAAGACGTGGAGGCTGGCCGTGGGTGTTAACTTTGACTTGAATGACTTGCAGGCGTTTCGCGCGGTGGTGGAGCTGGGAAGCTTCCGAAAGGCCGCCGAGGCGGTGAGCATTTCCCAGCCAGCCCTGAGTCGTCGGATCGACAAGCTCGAGGAAGCGCTCGGCGTGCGTCTTTTCGAGCGCACGACGCGCAGCGTCACGCTCACGACCGTCGGTCGCGTGTTTGCGCCGAGCGCCGAGCAACTGCTCGATGATCTCGACGTCGCGCTGCTCGGCATCCGCGATGTTTCGTCGAGCCGCCTGGGTCATGTGACCATCGCGTGCGTGCCTTCGGTGGCGTACTACTTTCTGCCGAACGTCATCGCGAGCTATCATCGCCGCTTTCCGCGCATCCGGGTCAAGCTGCTCGATTCGAGCGCGAACGAGGTGCTGGGTGCCGTCATCAGCGGCGAGGCTGATTTCGGCGTGAGCTTTATGGGCAGTCAGGAGTCCGAGATCGAGTTCAAAGTGCTGCTGCAGGAGCGGTTCGTTGCTGCCTGCCGCCGCGACCATCCCCTCGCTCGCAAGAAGCGCGTGACCTGGAGCGAGCTTTACGAGCACGAGTACGTCTCGGTGGACAAGACTTCCGGTAACCGCCTGTTGCTCGATCAGGCGCTCTCGGCCGTGGCGCCACGTGCGCCGAGCGTCTGCGAGACACGACACGTCACGACCATGCTCGGGTTGGTCGAAGCCGGGCTCGGTGTCGCCGCGGTGCCGTCGATGGCCATGCCCGGACACGACCACCCGGTTCTCACGAGCGTGCCGCTCGTCGACCCCGTGGTGAAACGACGCGTGGGCATCGTAAGACGACGCGGACGGCCGCTTACCCCCGCCGCACAGGAGTTTCACCGAACGATCATCGAAACGAAGCGCGCCGGCGTCGCAAGCAGTGATGCCGCGGACGATAATGTGACGGCGACAGCGAAGACAAGAAGGAAGACGCCATTGTGAGGTTTGCAAGACCGCTTCGTTTGCTTTATGTACAGGTCCTGCTGGCCATGGTGTTCGGAATGGCGCTCGGCCACTTCTGGCCGCCAGCAGGCGCGCTCCTCAAGCCGCTCAGCGATGCGTTCGTCGGGCTCGTGCGGATGATGATTGCACCTATCGTCTTCTGCACGATCGTCTCGGGCATCACGTCGCTTGCGAGCAGTAAGGCCATCGGACGCACGATCATCCAGGCGCTGGCGCTCTTCTATCTCCTGACGGCCGTTGCGCTCGCGCTCGGACTCGTCGCCGCACTCGTGCTGCGGCCTGGCGACGCCATGCACATCGACGTGCATCATCTGGATTCGAGCATCCTCGCGCAATATACGCAGCACACGCAGGCGAGCGGAATGGTGGCGTTCGGGCTGAGCATGATCCCGGAAACCATGCTCGGCGCCTTCGGGAAGGGCGAGGTGCTTCCGGTGCTGCTGCTATCGCTGCTCTTCGGTTTTTCACTGAATGCGTCTCCACGGGCCGGCCGGCCCGTGCTGGCGCTCATCGACGGCGTCGCCCAGATACTCTTTCGCATCCTCGCGATGATCATGCGACTCGCTCCGCTCGGAGCATTCGGTGCGATGGCTTTTACGGTGGGCCGATTCGGCATCCGCTCGGTCGGTTCGCTCGGCATGCTGATGGCGTCCTTCTACGTGGCATGCCTGTTGTTCGTTGCGCTGGTGCTCGCGCCGCTCGCACGTCTGCACGGTTTCGCGCTTTGGCGTCTTTTGCGCTACATGCGCGAGGAATTGCTCATCGTCCTCGCGACATCGTCGACGGAACCGGTACTGCCGCGCCTGATCGCGAAGCTGGAGGCGCTCGGTTGTGACAAGGGCGTCGTGGGGCTCGTGCTGCCCGCGGGCTATTCGTTCAATCTGGACGGCACCGCGATCTATCTGACGCTCGCCTCGCTGTTCATCGCGCAGGCGTGCGATGTGCCGCTTTCCGCGCCGCAGATCGCGACGATGCTCGCCGTCATGTTGCTCACTTCCAAGGGCGCGGCTGGCGTGTCAGGCAGCGGGCTGGTCGCGCTCGTCGCGACGCTCACGGTGATTCCGGATCTGCCCGTCGCCGGGGTGGCGATTCTGGTGGGCATCGACCGCTTCATGTCCGAGGCGCGCGCGCTGACGAGCGTGATCAGCAACATCTGCGCGGTGATCTTCGTGTCGATGTGGGAAGGCGCGTGCGATCGCGCGCGCCTCGCGCAGATGCTCAGGGTGGCCGAGCCCGGCCGCGCGGGCGGCGCCGGCGATGCCTCGACAGACACGCTGCGGTGACGGAAAGACGGCCTGAGACAGGCCTGCCGATGGTTCCGTCTCAATGTGAGGAGACGGAATCGAGCCCGGTCGATTTCACGTCCGCTTGTACACCGGGTGAAGCGAGATAGTCGAGGAGCGCCTTCGCTTCCTTCGGATGCTGCGCGCCGACGGGAATGCCGGCGGCGAAGCGCGTGACGGACTGCAGCGACTCGGGAATCTTTCCGACGAAGGTCGCGCCCTGGACGGGCAGCAGCTCGCTCACCTGCTGAAAGCCGATTTCGTAGTCGCCGTTCGCCACCACCGACGCCACTGGAATCCGCGGGATCATCTTCGCCTTCGACCTGACCTGATCCGCGATGCCGAGCTTCTCGAACAATTCGCGCTCGATATAGAAGCCGCTCGCGCTGTCGGAGTAGGCGATCGACTTCGCCTGCAGCAGGGTCTGTTTCAGCCCTTCGATCGAGCTTATGTCGGGCTTCGCCGCACCTTCGCGCACCACCATGCCGATGCGCGAATCGGCCAGCTCGACCCGCGATCCGGGAATGACCTTGCCTTGCTTGATCAGCTCGTCAAGTGCATAGCCGACCATGATGACGGCGTCCGCGGGCTCCCCACGCCCGAGCCTGTTGGGGATCGCCTCGGGCGATTTGCCCATCGACGGGCCGAGCGCGGTGTCGAGCGTGTTGCCCGTCTGAGACGCGAACTTCGGGCCGAGCACCTTGTACGCGGCGGTGAAACCGCCCGAGCTCATGATGTGCAGGTCGGCGGCTTGCACGTTCGCCGCAGCGGCCGAGGTTGCGACGAGCGCTGTCGCGCAAAGTTTCAGAAGGAGGTTTCTCATGGTTGTGGTTGTGGTTGTGCGAGGTGGCGATGGGTACGGGAATGCGTATCAGTGCGCCGGAGTCAGCGTCACTGCGCGCCGACGATAGAGCGCGAACGTCGCCAAAAGGGCGCACGCCGCGGCGAAGCTCATCCAGTACCCGGGTGCGGCTTTGTCGCCGGTCATATGAATGAGCGCCGTCGAGATTGCGGGCGTGAAGCCTCCGAACACAGCCGTGGCGAGGCTGTAGGCGAGCGAGAAGCCGGCGACGCGTACCTGCACCGGCATCACTTCCGTCAGCGCGACGACCATCGCGCCGTTATAGATGCCGTACATGAACGAGAGCCAAAGGAGGACGAGCAGCATATTGACGAAACTCGGCGCGTGAGCAAGCAGCGACAGTGCCGGGTATGCGGTCGCGATGGCGAGCACCGTCATGCCGACGAGAAGCGGCCGGCGGCCAATCTTGTCGGAAAGCGCACCACCGATCGGCAGCCATACGAAGTTCGACACGCCGACACACAGCGTCACGAGCAGACTGTCGGCCGTGCTGAGGTGCAGGACCGTCTTGCCGAAGGTTGGCGCGTAGACCGTGATGAGGTAGAAGCTCGTGGTGGTCATCGCCACCAGCATCATGCCGGCGGCAACGACGGTCCAGTTCTGGGCCAGCGTGCCGAACACTTCCTTCATGCTCGGACGGTGCCGGCGCGCCTTGAACTCCTGCGTTTCCTCCAGATTGCGGCGCAGCATGAAGATGAACGGCACGATCATGCAGCCGACGAAGAACGGTACGCGCCATCCCCACGCGGCGATGGCCGGTGCGCTCAGCCATTGATTGAGCGCGAAGCCGAGGCCCGCCGCGACGACGATCGCTACCTGCTGGCTCGCGGACTGCCAGCTCGTGAAGAACCCCTTGCGGCCGGGCGTGGCCATCTCGGCGAGATACACCGACACGCCGCCCAGCTCGGCGCCCGCCGAGAAGCCCTGCAGCAGCCGTCCGAACAGCACGAGCGCGGGTGCCAGAAGCCCGATTGTGGCGTAGCCCGGTACGAATGCGATCAGGATGGTGCCGCTCGCCATGATGGAGAGCGTGACGATGAGGCCCTTGCGGCGGCCGACGTCGTCGATGTAGGCGCCAAGCACTATCGCGCCCAGCGGCCGCATCAGAAAGCCGGCGCCGAAGACGGCGAAGGTCATCATCAACGAGGCG
>NZ_JAHACR010000186.1 GCF_018375725.1 Burkholderia sp. | reverse complement strand
TTCCACAGTTCGCGCATCGAATGCGGCGGAACCGCCACCTGCTTGCGGTCGTAGATCAGCCCCATCGACGAGTACGTAAACGGAACCGCATAGATCGCGTTGCCGCGCACGAGCCCGCCGATCTTCGACACCTGCTGGAAATTCGGCAGCTGCAATTGCCGGTTGGGAATGCGCGCGAGGTTGAGCGGCGCGAGCAGGTTGTCGCGCGCATAGCGCTGGATTTCGGCGGTATTCGCCGCGAGGACGTCGTAGGGCGGACGCGAGGCGCTATGTATTCGGGACCACAACGCCTCGTCGGAATCGACGAGCGTCACTTCCACGCGTGCATGGAAACGCTTTTCGAATGCGCTGACGACGTCGCCGTCCGCATAGCCCGGCCACGCAAGCACGCGTAAAACGTTTTCGCTTGCGGATTCCGGCGCGGCGGCGCCCGCCGTACACATCACGCACAGCGCCGACAGGATGAGAATCCGGCGTAATGCAACGTTGACCCCGCGCCAACATGCACCGAATCCCCTGAATAATCGGACTGGGTCCGAATCGCCCGGCTGCATTCGACAGTCCTTTTTTGAGTCGATGCGATATCGTGCAACGAAACCATAAAACAAAGCATCACGCAATACGAACAAGCCGCACGCGCTTTCCCGGATACATTCAGCGTCCATGAAAATGATTTACATTACGGATCGATCGCGGCTGCCGATACCGGATACAACGTCGTCGCGCCTTGTTTTGCAACCGCAAGCCGATGTTCGTCCGACACGAAACAACGTGCTTGCGAAGTATTGAGTCAGCGATTAATTCAGAAATGGCATTAATGAAAGACAATTGCCGCTGTCGAGTGAGCCAATTGTAATAAAATTAAAATCGCCATTTCATCACACCATTCATTTCCCTCTTATCAACATATCAATTGCATTGACACGTGGATCCCGGCATCGAATCTCCATGAAACGCTACGAAATCCTCGCCCAAACGATCGCCGACGAGATCCGCGCAGGGAATCTCGCAGTCGGCGCGCGCCTGCCGTCGCTGCGCCAGATCATCGCGCAGCACAGCGTCAGCCAGTCGACCGTGTTTCGCGCGTATTACCTGCTCGAGCAATGGGGCCTGATTCGCGCGCGCGAACGCTCGGGCTATTACGTCGCGCCCGGCGCGCGCGTGCCGGCCGGGCACCGTGCAGGCAGCACGGCCGCGACCGCGACGCGCAAGGTCGATATCAGCGAGCTGGTGTTCTCGGTGCTCGATGCGGCGACGCAGCCGGGCATCGTGCCGCTCGGCTCGGCGTTTCCCGCCCCCCAGCTGTTTCCGCTGCCGCGCCTCGCCAAATCGCTCGCGCAGGCGGCGCGCCTCGTCAGCCCGTGGAGCACGGTCGTCGACCTGCCGCCCGGCAACGAGCAGCTGCGTCAGCAGATCGCGTTGCGCTATCTCGGCATGGGTGTCGCGCAGCCGCTGGACGAGATCGTCGTCACGAACGGCGCGCTCGAAGCGCTGAACCTCTGCCTGATGGCCGTCACGCGCCCCGGCGACGTGGTCGCCGTCGAATCGCCCGGTTTCTACGCGGCGCTTCAGGCGATCGAACGGCTTGACCTGCGCGCGATCGAGATCCCGGTCGATCCCCGTACCGGGCTCGATCTCGGCGCGCTCGCGCATGCGCTCGACCGGCACAACGTCCGCGCGTGCTGGTTCATGACGAATTTCCAAAACCCGACCGGCGTCACCTTGCCACTCGAGAAAAAGCGCGCGCTCGTCGAACTGCTCGCGCGGCACGAGGTGCCGCTGATCGAGGACGACGTCTACGGCGAACTGCATTTCGGCCCGGGCTATCCGCTGCCGGCGCGCGCGTTCGACCAGAACGGACTCGTGATGCATTGCAGCTCGTTCTCGAAGACGCTCGCGCCCGGCTACCGGATCGGCTGGGCGGCGGCCGGGCGTTTTGCGGAAAAGGTCCAGCGTCTCAAGCTGATGACGACGCTGTCCGCCAGCATTCCGGCGCAGGCCGGCATCGCGAACTATCTGGAGCATGGCGGCTACGACCGCCATCTGCGCAAGCTGCGCGACACGCTGCACGGCCAGCTCGACCGGATGGACGACGCGCTGCGGCGGTGGCTGCCTACTGGCGTCGAATGGGTGCGGCCGGTCGGCGGCTATTTTCTGTGGCTGGTGTTTCCGGATGCGATCGACGCCATGGAACTGCATCGCCAGGCGATCGCGCGGGGCATCAGTTTTGCGCCCGGCCCGCTCTTTTCCGCGGTGCATGGCTTCGAACGCTGCGTGCGCGTGAATTTCGGGCATCCGTGGAGCCGCGAGATCGAGCGCGCGATTCGCGTGCTCGGCGAACTCGTATCACAGCCTGCCGTACGCAAGGCCGGCTGAACCGGCGCGCATCTGCTGCGCGCAATCCACACGCAACTGCTGCTTGTTCGGGCGGGACGCGTTCCGTACGCTGTCCTTCCCGTTGCGTCCCGCCGGCCGCAACGTTCCCCAAACGAGCGGCGCTTGCCGCCGCTCCTCTCGCGTGTGTTGCCATGTACCGATATACGGAATTCGACCGGGCGCTCGTCAAGCGCCGCGCCGCCCAGTTTCGCGACCAGCTCGAACGCTGGCAGCGCGGCGCCTTGAGCGAAGAGGCGTTCCGGCCGCTGCGCCTGCAAAACGGCTGGTACGTGCAGCGCCATGCGCCGATGCTGCGCGCGGCCGTGCCTTATGGCGAGCTGTCGAGCGCGCAGCTGCGCGTGCTGGCGCGCATCGCGCGCGACTATGACGTGCCCGACGATGCGACCTACCGCGCCGCCTGCGATGCGCAGGCGAAACTCGGCACGACGCGTCTGCCGATCCGCAACGCGCACTTCACGACGCGCACCAACGTGCAGTTCAACTGGATCCCGCTGTCGAAGGCGGCCGACGTGATGGACCTGCTCGCGACGGTCGACATGCACGGCATTCAGACAAGCGGCAACTGCATCCGCAATATCTCCTGCGACGAGCGCGCGGGCGTCGCGCCGGACGAGATCGCCGATCCGCGCCCGTTCGCCGAAGTGATGCGGCAATGGACGACCCTGCATCCCGAATTCGCGTTCCTGCCACGCAAGTTCAAGATCGCCATCACCGGCGCCGACGAGGATCGCGCCGCCACCGACTGGCACGACGTCGGCTTGAAACTGGTGCGCAACGAAGCGGGCGAACTCGGCTTTCGCGTCAGCGTCGGCGGCGGGATGGGACGCACGCCGACGATCGCGACGCTGTTGCGCGCGTTCCTGCCGTGGCAGCACGTGATGAACTACGTCGAGGCGATCGTGCGCGTGTACAACCGCTACGGCCGCCGCGACAACAAGTACAAGGCGCGCATCAAGATCCTCGTCAAGACCGAGGGACAGCGCTATATCGACGAAGTCGAGGAGGAATTCCGCCAGATCGTCGAGCATGACGGGGCCCCGCACACGATCCCGGCCGCGGAATTCGACCGCATCGCCGCGTCGTTCGTGCCGCCGCGCATCAAGGCCCGCGCGATCGACGTGCAAGACGCCAGCGCCCGCCTTTCCGGGTACGCCAGCCGGCATCCCGCATTCGCGCGCTGGCTTGCACGCAACGTCGCGCCGCACCGGGATCCGGCGCTGCGGATCGTCACGCTGT
Organism: Burkholderia sp.; assembly: GCF_018375725.1. Lineage (GTDB taxonomy): Bacteria > Pseudomonadota > Gammaproteobacteria > Burkholderiales > Burkholderiaceae > Burkholderia. The sequence goes on along the minus strand of NZ_JAHACR010000186.1, from coordinate 4,690 downwards.
CGTTCAAGCGGCGCTTCCAGGCGCCCGGCGACGCCTCCCCCGATCAGCTGGATGCGCTGGCCGATCTCGCCGATCGCTTCTCGGCCGGTGAGGCGCGCGTCACGCATACGCAAAATGTCGTGCTGCCGTGGGTGCATGTCGACGATCTGTTTCTGCTGTGGGAGGCTGCGCGCGGCCTCGGCCTCGCGAGCGCGAACGTCGGGCTGCTGACCGACATGATCGCCTGCCCCGGCGGAGATTTCTGCGCGCTCGCCAATGCCCGCTCGATCCCGATCGCCGACGCGATCGCCGAGCGCTTCCAGGATCTCGACATGCTGCACGACATCGGCGACATCGACCTGCATATCAGCGGCTGCATCAATTCATGCGGCCATCATCACAGCGGCCATATCGGCATACTCGGCGTCGACAAGGATGGCGCCGAGTGGTATCAGGTGACGCTCGGCGGCTCCGACGGTTCGGCCGCGGGCGGTCCCGCGCAGCCAGGCAAGGTGATCGGCCCGTCGTTCTCGGCGGACGAGATCGTCGACGTCGTCGATGCGCTGGTCGTCACCTATCTCGACGGGCGGCTCGACCTCGCGGGCCGCAGCGAGCGCTTCATCGACACGGTCCGTCGCATCGGCCCCGAACCCTTCAAGGCCGCCGCGCAGCAGGCGCGCCACCTCGCAGCGAACGCATGATGAACGACACGACACGCATCCGGCTTCTGACGCCGGCACGACACGACGACGACATGCGCGAAGCGCAGCAGCGCGGCGACGTGACGCTGACGATCGCGAACGACGAGGAGCTGGCGCAGTTCGCCGCCCGGATCGCTGCCGCGTCGCGCATCGACCTGCAATTCCCGGCGTTTACCGACGGTCGCGCGTACAGCCAGGCCTACCTGCTGCGCAGGCGTTTTGGATTCGCCGGCGACTTGCGGGCGACGGGCGAAGTGCTGGTCGATCAGCTGTTATTGATGGAGCGCACCGGCTTCTCGAGCGCGGTGCTGAGTGAAAACGCCGACATGGATGCCGCGCATCGCCAGCTTGAAAGTTTTTCCGGGTTCTATCAGCGGGGCGTGCTGACAGAACGCGTGTGAGCGGCAACCGGTTCGGCAAGGGAGGCGGCGGTCACGCGGGCCGTTGCGGGCCGAGACGCTCCGGGCGTGTTGCCCGAAGCATCGTGGCCGGCCCGCCGGCGGTCCTGCTCAGCGCGCGGCCACCGGCTTCCTGAACGCCGCGAGAATCCGCTTTTCGAGCGCGATGTAATCGTGGCCGAAATGGTGCTCGCCCTGCGTCTTGATCAATTCGACGCCGGCATTCGCCAGCGCCGGGCACATCGTTTCCTTCTCCTGCGCGCCGTAGAAGCACTGCACGATGCCCGGCGGCACCTTGGCGATTTCCGGCGCGACCTTCAACGCCTTGTCGCTCGCCGGCATGCCCAGCCAGCCGGTCACGCGGATCTGGAAATCCGCCGACGGCGCAAACCCGAGCAGCGACATCACGGACACCTTCTCGCGCAGCGATTCAGGCAGCCGGTTGTACGCGAACGGCATCACGTCCGCCCCGAACGAATAGCCGACCAGCGCGACCTCCGTCGCATGCCAGCGCGCCATGTACGTGCGCATCACGCGCGCCAGGTCGTGGCTCGTCTGCGCAGGCGACTTCTCGCTCCAGAAATACCGCAGGCTGTCCACGCCGACGACCGACACGCCGTCGCGCTGCAGCGCCTCGGCAATCGTCTTGTCGAGGTCGCGCCAGCCGCCGTCGCCGGAGATCACGATGGCGAGCCGATTGCTGCCGCCCTTGGCCGGCAGTTCGATCAGCGGCAGATCCGACACGTCGAGCTCGTCGGCGGTGCCGTCACGCAGATGCGGCCTGATGAGCGCGACGAGCTTTCCGGCGTCGCCGGCCGCCGCGGTCTCGACGAAACCCGGCATCGCGCGGCGCACGATCGTCGGATCGGGCGCGCACGGTTTGAAGCGCGCATCCAGCGACGCAGGATCGACCGACACCATGCCGGCAATCGTGTTTTCCGGCGCCATCGACAGGATCTGCCGGGCGAGCGCGCCGCCCTGCCCGACGCCGGCGACGATCGGCGCGTAATAGCGCGACGACTGCGCGAGCCGTTCGAGCTGATGGCTGACCGCCTCCGCATCGCCGTCGAGGTGGTGGCAGGTTTCCCGTTTGGCGGCGAGGTTCGCCGCGTACTGCCCGGAATCCACGCCGACCGTCATCGCGCCGGCCTTCGCAAGCGCGTCGGCGGCCGCCTGGTCAGCTGCGCTCCAGCCGCTGTCGCGCGAGAACAGCACGACGAAACCGCGCAATGCGCCGTCCGGCTTCGTGACCGTCACGGGGCCGTAGCGGCCGCCCGACACGGTCTGCACCTTCGCTGCAGCCGGCTGCGTCGCCCACGCGGCGCCCGCCAGCATCATTCCCGCGCACGCGGCCAACGCGCGCGCAATTCCCTTCTTCACCATCATGAACGCCGACCTCCAGCCAGCAAGGACAGATCCGCCAGCGTGACGAACACGCCGACCGAGCCCGATGCCGCGAGATATCGCGGCTCCCAGTGCGGCTCGAACTTGCTCTTGAACGCGCGCAAGCCGCGGAAATTGTAAAAACGGCCGCCGAAGCGCCAGACCATCAGCCCGACGCGATGCCAAGGCGACGGCATCGTCGCCGAGCCCATTCCGGAGAACGGCGCGATGCCGAGGCTCAGCTTGCGGAAACCCGCTTCCTTCAGATGCAGCGCGAGCTGCGTAAACAGATATTCCATCGCATACGGCGACGCGTCGGGCAGGTGCCGCATCACGCCGACCGTCGCCTCGGTATTGAGGTCGGTCGTCATGAACGTGACGAACGCGACCGGCGTGTCCGCCTGACGCACGAGCATCACCGACTGCGTGGCGAGATAGCCGTCGTGGAACGCCGCCACCGAGAAGCTCTTTTCCCGCGCGTCGCGGCTGTCGAGCCAGCCATCGGAAATCTCGCGCAGTATCGGAAGCGCGTCGGGCACGTCTTGCGGCGCGAGCACCTCGACGGACATCGCATCCTTGTCGCCGCGGCGCAGCGCATAGCGCAAATGCGAACGGTGCGAGCCCTTGAGATCGAACGCTTCGAGCGCGACGTGCGCCTCTTCGCCGAGCTTCATCAGCGTGAGGCCCGCATCGAGATACAGCGGCAGCGCATTCGCGCGCACCTGGTAGAACGCCGCACGCCCGCTGTGCGCATGCGCGAGCGCGATGAACTTGCTGATCAGCGCCGGCCATTCGCTGCGCGGGCCGACCGGATCGTGCAGCGCCGCCCAGGTGCGGCCGTATTTCGCGTACATCAGGAACGCTTCGCGCGACTCCGAGAACAGGAAGCTCTTGTCGCCCATCAGCGCGAGGCCGGCATCGCTGCACTCCTGCGCGCGGACGATCCGCTCCGCATCGAGCAGATCCTGCGGCGCCGGCGTCACGAAGCGGCCGGGCGCGGGACGCAGCAGTTGCCACAGCGCGAACATCGCGGCGCACAGGCCGGCGGCCAGCGTCGCACGCAGCGCGCGCGGCGCGCGGGCGTCGAACGAGAAGTGCGACCAGAGATCGCGCGTATACGGAATGTCGCGGAACGCGAAGCACAGCACCCAGACCGCCAGCATCAGCACCATCGCGACCGACACGAACCAGCCGACCGTGAAGCGCTCGGCGAACAGCGACGAGTGACGATTGAAACGCCGGCGGCTGACCAGCAGCAGCACGAGCAGCGCGCCGAGCACGCCGGCCTCGACGAACGCGAGCCCCTTCGCGAACGACAGCGCGAGACTCGCCGCCGTGAGCGCGAAGGTCATCCACCACGCGGCGTCGAGGCGACGCAGCAGCCCGCGCGCGACGAACAGCAGCGCGACGCCGAGCACGCTGCAGATCACCTGCGAGCCTTCGAGCACCCAAAGCGGCACGACGTTGCGCAGGATCGCGATCCGATGCCAGAAAGCGGGCGTCGCGCTCGAGATCACCAGCATCCCGCCGACCGCGAATGTCACGAGACTCAGGAACAGCGGCGCGAGTTGCGAGACGCGCGCGGCCTGCCGCGTCACGAGCCGCCGCCGCAGCGCGCTGCCTTCGAAACCGGCGAGCAGGCCGGCCGACAGCACGAGCGGCACGCCGAAGTAGATCGCGCGATACGCGATCAGCGCGGCGACCATCGCATGCGTGGGCACGTCATGGCCGAGCGTAAAGACCATCGCGGCCTCGAACACGCCGATCCCGCCCGGCGTATGACCGATCATGCCGAGCAGCAGCGCGGCGGCGTACACCGTGATGAAGCTGGAGAAACTGACCGGCGCGGCCGGCAGCAGCACCCACAGCGTCAGGCCGGCCGCCACCACGTCGATTACTGCATAGACGATCTGCGCGACGAGATCGCGGCGCGCCGGGATATCGAACGACAGCCAGCGAAAACGCGTGCGAACCGGCCGCGCCACCTTGCCGCATGCGACGACGATCCCCTCCAGCACTGCGAGCAGCGCGGCGTCGCTCCAGATCAGCAGGCCCGGCGCGACGTGCAGCATCGCCGCCAGCGGCTGCGCGCCGGACACCATGCCGGCTGCGGTCATCAGCACCATGGCGAGCGCGAGCGTGCCGCTCGTAAAGACGGTCATGCGGCCGATTTGCGCCGGCGTGACGCCGGCCACGCCGTAGACGAGCGCACGCACTGCGCCACCCGTC
>NZ_JAHACR010000185.1 GCF_018375725.1 Burkholderia sp. | reverse complement strand
CGATTGGCGGCGCGATCGGCACGGGGCTGTTCCTCGGCATCGCGCAGACGATCAAGATGGCGGGGCCATCCGTGCTGCTCGGCTACGCGGTGGCCGGTATCGTCGCGTTTTTCATCATGCGGCAGCTCGGCGAGATGGTGGTCGACGAGCCGGTCGCCGGTTCCTTCAGCTATTTCGCCGACAAGTACTGCGGCCACTTCACCGGCTTCCTGTCCGGCTGGAACTACTGGGTGCTGTACATCCTCGTCAGCATGGCGGAGCTGTCGGCGGTCGGCATCTATATCCAGTACTGGTGGCCGGGCGTGCCGACCTGGGTGTCGGCGCTCGTGTTCTTCGTCGCCATCAACCTGATCAACCTGACGAGCGTCAAGTCGTATGGCGAGACGGAGTTCTGGTTTTCGATCATCAAGGTCGCCGCGATTGTCGGCATGATCGTGTTCGGCGGCTATCTGCTGCTGAGCGGCCACGCAGGCCTTGAATCGACCGTCGCAAACCTGTGGCAGCACGGCGGCTTCTTCCCGCACGGCGTGTCGGGCCTCGTGATGTCGATGGCGGCGATCATGTTCTCGTTCGGCGGGCTCGAGCTCGTCGGCATCACCGCGGCCGAGGCGGACGATCCGCAGCACAGCATCCCGCGCGCGACCAACCAGGTGATCTACCGCATCCTGATCTTCTACATCGGCGCGCTCGGCGTGCTGCTGTCGCTCTATCCGTGGGAAAAGGTCGTCAGCGGCGGCAGCCCGTTCGTGCTGATCTTCCATGCGCTGAGCAGCGACCTCGTCGCGAACGTGCTGAACGTCGTCGTGCTGACCGCGGCGCTGTCGGTCTACAACAGCGGCGTGTACTGCAACAGCCGGATGCTGTTCGGCCTCGCGCAGCAGGGCAACGCGCCGAAGGCGCTGATGTCGGTGACCAAGCGCGGCATTCCGCTCGCGGCGCTCGGCGCGTCGGCGCTCGCGACCGGCGCGTGCGTGCTGGTCAACTATTTCATGCCGGGCAAGGCGTTCGAACTGTTGATGGGCCTCGTCGTGTCGGCGCTGATCATCAACTGGGCGATGATCAGCCTGATCCACCTGAAATTCCGCCAGGCCAAGCGGGCGGCCGGTCAGCAAACGCGCTTTCGCAGTCTCGGCTATCCTTTCACGAACTATCTGTGCCTGGCGTTCATGGCCGGCATTCTCGTCTTGATGTACATGACGCCGGATCTGCGTCTGTCCGTGTACCTGATTCCGGTCTGGCTCGCGGTGCTCGCCGTCGGGTATCGCTTCCGCCAGAGGAATGCGGGTTACGCACTGCGCGACGGTGCGTCCGCGCAGTAACGCAGTCCATGCCGGCGCGGCCCGCACCGGTGCGGGCCGTGCTCATGCAGGCCGGATTGATGCGGCTGCGTCCGTGCCGGTCGCAGCATCGCGGGCCGCGCCAATGCAGGCCGCGCCAACGCAGGCCGCGCAATTTTTCATTCAGACAACCGAAGACCGATAAAGCCATGTTCGAACATATCGACGCATATCCCGGCGATCCGATCCTGACGCTCAACGAGAACTTCCAGAAAGACCCGCGCACCGCGAAGGTCAACCTGAGCATCGGCATCTATTTCGACGCCGACGGCAAGATTCCCGTGATGGGGGCGGTGCGTGAAGCCGCGACGGCGCTGCAGCGCGAGATCGGCCCGACGCCGTATCTGCCGATGGTCGGCATGGCGCCGTATCGCGATGCCGTGCAGGCGCTCGTGTTCGGCGCGGATCATCCGGCGCGCGCGGCGGGCCGGATCGCGACCGTCCAGACGCTCGGCGGCTCGGGCGCGCTGAAGGTCGGCGCGGATTTCCTGAAGCGCTATTTCCCGGATGCGCAGGTATGGCTGAGCGATCCGAGCTGGGAAAACCATCGTTTCATCTTCGAGCGCGCCGGGTTCACGGTGAACACGTATCCGTACTATGACGAAGCGACGGGCGGCCTGAAGTTTGACGCGATGCTCGCGGCGATCGCCGCGCTGCCCGCACGCAGCATCGTGCTGCTGCACGCCTGCTGCCACAACCCGACCGGCGTCGATCTCGACGAAGGCCAGTGGTCGAAGCTGATCGACGTGCTGGAGGCGCGCGAGTTGCTGCCGTTTGTCGACATGGCCTACCAGGGCTTCGGCGCGGGCCTCGATGCGGATGCGTTCGCGGTGCGCGAGCTGGCCCGCCGCGGCGTGCCGGCGCTGGTCGCGAACTCGTTCTCGAAGAACTTCTCGCTGTACGGCGAGCGGGTCGGCGGCCTGAGCGTGATCTGCGAGGATGCCGCCGCGGCAGACCGCGTGCTCGGCCAGCTCGCGGGCGCGGTGCGGTCGAACTACAGCAACCCGCCGATCCACGGCGCGAAGATCGTCTCGACGGTGCTCAACACGCCGGCACTGCGCAAGCAGTGGGAGGAAGAACTCTCGGCGATGTGCCGCCGCATCGCGCGCATGCGCCAGGCGATCCATGACGGCCTGCGCGACCATGTGTCCGGCGAGGCGCTGACGCGCTATGTGAAGCAGCGCGGGATGTTCACATACACCGGTCTGACCGAGTCGCAGGTCGATGCGCTGCGTGAGCGGCATGGCGTGTATGTGTTGCGCTCGGGGCGGATGTGTGTCGCGGGTCTGAACGACGCGAATGTCGGCATCGTCGCCGATGCGATCGCCACGGTGCTGAAGCACGGCGCGTGAGTCTTGCGGCAGCCAGGCCGCCGCGCACATCGCATGAACAAACCGGCTGCCGTCGTTGTGACGGCAGCCGGTTTTTCTTTGGGTTCGTGGCGGATGAGCGGGGCGCCGGCCTTTGGATGCCATTCAGGCATCGACAAAAACGGCGCGGCGCCACCCGTCAGAAAATCTGGCGCAAGCCGATTGCCGCACCGAGGTTGTTGGTTCGGCCGATCCGGTCGACATTGCCGGTGGCCGGATTGGTCATGCCCGGGTAATCGGCGGCAAATGCGCCGCTGCCGCGCGCGAAATCCACTGTGCAGTAGACCTCGGTTTTCTTCGAGAACGAATATTCGGCAAGCATCGTCGCGGAGTAGTTGACCCCCGAGCCGAGCGTGCCGTCGAGCCGCGCGGCATTGCGTGCGCGACCGTAATAGCCGGCCATCGTGATCAGCAGCGGGGGCGTGACCTGCCAGTTGGCGGCGAGGTACAGCACGTCGTCGATGCGGTTCGGGCTGCCGCCCTTGAGGGTCGGCGCGCCGGATTGCTGCATGTTGAAATCCGTCGTGCCGGTCTTGTCCTGGGCGTGCAGCCAGCCGGCGAGCAGACGGACGGTCTGCGTAATCTGGTAGGCGGTGCTGAGGTGCAGGAGGTTGATCTTCGCGCCGTTGATCGAGCTGCCGTTCAGCGACGACACGGAAGTCTGGTGGAAACCGGCGTTGAACGACGCCGGTCCGCGCGTGTAAGTCACTTCGACGGCGTAGGTGCTATCGAGTCCCATCGCGCCGGCATGATTGCCGAAGCCGTAGAGTGCATCGACGCTGAGACCGTTGTACGAGAACACGTACTTGACCGAGTTCGGAACGGTCACATAGGGGCCGATGCCGTTGTAGACCCAGCTGTCTTGCCAGTAGTTGCCGACCGTCAACGGGTCGAACACGTCGCCCATGGTGTCGTACAGCGGCGCGTACTGGTTGCCGAACGTCAGCGTGCCGTATCGGTCGCTCGACAGGCCGACGAACGCTTGCCGGCTGAACAGCGTATTCGGGACGTGCAGTTTGCCGTCGCCGAGCTCGAAGCCGTTTTCAAGGCGGAAGACTGTCGACAGGCCGCCCCCCAGATCTTCGGTGCCGCGCAGGCCCCAGCGGCTGTGCGTTTCCGGGCCGACCGCCATGCCGATCATGTCTTTGCCATTCGGGCCTGCATTCGTCTGATAACGGATGGTCGTATCGACGAGGCCATACAGCGTGACGGAGCTTTGTGCGTATGCCGACGACGCGGCACAAACGAACAACGCACCCACACCACTGGAAATGGCGACTTTCTTCATTGGATTGGCCTCCCTGGCCGGTTGATTTTGTCAGCAGCGCTCTGGTTTTGCGGCTCGACGGTCGAGACTGGGGTACAGAGCATAATCGGCCATATTTTCCAACAATATTGCCAATTGCGGATTAGATTTTTCCGGAATTGGCAACAATGCCACGGTCGCCCGGCGGGGCGAAATCGATCCGCGTCCGCCGCCGGACAGCGGTGCCGCAGGCGATGCGTGATGGCCGGCGCAATCCGATGGCGGGTGTGTCGAAACGCCACGGGGGAGGCCGCGGCCGGATCGGCTGCGCGTCCGTCCCGGCACGGTCGTCGTCCGTCATGATCACGGAAGGCGGGCGGGGTGTCATGCGATGCTCGGGGCCGCTGCTTGCCGGAGAAGATGCATCGGGCCAAGACGCTCGACGATCCGCATTTGTGCGGTATCGCGGACAAACAACGAGCCGGCGAATCCCAGCGCATTGACCGAGATGCCGTCAACGAATTCCCGGGATCGGGGCACCAGCAGCAGCCCGGCGGACATCGCCAGCAGGTTGTACGGCGCCGATTGGCGCAGTTCGCCGTCGGTATCGAGCGCGCGGATGCCAACCGCATCGAGCAATGCGCGGTAGTGCCTGCACGCCGCGTCTGCCATCTCGTGCGCGGGCGCCGCCAAAAGATCCAGCGGCGCGAATGCATGCGCAAATGTCAGGCCGGGGACGGTGCCGATGCCGCCGGCGATCCGCGCCGACGCCAGCAACGGGCCGATCGGCAATGCAGGGCCGTCCTCGGTGAACGGCAGCGGCACGATCTGCAGATGTTTATGGGCCTGGCTTGCGCCAGCAACTTTCCCGCCGTTATAGAAGCCCAGGCTTCCGAACTCCGCCATGCAGGCCAGCAGCGCCGCAAAGTCCGCCACGGTCAGCAACGCCTCCTGCGGCTCGAAGCGGCGGGTGACGATGAGCAGGTGATGAGCGAGGACGTTGAACTTGTTGAGCAAGGCCAGATGGGTGTCCGAGATATCCGCAACAAACAGGTCGGGGTCGTAGGGGAGGAATGGGTCGTCCCCGGGCGTGCGGGTGGTGCCGGCCTGATCCTTGCGCGTCAGGCTCGAGACCTGCCGAATCACGAATCGCACGCCGCCGTCCTCGATCGACTGCTGGACGGTTTCGATCGGGCGCAATGCCCCGCTGCGCAGGGCCCGCGCCGTCTGTTGCGCGATGGCCTGCCGGAGGGTGCCGGGCTGAAGAGATGAGGGAGGCATGATGGGTGGCGCTTGCGTTCCAGCATAGATGCTTCGGCAACGGTGCTCAACCGCTCAGGGTGTTTCACCTGGCGCCGGCCGGGTATCGAAACCATGAACCGAGGGCTGCGGGACATAGGAAAAATCGGCGGGATCTCCGCTTGATTCCATGGCCGATTCCGGTCAATCAGGCGCGGGCGACGATGAGTGTCACGCCCGCGCTGCGGGGGCGGCAAAGGACGATGCGATTGACGAGTCGGCGATGTTCGGATGGAATGCTTGGCACTGTCCGGGATCGCATCGTCCGGGCGTGACGTGAAAAAGCGGCAAGCGCGGCGCTGTCGATGTTTAATCGATTCTTAAGCTGCGGCTCAACATAATGGCGCGATCAACGTTCCGGGCTGCCGGGGCGTCGTTTCCACGACCACCGAACAGAGAACGCACGTTGTTACGCTCAGCACCGGCCACGTCATGGCATCTCGTCCGCGTGATATTCGCGTGTGCATTCGCGCTCGGCGGCTGCACCGTCTATCACCCCCAGCCGCTGGCTTCGCATGCGACGCTCACGACCGCCGACGCGCTTGGCCGGCTCCATATCGATCCCGCCGCGATGCCGCTGCCGGAACTGGCCGCGCATCGGTTCGATCCGGCGGACGGCTTCGACATGGAAGAGGTCGCGATGCTTGCGGTGGCGAACAATCCCGACCTGAAGCTCGCACGCGACGATCTCGGCATCGCGCAGGCGCAGGCGTATTCCGCGGGCCTGCTGCCGGATCCGCAATTGTCGCTGGCGAACGACTTTCCGGGCGCGATCGGTTACGTGCGCGCGTTCACCTACAGCATCGGCATGGACGTGATGGCGATCGTGACGCGCAGCGCGAACAAGCGCGCCGCCGACGCGAACGTGCGCAAGATCGACCTTGGCTTGCTGTGGCAGGAATGGCAGGTCGTCGCGCAGGCGAAACAGCTTTACACCAGAGCGCGTTACCAGGATGCCGTGTTGCCGTTGCTCCGGCAAACGCTCGACCTGAGTGCGGCGCGTCATGAACGGATGACGCACGCGCGCGATGCGGGCAACCTGACTGACGACGTTGTCAGCGTCGCATCGATCGCTTATGCCGACGCGCGCAAGCAATATGCCGGCATGCTGCGCACGCGCCAGCAGACGCGCCGCGACCTGAACGCGCTGCTCGGTCTCGCACCGGACGTCGACTTGCGGCTGGCCGGCTCGGACGCGCTCGCGCCGCTTCCCGACGCGACGCTCGACGACGCGGTGGCCGCCTTGCCGCAGCGGCGTCCGGACCTGATCGCGCTGCAGGCCGGTTACCAGGCGCAGGAACAAAAATACCGCGCCGCGATCCTGAATCAGTTTCAGACGCTGGTGGTCAGCGGCAATCGCGCGCGCGACACGTCCAATGTCTATACGAACGGTTTCCAGGTCACGCTCAACCTGCCGATCTTCAACCGCAATCGCGGCAATATCGCGATCGAGCAGGCGACGCGGCAGCGTCTCGGCGACGAATATCAGACCCGCCTGAACGCCGCTTACATGGATATCGCCCGCCTGCGTGCCGATGGCGCGCTCGCCGCCGGCCAACTCGCGCAGGACGAAGCCGCGCTGCCGGCACTCGATCGTGCCGCCGAGCATGCGACGCAGGCCTATGCCGGGCACACCATCGCGATCGGACAGTACACCGACGCCCAACTGGCCGCGCTGACGCGCCGTATCGACGTCGCGGCACAGCGCGATGCGCTGGCGGAGCAGCGGATCGCGCTGCAGGCGCTGCTTGGCAGCGCGATCCCGGATGCCTTTTCCCCCGATTCCTCCAGGCGTTGAATGCCATGCACATTGCCCCGTCACACGTCAGACGCATTCGCGCGGCAGCGCTCGTCGCAGCGCTTGCCGCGATGGCAACGGTCGACCACCCGGCGCATGCCGATGAACCCGTCACGGCGTCGGTCGAAGTGGTCCGCGTGCAGCGTGAGCCGATTTCGCAGCCGGTGCGCGCGTACGGCGTCGTCGCGACCTCGTCGGCGAGTCTGACGACCGTGAGCCTGCCCTATGTGGCGCGCATCCGGAAGGTGCGGGTTCTGCCCGGGCAGAGCGTTGCGCGCGGTGCGCCGCTGGTCGTCGTGCAGGCCGATCCCGCGGCTGCGCTGGCCGCCTCGCAGGCCGCGACCGCGCTGACGCTCGCCCGCGGGGAACTGGCCCGTGTGCAGGCGCTCTATCAGGACGGCCTCGCGACCCAGTCGCAATTGGCCGCCGCCCAAAAGGCGCTGGACGATGCGCAACAGGGGCAGGCGGCGCAACAGCGCATGGGCGTGCGCAGCGGGGACGTGACGATCGCGGCGCCGATCGCTGGCGTCGTGATGCAGATCTCGGCGCTGCCCGGCGATCAGTTGCAAGCCGGGGCGGCGATCGCGCAGGTTGCGGCCAGAGGCGGCGCCGGCCGGGAAGCGAACGTGACCCTCGGCGTCGAACCGTCCGCGGTCGCGTCGATCCGAGCCGGCGATACGCTCGTGCTGCACGGGCTGTCGACGGCACTTGCGCATGCGAATCCCGCGGGACACGTGGTCGTCGTGGGCGCGTCGGTGGATCCGCAAAGCCAGCTCGTCAACATCGGCGCGAACGTACCGCTTGGCGGCACGCCATTCATTCCGGGCACCCGCGTCAGCGCCGACATCGCGACGCAGACCGGCACGTGGTGGGTCGTGCCGAGATCGGCCGTGCTGCGCGACGAGGCCGGCGCATACGTATTCCAGATCGGCCCGACGCATCGTGCGCATCGTGTCAACGTCGCCGTGCGCGTCGAAAATGGCGGCCGCTACGGCGTGGACGGTTCGCTGAATCCGGCGCAACCGGTCGTCGCGATCGGTAACGACGAATTGCAGGACGGCATGCGCATTCGCCTGACAGGAGCATCGCGTCGATGAACTTCGGGCAGTGGATGCAGCATCACCGGCGATCGCTGCTGTTCGCCGTCGCGCTGCTGGCGATAGCCGGTGTGCTGACCGCGTTTCGGCTGCCGATCTCCCTGTTTCCGAACGTGGCGTTTCCACGCGCGGTCGTCTCGCTGGACGCCGGCGACCGGCCGGCCGAGCAGATGGCGGCATGGGTCACGATGCCGGTCGAGGAGGCGCTGCGGCGC
>NZ_JAHACR010000184.1 GCF_018375725.1 Burkholderia sp. | reverse complement strand
GAGCCGCCGACGAGGCCGGCGATGACCAGCAGCCAGATACGCGGATCGATCCATGTCATGCGATCGCCTCCCCGCCGGCCGCGCGGTACGCGGCCAGCACATGCTCGATGTCGTGCTCATGCTGGCCATACCCGGCCCCCGGCAGGCTGGCCCACACATTCGACACCTTCGCGATCGCTTCGCGAAACCGTCCTGCGTCGATCAATGGCAAAGCGCCGTGTTCGCGCAGCTGCCGCAGCGCGTACCGATCCTGCGACACCGGCCCGAAGTCCGGCAGCTTCATCTGCGCCTGATAGATCCGCCACCAGCGCGCGAGGATCTGGTAACGGCCGGCCGCCGTCGACGGAAACCGGATCTGCCGATTGAGTACGTTCGGATGCGCCGCGTAACAGGAGAACAGCAGCGGCCGCGACGGCGTCGAACCCACCAGGACGTTGTAACCATCGTCCGACTTCGCCAGCAGCGCCGAGCCGATCTCGCTCACGGCGATGGCGTCGAGGAACGCCACCCGGTTCTTTCCGCCGGCGGCGGCAACACTGATTCGCGCCATCGTCACTTCCCCCCAAACAATCGCGTCGCCTTCCGGCGCAGCAGCGCTTCGAGATACTGCGACCCGGCAATGCCGAGTGCACTCCCGACGCCGAGCAAAGCGATCGGCGGCAGATCCGGAATCTGCAGCAGCGCGATCCCGGCCATCATCGACGTTGCCGATCCCAGCATCGCCCGGCCGGCCACGAGCCGAAACGTCAATTGTTCCCCGCCGACCAGCACCTTCGCGATACCAATCAATGCGCCCATGATGACCAGCTCCAGAATCGTCTTTTCGTGGTCTTGCATCGGTTCCCCTTCGCCCGATAAAAACAAAGGCCGCCCCGGTTGCCCGTGAGCGGCCTGCCAATACGGTGCGTGACGCGTTACTTCGGCGCCGGCACCACCAGATTGATTTTCCTGCCCGGCTTCTTCCCGTGCCCGACCTTCGCTTTCCCCTTGTTTCCTCCATTCAATGTAACGACCGTGATCCATCCGCGCGATGCGACCGTATGCTCGACCGACTCGATCAGAAACTCGCCGTCGACGCCGGCCTTGAACCCCTTCAGCGCGATCGCCTTTTCCGCCGACAGATCCGCCCTGCCGCGCATCGTGAGCCGGCTCACCGACGTATGGCGATTGAGCGTCTTCAATCTCGACGTCGCGCCCGCCTTTGCGGCCTCGGGGCTCGCGAATACGTGACGCTCGGTATGCACCGCGGACGCGCCTGGCGGGGCGTCGGGATTCGGAATCGTGAGGTCGATCTTCTTCCCGGTCTTGCGATCGTGCACCTTCGTTCGGACAGCGGCAAAGCTGGCGCGGTCAGGAAAGTTGATGTCATAGTCGATCAGCGCATCGGGCGTGAGCGTCACGACCGGCAGCGGTTTCCCGCTCGCGCTCCTGCCTCCGCCGCGCGGCAACACGATCAGCTTGCCGGTCTTGACCGTCGCCGTCGCACCGTACTGCCGCGCAACACGCGTGATGAAGTGCAGATCGCTCTCGCCGAACTGGTCGATGCGCGGCACGACGACATCGACGTCGCACGCGGCCGACCACTTGTTACGTCGCGCAACATCGCCGACGATGTCGGCCAGCTTTGCATTCGACCAGCTGCCGTATCGCTGCGTCTTCGATGTCGCACGCATGTTCGCCGGCTTGCCCCGGATCACGACGCTGGCCGGCGGGCCACGCACGCCGACATCGTCGACGGCATACTCGCCGAGCATCGACAGTCCCTGCCCCTCCCAGCCGACCGACACCTTCAACGTCGCGCCCTTCGGCGGAAACGCGATCCGGCCGTCGCGATCGTCCAGCGTGATCGTGCACTCGTCGGCGTCCAGGCCCGGTTTGTCGACCGACCGGATTTCAAGCACCCGGTCCTGAATGATCTCGGTCACGTCCGCGCCATTCGCGATGATCTGAAATATCGCTTCCATCGCACCTCGCTATGTCCAGAGCCGGATCACTTCGGCACGCGGCGCCTCGAGATCCGGCATCAGGATCTCGACGCCTGCAGGGAACGGCTGCGGTCGTGCCGCGAGCCCCGGATTCGCGTCGTACACGGCCTCGACGGTGCCCTGCAATGTCCCGTAGAAGCGGAAGCACAGCGTGTCGAGCGCGTCGCCGTCAGACGTTCTTAAAGTCTTCGCCATAGCGGCCAAACTCCACCGAGAATGTTTGCTTGCGCGGCAAGCCGTCCACGAGCAGCGCGTCCTGTTCTTCCTCGATGCTCTGCAGATACCAGCGGCCGAGCACGTCGCCGTCGCCTGTCATCAGGTGCACGGGCTTCATGCGTCCGCCGATATCGCGCAGACGGTTGATCTGCTTCGTGCCGGCGCCGAGCGCCGGGAACACGACACCCGACAGCGTGATCGTCTCGCCCCCTTCGCTGACCGCCTGCAGCGCCTCTCGACGGTTCAGGCGTTCCTGCGATGCGACGCGATACCGCGTCGCCCGACGCAGCTTGTCGTATGCGGCCGTCGACAGGTTGAAATGGAACGCATCCCCCGCGTCGGTCGTCATCGACATCAGGTGCGGCGTACTCGACGTCGCTCCGTCAACCAGGCCGGACAGCATCGATCCGACGCCCGTCGACTGGATCACGCTGAGCACCGCCGAATCCTTGATGCCGACTGCAGCGTTGAATTGAATCCACGCCCCGCCGAGCGCCGACTTCACACTGTCGGCGGCGGCCCGCACCAGCGGGAAATTCGATCCGTCGATGGTCTTCAGAATCGAGCCGATCGACGCCTGCGTCGCATTGAAGCTGCGCAGCACCGTGCCGACCTGCGGGAACAGATCGCCGGCCACCGACAGCGCGCCCGACGCGCCCGTCAGCAACTCGGCCGCGCTGCTCAGATTGCCGGTCGCGAGACGCTGCAGCACGTCGACCGTCGACATGCTCGCCGCGCGGTTTCGATCGAATACCCTGACCACCTGGCGCACGCGTTCGGTCGCAATGCCCGCCTGCGTCGCCGCGCCCGTGATCTGCCGAATCACTTCCATCGCGCTCTCCCTTACATATGCGGCGCATCGAACATTGCCGTTCGACTGTTCGCCTTTCGTTGGTGCTCATCCATCATTCGCGTCAAAACCGGACTGACCTGCGCAAGGAACCGGTTGGCCGCATCGGCATCGCTCGCCTCGAGCTTCACGTGGAAAACCGGCGCGAACGTGTTGGTTTGCTCGATACGCGGCCCCGGCCGAGTGCCGGCAGCTGCACCCTGCGCCACAAGCGCCTTCGCTTTCGCAAGCGCGGCGACGTTCGCGGGCGGCTCATCCGACTTGCGATCCAGCACCTTCCGTGACACCGCACCGAACACCTTGTCGCCGGCAAATGTGCCGACTGCGCCACCGATCACACCGAGAACCGCCGCCCCGATCGGCCCACCCAGCGCACCGATCATTGCGCCGACCTTCGCGCCCATCACGCCACCGGCAACGCTGCCCGCTATCCCCGCGAACCGGTTCGCCTTTTGCGTGTTCGTGTCGGTGCTCGACGCGACGGCGTAGGCTTCGCGCGCCGCGAGACCGAGCTTCAGCACCGTGCCGGCCACGGCGAGTTTTCCGGCGTACGGAGCAACCCGACCGAACAGCGTCCGGCCCGCATTGAAGATTCGCCCGATCCGTCCGCCCCGGGCCGCCGCTCGACGTGCGGGACGCCCACCGCTGAGCAGATCCCCGGAGCCGCCCCCGCTGGCGCCACCGCCGGGCATATTGACGACGAACACGCGCTGTACCCCGCCAGCAGCTCCCGCAGCGCCGCCGAGCGCATCGAGCGCCGATCCGACCCGGCCAGCGCCGCCGGCACGCCCGGCAGCCGCTCGACCGCCTCGAGCGAGCACGGCGCCGCGCGCGATGTCGATCACGCCTCGGCCCATGTTCCAAAGTGCCTTTGCGCCGCGCAGTGCCAGGACTGCGCCCGCCACGCCGACGACGGCAGCCGTCGCCTTCGGTGCACTCTCTGCAACAGACCGGATACCGCTGCCGAGCGCCTTGGCGCTTTCGCCGACGCGATCCGTAATCGGGCGCAGCGCGTCCCCGATGCTGCGCATCGCGTCGTCCCATTGCTGGCCGACCTCGCGCCAGATCTGCGTGGACGTCTCGCGACGGGCCTCCAGATCCCGCTGGATCTCGCCGCTCGCCTGCTGCGCGTTGCGTTTCAGATTCGTGTACAGCTCCGCGTTCTGCATGTATGCGGTCAGTGCGGCCTTGACCTGCATGTCGTTGAACAGGTCGCCGGTCTTCATCGTCTCGGCGAACGCGGCCATCTGCGCCTCGCGCCTGGCCGGATCCATTTCCGCATTGAACTGCTTCGCCGCTACCGAAAGCTGCTTCGCCTTCTCCGGATCGACATGCTCGATGTACGCGCGGGCGAGGACGAACGACGCCTCCAAAGTCGACCAGCCCTTGCCGATCGCCTCACGCATCTTGGACTGATAGTCGACGCCGGCCTTCGCGTAGTTGCGTTCCGTCTCTCCGGAACCGATCTTTGAAAACCAGTTCTTCAGGTTGTTCGCCGCTTCGTCGGAGCTGCCCGCTGTTTTCATCTGCACCTGGAGCATGGCCCCGAGCTGCGTCACGGAGTCCAGCCCCGTGATACCGAGCTTCTTCATCTCGGCCAGCAGCACCGGAAACCATCGCGCCATGTCGACGGATTCGAACGACCCTTCCTTGCCGAGATACGCGATCGCCTCCAATGCGCTCGCCATCTGGCGCGGGTCCGCAATCCCCGCGTTCTGCTGCAGCGCCTGGATCATCTTCGCGGTCTCGACCGTCGTCGCGCCCTGACCGATCGAGAATTGCGCGACCAGCGGCGCGAAGTTGAGCGCCCGCCTCAGATCCATCCCGCCCGCGACCATCTGATTGATCGAATCGGCCAGCTCGTTGCGGCCGATGCCGTTCGCCGCGGCGTCACGCCGGATACGCGATGCCATTGCGGTCTCCGCCTGCGTGCGCGCGATGCCGGCCTTGATCGCGATATCGCGAATGATCGCCTCGTAGTTCGCTGCGATCGTCGCCGGCACCGCAACCGCCGCCGTCAGCTTCATGGCATCGCCGATGACACCGCGCCCGGCCTGTTGACCGGCTGCCAGCCGCTCGTATCCGGACGCCTGTAGATCCAGCCCTCGCGTCGTCCGGCCGAGCCGCGCATAGGCGCGTTCGAGCCGGTCGACCTCGATGCCGGCATCCCGCAGCGCCTTCAGGTTGCCGTCCAGCTTGCGGCGGATACCGTCCGCCGCACCGTCGCCACTCAGGTGCAGCCGGCGGAATTCATCCTGCAGGCGCATCGTCTCGCCGATCTGGCGCTGCCAGAGCCGCGCATCGTTCGCCCGCTTCTTCATCGCGTCGATTTTCGTCGACGTGTCGGCGATCGCCTTTCCGAACGTCGCCGACACGGCTCCGCCGATCACGATGCCAAGTGCAAGGTCTTTCGCCATCCCGGCTCCTTCAGTCCGTCAACCACCAGAGCATGTCGTCGACCGTCATCGCGTCGATCGACGTCGGCGACATGCCGAATTCACGCACCAGGCGATTCGCCAGCGCCTTGAGGGTCTTTCGGTCCAGCTTTGCGTACGGATCGAAAAGAGTAGTAGGCGTCCTGCACGCGCTCGTAATCGGCCATGTCCATCGCGTCGAGATCGCTCGGCGCAATGTCGGCGAGGGATGCGAACAGGATCAGCTCCTGTTCCTCGGCATCGTTCGGCGCGAGCTTCTGTGCACCGCGCATATCGCGCACCTTTGGCCGGCGCATCGTGAAGGTGTCGCACTCGACGCCGTTGAGAGTGATCGGATAGTCGAGCTTGACCGTGACCTTTTCCATTGCGGTTCCCGAAATGAAAAATGGCGAGCCGTCGGCTCGCCATTGATTGAAGAAAGCAGCGTCGCTGCGTGGCCGTCGAACGACGGTTACATGCCGAGTCCCTTGCGAACCGCTGCGAGCTGATCCACACCGTTGATCACGCGCCGGCACGCGAAAACATCGATCTCGTGCACGATCGCGCCGTCGATCTCCAGCTTGTAGTAGTCGCACGACACGTTGAATTTCGCATCGACCTTTTCACCGGGCTTCCATTCACCCGGATCGACTTCATACAGCAGGCCGCGCAGATACACGGTGACGTTCTTCGACTTGCCGCTGCGATCCTTGAATACCGCACGAAACACGCCGTTGAACGCGCCCTCATCGACCAGCCCGAAGAACTTCAGCACGTCGTACTCCATCGTCCCCATCGCGAACGACGCTTCGAGCGCCTCCATCCCCTGGTCCACCTTGACCGCCGCGTCCATGCCGGCCGCGCGGTAGTCGTCCGTCTTGAGCTTCAGCTTCGGCGGCGTCACGCTCGTCGCGCACCCCGCATATCCCCGGCCGTCGACAAACGCGTTGCAGCCGTACAAAGTTTCCGGAATCATCGCCCTTCCCTCAGATCTGGTTATCGAGCACTTCGGTCAGCCACTGGTTCGTGACCTCGAAGCGGAAAATCGGGTTTTCGGCCGGCGGGACATCCGTGAAGCGAATATTCCAGTACACCCTGCCGTCCTCGAGCTGACTCGCCGTGTTCAGCTCCGGATCCGGGTAGACCTCGAAGTTGATCAGTGCGCCCTGACGCTTCAGGTCGCGCATGAACGCCCGCAGCCCCTCCGTCACGTCGCTGACGTATGTCGCCGTGATGCCGCGATCGACCGCCCACTTGTGGCCGGCCTGGACCGCGTCCATGACGATGTCGAGCGTCCGTACGCGCGTGACGAACTTCCATTTCGGATCGGACGACAGCGTGCGGTTCCCCCACAGGCGATAACCGCCGTCGCGAATGATCGTGGCGATCTTCGCGTTGTTGAGCAGGTTCGCGCGGCACGTCTCGTCGCCGTCGAGGTATTCGATCGGTCGGCCGGTGCCCGTGATCCCGACGATTTCCTTGTTCGACGGCGACGCCCAGAAGCCGATCTTCGCGTCGGTCTGACAGAACAGACCCGCCGCGAATGCCGATGCCGGCAGATCGATCTCCTCGTTCGACGCCGTATCCCACACCTTCGCGCCCGGATCCACCATGTAAAGCCGCTTGCTGCCGAAATGCCTCGAATATGCAATCGCTACCTCGTCGTGGACGTCCGGCCCGTCGATCACGGCGATCGCACGCAGTTTTCCGGCGAGCGAATCTGCCGCCGTCGCCACCGACGACCTTGCGGTATGGCCCGGCGCGATCAGCAGACGCGGCTGCGCGTTGAAGCGCGACTTTGCATCGAGCAGCGCCTGCATGCCGGTGCGGGTGCCGGTCGCCGTCACACCGCCGATGACCTCGGACGCGAGCTGCTCCGGATTGGGTATGAACGGCACGCCGACTGCGACGACGACAGCGCTGCTCTGCGCATAGATGGCGCGGGCCGCGCGCGCGACCGCACTACTTTCGCCGAACGCCTGCACTGCCTCGCGATAACTCGTCAGCTGCACCGGGACGTTCGGTTGCACCAGATCTTCGCCGGGCCTGTACGTATCGGTCAGGCCGACGACCGACGACGACGGCACCGCGATCGTGCGCGGGCCGCTGTCGACAATGGTCGTCGTGATGCCGTGATAAAACGAAGTCGCTCCCATGCGGACCTCCAGAAATTAAAAAAGCCGCTCGAAGGAGCGGCTTACGAAACGGAGCGGCGCACAGATGCGCCGGGAAAGTTACTTTGCGTCGGCCACGGCGGACGGCTCAAACTGGCCCTTCCGGGTGCTGTCATCGACAGACAATGCAGCATCCGCATCGGCGTCCGCTCCATTCGCGCCATCATCGTGATTGACAAGCTTGTCGCGACGCGCGGCTTCTTCAGCTTCGCGCGCTGCCTCGATCGCCTCGCGAGCGGCTTTCTCCGCACGGGCCGCCTCGACTCTGGCAAGCACCGCAGCCGGATCAGGCTCCGCCGGCCACTCGGCCCCGTTCGGGAACGTCGGCAGATCCACCACGCGGACGAGCGCGACCTGATACTCGGCCCACGCGTCGAACATCGCCTCTTCAATGTCCGACAGCTTGCCTGTCACGCGTGCATCCGACTTGCCGAAATTCTGCTGACGCGCCCGCTCCATTCGCCCGAGAAACTCGCGCATCGCGGCTTCGCGTGCTTTCTCCGCAACAACAGCAGGGGCGACAACCCATGCCCCATCGCCCCACACATACTCGTCGGACGGCCGCGGAGTCTCCGTCAAGCCAACGTCGTCGGGCCGCACACCGGCAACGAGAACTTCGGCCGGCTCGCCGGTTGAAGTGTGATACAGACGCACGCCGCGATAATCCGGCAGCATTTCCCACTTCTCGTCACGCCAGAACGGCCAGGTACGCAGCGGCCGCTCGGGCAACGGTTCAAGCGTGCAGAACGCAGGAACCAGATAGC
>NZ_JAHACR010000183.1 GCF_018375725.1 Burkholderia sp. | reverse complement strand
GGCACGCTCTACACGCTCGACGCGAACGGCATGCTCGATCGCGGCGAGATTGCGCAGAACGTGATGCTGCAGCCGGGCGACATCGTCAACGTGCCGGACCGCAGCGACAGCCGCGTGTACATCATGGGCGAAGTGAAGACGCCGGTGGCGGTTCCGATGATGAAGGGCAAGCTGACGATCGCGGACGCGCTGACGTCCGGCGGCGTCATTCTCGATACCGATGCGAACCCGCGCAGGATCTACGTGATGCGCGGGATGCGCGACAACCCGACCCGGCCGGAAGTGTTCCGCCTCGACATGACGCAGCCCGACGCGCTGATGCTGTCGAGCCGCTTCCAGCTTCAGCCGCTCGACGTCGTCTACGTGAGCACGGCGGGCTCGGTGCAGTTCAACCGCGTGCTGCAGCAAGTGCTGCCGACGATCCAGACGATCTTCTACATGCGGCAGATCACGCGTTGACGGATCGCGGCGCAGCTTAACCGCCGGGGCGACGCGCATGCCCCGGCCCAATTGAAGCGGGAACGTATGGTGAATACGCAAGCGAAACATCCCTTTGCGGACATGGCCGCGAAGACCGAGGAAGAAGATGTCGTGCTCGGTCAGCTGCTCCAGGTGATCCTCGACGACATCTGGCTGCTGCTCGGCATCGCGGCGATGGTCATCGCCCTGGCCGGCGTGTACTGCTATGTCGCGAAACCGGTGTACTCGGCCGACGTGCACGTGCGGGTCGAAGGCAACGACAACACGACGCAGGCGCTGACGCAGACGCAAACGGGCGCGATGATCAACAGCGGCCCGCAGACCCCGCCGACCGATTCGGAAATGGAGATCATCAAGAGCCGCGGCGTCGTCACGCCGGTCGTCGAGCAGTTCAAGCTGAATTTCTCGATCACGCCGAAGACGATTCCCGTGCTCGGCAGCCTCGCCGCGCGGCTGGCCACGCCGGGCCGCCCGGCGAAGCCGTGGCTCGGGCTGTCGTCGTACGCGTGGGGCGGCGAGATCGCGGACATCGACGCGATCAGCGTGACGCCCGCGCTGGAAGGCAAGAAGCTGACGCTGATCGCCGGCCCGAACGGCAGTTACCGGCTGCTCGACGCGGCCGGCGGCCAGCTGCTCGCCGGCCGCGTCGGCGAAACGGAGCAGGGCGGCGGCGTGACGCTCACGGTGTCGAAGCTGGTCGCGCGGCCGGGCACGCAGTTCACGGTGATCCGGCAGAACGATCTCGATGCGATCACCGCGTTCCAGTCGGGTATCCAGGTCGGCGAGCAGGGCAAGCAGACGGGCGTGATCCAGATCTCGCTCGAGGGCAAGGATCCGGAGCAGACCGCGCAGATCGCAAACGCGCTCGCGCACTCGTACCTGAATCAGCACGTGATCGCGAAGCAGGCCGAGGCGACCAAGATGCTCGATTTCCTGAAGGGCGAGGAGCCGCGCCTGAAATCCGATCTCGAGCGGGCCGAGGCGGTGCTCACCGATTATCAGCGCACATCGGGATCGATCAACGCGAGCGACGAGGCGAAGGTCTATCTCGGCGGCAGCGTGCAATACGAACAGCAGATCGCCGCCCAGCGCCTGCAACTCGCGTCGCTCGCGCAGCGCTTCACGGATGCGCATCCGCTCGTGATTGCCGCCAAACAACAGCTCGCGCAGCTGCAGGCGGAGAAGGACAAGTTCAGCAACCGCTTCCGCAGCCTGCCGTCGACCGAAGTGAAGTCCGTGCAGCTGCAGCGCGATGCGAAGGTCGCCGAGGACATCTACGTGCTGCTGCTCAACCGCGTGCAGGAGCTGTCGGTGCAGAAGGCCGGCACGGGCGGCAACATCCATCTGGTCGATTCGGCATTGCGTCCGGGCGTGCAGGTCAAGCCGAAGAAAATGCTGATCCTGTCGGCCGCGGTGTTTCTCGGGCTGATTCTCGGCACGGGTGTCGTGTTCCTGCGCCGCAACCTGCTTCAGGGCATCGAGGATCCCGAACGGGTCGAGCGCACGTTCAACCTGCCGCTGTACGGGCTCGTGCCGGAAAGCGCCGAGCAGGCGCGGCTCGATGCGGCGGCAGAAAAGGGCGGCGCCCGCACGCGGCCGATTCTTGCGAGCCTGCGTCCGAAGGATCTGAGCGTCGAGAGTCTGCGCAGCCTGCGCACCGCGATGCAGTTCGCGCTGATGGATGCGAAGAACCGCGTGATCGTGCTGACCGGCCCGACACCCGGCATCGGCAAGAGCTTCCTGGCGGTCAATCTCGCGGTGCTGCTCGCGCATTCCGGGAAAAAGGTGCTGCTGATCGACGCCGATATGCGTCGCGGTGTGCTCGACCGCTATTTCGGCCTCGCGCCGGCGCCGGGCCTGTCTGAACTGCTGAGCGATCAATCGGCGCTCGCGGATGCGATCCGCGAGACGCCGGTGCCGGGCCTGTCGTTCATTCCGGCCGGCACGCGGCCGCCGAATCCGTCCGAACTGCTGATGTCGGCGCGCCTGCCGCAGTATCTCGAAGGCCTTGGCAAACGCTACGACGTGGTGCTGGTCGATTCGCCGCCGGTACTCGCCGTCACCGATGCGACGATCTTCGGCCGCATGGCCGGCTCGACCTTCCTCGTGCTGCGCTCGGGCATGCACACCGAAGGCGAGATCGCCGATGCGATCAAGCGGTTGCGCACCGCGGGCGTCGACCTGCAAGGCGGCATCTTCAACGGCGTGCCGCAGAAGACGCGCGGCTACGGGCGCGGCTATGCGGCCGTGCACGAATACCTGAACGCCTGAAATCGACGCGACAGGAGAGGCAATCTTGAAGATATCCGTACTCGTTCCGACCTACCGGCGGCCGGCCGACCTGGCGCGCTGCCTGCTCGCGCTGCAGCGCCAGACACGCCTGCCCGACGAGGTGATCGTCGTCGCACGTCCCGACGACGATGCGACCCACGAGCGTCTTGCCGATCCGTCGGTGGGCGGCGTACTGCCGCTGCGCATCGTGCCGGTCGACATGCCGGGGCAGGTCGCCGCGCTGAACAAGGGGCTCGATGCGGCGAGCGGCGACGTCGTCGCGATCACCGACGACGATGCCGCGCCACGCCCGGACTGGATTGCGCGGATCGATGCCGCGTTCCTCGCCGATGCGCGCCTGGGCGCGCTCGGCGGACGCGACTGGGTACACGAGAAAGGCCGCGTGCTCGACGAATCCCGCCCGCGGGTCGGATGCCTGATCGTGTCCGGCAGGATCGTCGGCAACCATCATCTCGGCGTCGGCGGGGCGCGCGAGGTCGACATGCTGAAGGGCGCGAACATGAGCTACCGACGCGCCGCGATCGAGCGGCTGCGTTTCGATACACGGTTGCGCGGCGCCGGCGCGCAGGTGCACAACGACATGGCATTCAGCATGCGCGTGAAGCGCGCGGGCTGGCGGCTTGTCTACGATCCCGCAGTCGCGGTCGATCACTATCCCGCCGAGCGTTTCGACGACGACCGGCGCGACGCGGCATCGCTGAACGCGCTCAGCAATGCCGCGTACAACCTGCACCTGATCCTGCGCGAGCATCTGCCGCCGCTGCGGCGCGAGATCGCGTGGTGGTGGTACGCGCTCGTCGGCACGCGCGTGTATCCGGGCATGGCGCACGTCGTGCTCGCGCTGCGCTCGGCCGACGGCGCGCGCGTGCGCGAGCACTGGCGGGCGGTGCGCCGGGGCGCACGCGACGCGCGCCGCGCCAGTCACGCGCCGCATTCGGCGGCGCTCCCGCGGGCGACGCGATGAACGGGCCGCGCGCATTGCACAGGGCTGAACCAGGAGAGGGCGCATGACTGCAACGAAGGTCCATGTTCATCTGTTTCACGGCGCCGACCCGCGTACTTACCGGAAAGGCGAGGACATCGGCTGCCTGTACGGCTATCACCATGCGGAGTCCGACGAATTCGCGCTGACGTATTCGCAGGATGCGCGCGAGCGCCGCATCGGCAGCATCGTACGCCGCGCCCTGAAGGCGGCGCTGGGCTTCGACATCGTGCACGCGTGGCGCAACCGTGACGCGCTGCTGAACGCCGACGTGATCTGGACGCATACCGAGCAGGAGCACCTCGCCGCCGCGCTGGTGCTGAAACTGGGCGGCCAGCGCGGCAAACGGCCGCTGCTGCTCGCGCAAAGCGTCTGGCTGTTCGACCGCTGGGCCGGCTACGGCGCCTTGCGCCGTTGGCTGTACCGCAAGCTGCTCGCGCGTGCCGACGTGCTGACGACGCTCGCGCGCGACAATGCAGCGCTGTGCCGCCGCTATCTCCAGCGCGATGCCGTGTTCGTTCTGTACGGCCTGAATACGCAGGATTTCCCGATCGACGAGCCGCAGCAATGGCGACCGAGCCGGCCGTTGCGCATTGCGGCGATCGGCAACGATCGCGACCGCGACTGGAAAACCTTCCTCGCCGCGTTCGGCGGCGAGGAACGCTACGACGTGCGGCTCGCGACCCGCCGGCGCGTGCCGCGCAAGTGGCATGCGCCGAACGTGCGGATTGCGTCGGCGTCGGGGCTGGCGAAGCAGCATGCGCTGTATGCGTGGGCCGATCTGATCGTCGTGCCGTTGCGGCCGAACTGCCATGCATCCGGCATTACGGTGATGCTCGAGGCGGCTGCGGTCGGCAAGCCGATGATCGTGACCGACGTCGGCGGCCTGCCCGACTATTTCCCGCACGATACGGCCGCCTATGTGCCGCCGTTCGATGCGCAGGCGCTGCGGCGCGCGGCCGATGCCTTCGCCGCGCAGCCGGACCATGCGCTGGCCGTCGCACGGGCGGCCGCCGCGCGCCTGCGCGAGCGCGATCTGACGACGCAGGCGTTCGCCGCGCAGCACGTGCGGATTACGCGCGACCTGTTGCGGCAGCGCCATGCGTCGGCGCCGGCCGGCGCGACGCCGCCGCTGGCGGATTCCCGCACATCGCCGCGTTGAACATGACAGCAACGAGCCATTCGATTGCCGATGCGCATGTGCGTCCTCCGGCGCACCGCTGGCTGGCCGGGCCGAGGCATTGGGCCGGGCAGGCCGCATTGTGGACGGTCACGGCGGCGCTGATCGCCGCGCACCAGGGCACGGTGCTGACGCTCGCGTTCCCGGCGATGGCGATCGTCGTCGGCCTGTGGCTGTATCTGAAGAGCCCGGCCCGCTACGTCGGCTTCATGTGGTGGACGTGGTTCCTGAGTCCAGAAGTGCGGCGTCTCGCCGACTGGTCGAAGGGCGGTTTCACGCCGACGAGCCTGATCCAGGTCGCGCCGCTCGCGGTGACGATGATCGCCGGCCTCGGCCTGTTGCGTCACTATCGCGTGCTCGGGCAGCGGCGCGGGATCCCGGTGCTGCTGATCCTGTTCGGGCTGCTGTATGCGTACCTCGTCGGCATCGTGTCGAGCGGCGTGCTGGCGGCGACCTACGATCTGGCGAACTGGGTGTATCCGGTGCTGATCGGCTTTCACATCCTGGTGAACGCGCGCGACTACCCCGAGTATCGCGACGTGCTGCTGTCGACCTTCATGTCGGGCATGCTCGTGATGGGCCTGTACGGCATGGTGCAGTTCTTCGTGATGCCGCAGTGGGACGTGCTGTGGATGGTCGGCTCGCAGATGAGCTCGCAGGGTGAGCCGGTGCCGTACGGCGTGCGCGTGTTCAGCACGATGAACTCGTCGGGGCCGTTCGCGTTCGCGATGATGGGCGCGCTCGTGTTCGTGCTCGCCGCGCCGCAGCGGATCCGCTGGCTGGCCGGCGCGGCAGGCTTCATCTCGTTTTGCCTGTGCCTCGTGCGCTCCACGTGGGGCGGCTGGGTGATCGCACTGTCGATCCAGCTGTTGCAGTCGAGCAACCGCGTGCGGATGCGGATGATCGTCAGCGCGGTCGTGCTGGCCGGGCTGAGCGTGCCGCTCCTGACCGTCGGGCCCGTCGCCGACCGGCTCGGCCAGCGGCTGCAGTCGATTGCGAACCTGAAGGACGACCGCAGCTACGACGACCGCAACAAGTTCTACGCGACGTTTGCCGAGACCGCGTTTACCGACGTCGCCGGCGAAGGGATGGGCGCGACCGGCGCATCGACCAAGCTGTCGAGCGACAGCGGCGAGCTCGGCAAATACGGCAGCTTCGACAGCGGCGTGATGAACGTGCCGTTCGTGCTCGGCTGGCCCGGCACATTGCTGTATCTCGCGGGGCTCGTGTGGCTGATCGGGCGCACGCTGCGTGCCTCGATGAGGCTGCGCAAGGACAAGTTCGCCGGCGCGTGCCTGAGTCTTTGCCTGTCGGTGTTCGCCATGCTCGTATTCACGAATTCGCTGATCGGTACGGGCGGGCTGCTGTTGTTCACCAGCATTTTTTCGATTCTTTCCGCGGCGCACTGGCAGAAGGCACAACGTCTCGCCCAGCGTCGGTCCGCCGCGCGCTTACGGGGAGCCGAACATTGAGAATCGCGATCGTCACGCATGTCGTGCGTCATAACGACGGACAGGGCCGCGTCAACTACGAAATCGCCCGTGCGGCGCTCGCCGAGCATGGCGAGGTCACGCTGGTCGCGTCGCATGTCGCGCCCGAGCTGCTTGCCGACCCGCGCGTGCGCTGGGTGCCGGTCAGGGTGGGGCGATGCTGGCCGTCGAACCTGATCCGGCAGCAGGTGTTTGCGCTCAGGAGCGCATGGTGGCTGCGCCTGAACCGCGCCCGCTACGACGTGCTGCACGTCAACGGCTTCATCTCGTGGATCAGGGCCGATGTGAATACCGCGCACTTCGTGCATGGCGGCTGGTTCAAGAGTCCGTATTACCCGTTCGGACTGACGAAGGGCCCGTGGTCCGCCTATCAGTACGTGTATACGCGCGTGAACGCGATGCTCGAACGCTGGGCGTACCGGCGTTCGAAGGCGATCACGGCGGTCTCGCAGAAGGTGGCCGACGAGATTGGCGGCCTGGGCATCGACAGCCGGAAGATCAGCGTGATCCATAACGGCGTCGATACGAGCGCATTCGCGCACGCACAGCCGGACCGCGGCGCGTTCAGGCTGCCGGACGACGTGTTCCTGCTGCTGTTCGTCGGCGACCTGCGCACGCCGCGCAAGAACCTCGGCACCGTGCTGAAGGCGCTGACCCGGCTGCCGGCGAACGTGCATCTCGCGGTCGCGGGCTATTTGCCGGGCAGTCCATACCCGGAAGAGGCGCGGACGCTCGGGATCGACGCGCGGGTGCATTTCCTAGGCCTCGTCAAGAACATGCCGACGCTGATGCGCTCGGCCGACGCCTACGTGTTTCCGTCGCGCTACGAGGCGATGAGCCTGTCGCTGCTCGAGGCGATGGCGGCTGGGCTGCCGGTCGTCACCGCGCGCACCGCGGGCGGCGCCGAAATCATCACGCCGGCATGCGGCATCGTGCTCGACGACCCGGACGATCCGGCCGCGCTTGCGCAGGCGATCGGCACGCTGGCGTCGTCGCGCGACACGTGCCGCGCGATGGGCGACGCCGCACGCGACCTGATGACGCAATTCGGCTGGGCGCGCATGGGCGCCCAGTACCTCGCGCTTTACCGGCGCATCGGCCAACCCTCGCAGCCGACCGCACTCGAGCGTGTCGAGCCTGCGATCACGCAGGAGCAATCGTGACGAATCATTCTTCCCGGCCGATCAAATCGCTGCAAATCGGCATGCACTGGTTTCCCGAACGCGCGGGCTGCCTCGATCGGATGTACTACTCGCTGGTCGGCGCGCTGCCCGGCGCGGGCGTCGCGGTGCGTGGGCTCGTCGCGGGCACGGAGAAGGTCGCGGCGGATACCGGCGGCGCAATTCGCGGTTTCGGTCTCGCGTCGCAGCCGCTCGCGCGCCGGATGCTCGCCGCTCGCCGCGCGCTGCGCGACGTGATCCGCGCCGAGCGGCCCGACGTGATTTCGTCGCATTTCGCGCTGTACACGTTTCCCGGGCTCGACGTCACGCGGGGCATTCCGCAGGTGTCGCATTTCCAGGGACCGTGGGCGGACGAGAGTCAGGTCGAGGGCGCGGCGACGCTCGGACAGCGCGCGAAGCGATATCTGGAGCAGGCGGTGTATGCGCGCGCGTCGCGGCTGATCGTGCTGTCGCAGGCCTTCGGCCAGATCCTGACGAGCCGCTACGGCATCGATCCGGCGCGTGTGCGCGTCGTGCCGGGCTGCGTCGATACCGCGCAATTCGACACGCCGCTCTCGCCCGCCGAGGCGCGGCACCGGCTGCAACTGCCGCAGGATCGTCCCATCGTGCTCGCGGTGCGGCGGCTCGTGCGGCGCATGGGGCTGGAGGATCTGATCGATTCGGTCGGGCTCGTGAAGCGGCGCCATCCGGACGTATTGCTGCTGATCGCGGGCAAGGGCAAGCTCGCCGGCGAGTTGCAGGCGCGTATCGAGGCGGCCGGACTGTCGGACAACGTGAAACTGCTCGGCTTCGTGCCCGATCATCATCTGGCGGCGCTGTAACGCGCGG
>NZ_JAHACR010000182.1 GCF_018375725.1 Burkholderia sp. | reverse complement strand
GACCTGATGTACCAGGCGCACACGATCTCGGGCGCCCGGCCGGACGTGCAGCGCGACGCGCTGCGCTGGATGTTTGCGGTGCTCGAGACCGGCAATGCGGCAATCGATCTGCGCCACGAGCTCGCGATGCTGCCGGACGACCCGCGTTACGCGCCGGCGACGCCGTGGCGCCACGCGATCGACACGATGCAGTCACGCATCTCCGCGCTGTTTACGGCGCCGACCGCGGATCGCTTCGACGCCGCGCTGGCCGCGAACGCCGCCGCGATCGACACGACCCGGCAGGCGCTCGCCGCGTTCGCGCCGCCGCGCGACGAACGTCAGCGCCTGCAACGCATACTGAGTCATCTGCATTTCGCGCGCACGGCGCTGCTGGATCCGGAGTCGCCGCTCGAGGCGCTCAATCGCAGCCGCCCCGTGCGCCCTCTACAAGGAACCTCGTCATGATGCCGCGTGAAATCGCGATTTTCGATGCCTACATGCCCACGGTGGTGCTAATGTTCGCCATCGGCACGTTGGCGACCTGGGCCGTCGATCGGCTGCTCGCGTACACCGGGCTCTACCGTTTCGTCTGGCATCCATCGCTGTTCCGGGCCAGCCTCCTCGTCTGCATCTGCGGCGGACTGAGCCTCACCGTTTACCGTTGATATAGAAGAACTATGACCCTGCGAAAAATCTTCGGCTTCATCGCGACGGCCGTCATCCTCATTGTCGCAATCCTGATCGGGCGCTCGATATGGGTGCACTACATGGACTATCCGTGGACGCGCGACGGGCGCGTGCGTGCGGATGTCATCAACATCGCGCCTGACGTCTCGGGCTACGTCGTCGAACTGCCGGTTCGCGACAACCAGCTGGTCAAGAAGGGCGACCTGATCATGCAGATCGACCCGTCGCACTACCAGATCGCGGTCGAGCAGGCCCAGGCCAACGTCGCCGCCCGCCGCGCGGAACTGCAGATGCGCCGCGACGACGCGGTCCGCCGCCAGGATCTCGACGCGCAGGTCGTGTCGAAGGAAAACCGCGAGAATGCAGGCCACATCGCGAACAGCGCCGAGGCACAGTATCAGCAGGCCCTCGCCGCGCTCGACGCCGCCAAACTCAACCTCGAGCGTACGCGCGTGATCGCGCCGGTCGACGGCTACGTGACGAACCTGCAGGTGTTCAAGGGCGACTACGCGATCGTCGGCCAGGCCAAGCTTGCGCTCGTCGACGCCCATTCGTTCTGGGTGTACGGCTACTTCGAGGAAACCAAGCTGCCGCGCGTGAAGATCGGTGCGAAGGCGGAAATGCGCCTGATGAGCGGCGGCGTGATGAAGGGCCATGTCCAGGGCATCGCACGCGGCATCTACGATCGTGAAAATCCGCAAGCCCGCGACCTCGTCGCCGACGTGAACCCGGTGTTCAACTGGGTGCGACTCGCGCAGCGCGTGCCGGTGCGGATCAAGATCGACGAAGTGCCGGACGACGTGTATCTGTCGGCGGGCACGACCTGCACGGTCATCGTCGAACAGGAAAAACCGGGCCAGGACAAGCAGAATCAGGAAAAGCCGAAGTCGTAATCCTCACGTCGTCGGCACGAAAACCGGCCGGGCGGTCAAACGCCCGGCCGTGTCGTTTCCGGAGGACCGGGTACGGCAGGAGCGGCAATCGGCCGACACGTGACCGACCGACTCCGCCGCCATCCCCTCGCCTTCGCGCGCTGTCAGGCCGCCAGACGAAAACGCCCGACCAGCGCCTTCAGAGACTGCGCCTGTTCGTCGAGCGCACTCGCCGCCGCGGCCGCCTGCTCGACGAGCGCCGCGTTCTGCTGCGTACCGGCGTCCATCTGCGTGACCGCCCGGCCGATCTCGTCGATGCCTGCGCTCTGCTCGCTCGATGCCGCCGAAATCTCGCCCATGATGTCTGTCACGCGCCGCACCGCGCGCACCACGTCGTCCATCGTGCGGCCCGCATCGTGCGCGAGCGCCGCGCCGTTCGCGACGCGCTCGACCGATGCGCCGATCAGCACCTTGATCTCCTTCGCCGCCGTCGCCGCCCGCTGCGCGAGCGAACGCACCTCGCCCGCCACCACCGAGAAGCCGCGTCCCTGTTCGCCGGCACGCGCCGCCTCGACCGCCGCATTGAGGGCAAGGATGTTGGTCTGGAATGCAATGCTCTCGATCACGCCGATGATGTCGCGGATGCTTTTCGCGCTCGCGTCGATCTCGGTCATCGTCGCGACGACCCGCCCGACCACGTCGCCGCCCGCCTCCGCGACCGATGACGCATTGGCCGCGAGTGCGCTCGCCTGCCGCGCGCTCTCGGCATTCTGACGCACCGTCGACGTCAGCTGCTCCATGCTGGCCGCCGTTTTCTCGAGCGCCGCCGCCTGCTGTTCGGTCCGCCGCGACAGGTCGAGGTTGCCGGTCGAGATCTCGCCGGATGCGGCTGCGATCGCCTTCGCACTCACCGAAATCTCGCCGACGGTTGCAGCGAGCCCGCTCTGCATGGCGCGCAGCGCATGAACCATGCTGTCCCGGTCGCGCTTGCCCAGCGCGATCGGCCGCGTCAGATCGCCCCGCGCGATGTCGGCGGCGATCGCCTTCGCGTAGGCCGGCTCGCCGCCGAGCTGTGCCACGAGCCGGCGCACGACCCATTCGGAAATCACGAACGCCAGCACGATCAGCGTAGCGGTCATGGCGGCAATCATTGCGAACGACGACGTGAAGATCGTCGAGGATGCGTCGAGCATGGCCTTCGCTTTCGCGCCGCGAGTCTGCACGAGATCGGCGGCCAGCGTTTCCAGCTTGCCCGTCTCGACGAGCAGCGACACGTCCTGCGTGCCCACCTGCCAGTTCATCTGCGACAGATCGAGCGGCTGTGCCCGCACCAGTGTCACGAACTCGCGCAGATGCCCGCTCCACGTGCCGACCGCCGCCGCAAACGCGCGCAGCCGCGCGGTGTCGCCGGCATCGGCCGGATCGGTCGCATGTTGCAGCGTGCCGAGCGCGGTGCCGATCGACGCGAGACCCGCATCGACTTCCGCACCGAGTTCGCCACGCTCCTTCGCAGTCGTCGCGGTCAGCAGCATCTTCTGCGCACGGCTCGCACGCAGCACCTCCGCACGCACCGATTGCGCCGCGCGGCTCGCGACGTAGCCCTGTTCATACACCGACGCAATCGATCCGTTCAGGCGGCTGATCTGCGCGAGCGAGAACGCGCCGATCGCCAGCGTTCCAGCCAGCAGCACCGCAAACGCGGCGCGCAGCGTCGTCTTGACGGCCCAGGGCCGGCGTTCCCGCCGCGCCCGATTCGTATCCGGTGCGACCGCGGCCGCGTTGGATCGCGGGCTCATTGAAGCTGCTTTCATCGTTTTGTCCCCGTATCGGTACCGCTGCCGGAAAGGTCGGTTCCGGCGTCACCGCGACATCCTCCGCATCGGTGCGCTCTGCCCCGGAGCGGCCTGCGGCCAGCGCACGCTTGTCGTTGTTGCGACAGATTGACGGCGGCTGCCGACGTTCCTTGAGTCAGGCAATACGCGCATGCCGGCATGCATCGCCAGCGTTATATCCGGCCAAAAAGGCGAGCAAAAATCGATTGATCACACCAATGGCCGATTCACGACAAAACTTGGCCGGACAATTGCCTGACGCCACAGTAGACTCCTTTGACGCAGCAACGAAATCCAACGCGCCGACCCTCGCAAAGCGCGTGCCCATTCCTCTACTCGCTCGATTCATATGGAAACCCGCCTCGATACGCGAGCCGCCGGGCAGGCCGCGGCAGCCGTCGCCGCTTCGTCCGCTTCGTCCGCTTCGTCCGCTTCGTCCGCTTCGTCCGCTTCGTCCGCCTCGCCCGCTTCCCGTACCGTCTATCCGGTGCTCGGCGCGATCAGCTTTTCGCACATGCTCAACGACATGATCCAGTCGCTGATCCTGGCGATCTATCCGATGCTCAAGGCCAATTTCGCGCTGTCGTTCGCGCAGATCGGCCTGATCACGCTGACCTACCAGATCACCGCCTCGCTGCTGCAACCGATCGTCGGCCTCTACACCGACAAGCGGCCACAACCGTATTCGCTGCCGGTCGGCATGGGCTTCACGCTCTCCGGCCTGCTGCTGATGTCGGTCGCGCCGAATTTCGCGGTCCTGCTGATCGCCGCGGCGCTGGTCGGCTGCGGCTCGTCGGTGTTTCATCCGGAGTCGTCGCGCGTCGCGCGGATGGCGTCGGGCGGCCGTCACGGCCTCGCGCAGTCGCTGTTCCAGGTCGGCGGCAATGCGGGCTCCGCGCTCGGCCCGCTGCTCGCCGCACTCGTCGTGATCCCGCGCGGCCAATCGAGCATCGCGTGGTTCTCGGCGGCGGCGCTCGTCGCGATCGTCGTGCTCATCCAGATCGGTCACTGGTACAAGCAGCATCCGGCCATCAAGAAGAAAGCCGCGCAGGCCGCGCATCCGACGCTGTCGCGCGGCCGCGTGATCGGTGCGATCGGGGTGCTGGTGCTGCTCGTCTTCTCGAAGTATTTCTATCTGGCGAGCATCAACAGCTATTTCACGTTCTACCTGATCGACAAGTTCCACCTGACGGTACAAGCCGCTCAGATCCACCTGTTCGTGTTTCTCGCGGCCGTGGCGGCCGGCACGGTGATCGGTGGCCCGGTCGGCGACCGCATCGGCCGCAAGTACGTGATCTGGGTGTCGATACTCGGCGTCGCGCCATTCACGCTGCTGCTGCCCTATGCAAACCTGTTCTGGACGAGCGTACTGACCGTGATCATCGGCATCGTGCTCGCCTCGGCCTTCTCCGCGATCCTCGTCTATGCGACGGAGCTGATGCCCGGCAAGGTCGGCATGGTCGCGGGGCTCTTTTTCGGATTCGCGTTCGGCATGGGCGGCATCGGCGCGGCTGTGCTCGGCCAGCTTGCCGATGCGACGAGCATCGCGTTCGTCTACAAGGTGTGCTCGTTCCTGCCGCTGATCGGCGTGCTGACGCTGCTCCTGCCCAACGTCGAAGGCAGCAGGCGCGCGAAGGCGTGACGTGCAGGCCCGGCGCGCTGGGTGTGCGCGCCGGGCCTGCCCCGCAATGGAAGGGAATCGACGGCGGCGCTCAGGCCGCCGTCGTTGCGTGCAGCGTCAGGAACCGCTTGAGAATGCCGGACGAGTACGTGCTTGCGATCTCGGCGAGGAAGTGCGAGAACGATTGGGTCGCATGATCGTCGGCGGTGTCGGAGATGGTGCGCACGAGGGCGAACGGCACGCCGTGCTCGACACACACCTGCGCGATCGCGGCGCCCTCCATCTCGACTGCGAGCGCGTCGGGCAATGCGTCGCGCAGCGCCGTGACTTCGTGCTCGCTCGACACGAAACGATCGCCGCTGATCACAAGCCCGTTGCGCAGCTGCGCACCGGCGAGCCGGAACCGTTCGGCGAGCGCGCCGCCCTCTTCCTCGATGAACTGCGCGCACGCGGCCTTGAGCCGGCCAGTCAGTTCGGCGTCGGACTCGAAATGGGTCATGCCGAGCAGCGGCACCTCGTAGCGCGGAAACAGCGGCGATGCGTCGAGGTCGTGCTGCAGCAGCGTATCCGCGACGACGACGTCGCCGACCCGCACCCCGCGCGCGACGCCGCCCGCGACGCCTGTAAAGACGATCCCCGCCACGCCGAACACATGGATCAGCGCGCTGACCGTCGCCGCGGCCGCGACCTTGCCGATGCGCGCGAGCGTGACGACGCAGGCCGCGCCATGCACATGGCCGACGTGATAATCGCGGCGGCCGAGCGTGATCGTTTTGACTGCGCCTTCGGCGCGCATCGCGGCGATCAGGTCGCCGAGTTCCTCGGGCAGCGCCGCGAGAATGCCGAGCGGCTTACCGGACAAGGAAGATGAATTCGTGCTCATTCCACCGCCTGAAGTTTCGCGACCGCGAGTGCGAGCCATTTCTCGCCGTGCCGCTTGAATTTGACCTGTGCCTTCGCATCCGCGCCGCTGCCTTCGAGCGCGGTGACGGTGCCTTCGCCGAACTTGGTATGGAACACCTGCTGGCCGACCCGGAACCCGCTGCCGGCCGCACGCTGCTGGTTCGCGAACGCGGGCAGCGGCGCCGACACCGCGGCGTCGACGATCTGCTCTCGCCCGGCGCCCGGCCGCGCAAACCAGTCGCGGCCCCAGCCCGCGTTGTCGGCGCGCCCGCCCCAGCGCGCGCCCGCCTCGACCTTCGGCGTCAGCCACTTCAACACATGCTGCGGCAGCTCGTCGAAGAAGCGCGAGCGCACGTTGTAGCGCGTCTGGCCGTGCAACAGCCGGCTCTGCGCGAACGACAGGTAGAGCCGCGCCTTCGCGCGCGTGATCGCGACATACATCAGGCGACGCTCTTCCTCGAGCCCGTCGGCTTCCATCGCGCTGTTCTCGTGCGGGAACAGCCCTTCTTCCAGACCGGTGATGAACACCGCCTCGAATTCGAGCCCCTTCGCCGCGTGCACCGTCATCAGCTGCACGGCGTCCTGCCCGGCCTGCGCCTGATTGTCGCCGGCCTCGAGCGACGCATGCGACAGGAAGCCCGCGAGCGGCGTCATCGTGTCGGGGTTCTGCGCGGGATCGCCGAGCGGCGCCGCGTCG
This sequence comes from Burkholderia sp., assembly GCF_018375725.1. GTDB lineage: Bacteria > Pseudomonadota > Gammaproteobacteria > Burkholderiales > Burkholderiaceae > Burkholderia. Next base: position 1,912 of record NZ_JAHACR010000182.1, on the reverse strand, counting down.
AGCACGTCGACTGTCGAGCCGTCCGCCGCGGCGGCAATCTCCGGCGCGGCCGTCGCGCCGGCACGCAACGGAATCGAGCGGGCCGGCGTATCGAGCCCGTAGCCTTCCTCGCCGACGAACGCAGTCGCCGCATTGACGAGTTCCTGCAAGTTCTCGAGCCGGTCCTGGCCTTCGCGCTCGCCCTGGTAGAAGTCGGCCAGGCCGCTCGCGCGCACCACGTATTCGACCGTCTCGGGCAGGCTCATCTGCTGCGTATCGGCGCGCATCTTCGCGATCAGGTTCGCAAACGCGCCGAGGCTCGATCCGGCCTTGCCGGTCACATACGGGATCGCGGCCGCCATCGCGCAATCGTAGAGACGCGCGGCGTCGGCGAGCTGTTCGATCGAGCGCGCACCGATCCCGCGTGTCGGGAAATTCACGACGCGTGCGAATGCGGTGTCGTCGTTCGGGTTGTCGATCAGGCGCAGATACGCAAGCGCGTGCTTGATTTCCTGGCGCTCGAAGAAGCGCAGGCCGCCGTACACGCGATACGGGATGCCGGCATTGACCAGCGTGTGCTCGATCGCGCGCGACTGCGCGTTGCTCCGGTACAGCACCGCGATCTCGCTGCGCGACATGCCGGCGCTGATCAGCGAGCGGATCTCCTCGACGATCCAGCCGGCTTCCTGCGAATCGGTCGATGCCTCGTAGACCCGCACCGGCTCGCCGTGGCCCGCGTCGGTGCGCAGGTTCTTGCCCAGACGGTGCGCGTTGTGCGAGATCAGGTGGTTCGCCGCATCGAGGATATGGCCGTGCGACCGGTAGTTCTGCTCGAGCTTGATCAGGTTGCGCACGCGGAATTCGTTTTCGAAGTCGCGCATGTTGCCGACGTTCGCGCCGCGGAACGCATAGATGGACTGATCGTCGTCGCCCACCGCGAAGATCGCATTCTGGCTGCCCGCGAGCAGCTTCAGCCACGCGTACTGCAGCTTGTTGGTGTCCTGGAACTCGTCGACGAGGATCTGCCTGAAACGCGCCTGGTAATGCGCGCGCAGCGGCGGGTTGTGCGCAAGCAGTTCGTAGCAGCGCAGCAGCAGTTCGGGGAAGTCGACCACGCCCTCGCGCTGGCATTGCTGCTCGTAGGCCTGGTACAGCTCGACGAACTTGCGGTTGAAGTTGTCGGACGCGTCGACCTGATCGGGACGCAGGCCCTGCTCCTTCGCATTGTTGATGAAGTACTGGACGTTCTTCGGCGGATACTTTTCGTCGTCGACGTTCGCGGCCTTCATCATCCGCTTGATCGCCGACAGCTGATCGGCGGTGTCGAGAATCTGGAAGGTCTGCGGCAGGCCGGCGTCGCGGAAGTGCGCGCGCAGCATCCGGTTGCACAGGCCGTGGAACGTCCCGATCCACATGCCGCGCGTGTCGATCGGCAACAGCGCGGACAGGCGCGCCATCATCTCGCGCGCGGCCTTGTTCGTGAAGGTGACGGCGAGCACGGTCGCGGGCGACGCGTAGCCCTGCTGTATCAGCTTTTGAAGAAAAACTTCAAAGTCCTTCGGCTGCTCTGCAAGGATGGTGTCGATGATTCCGCACAGGCGGTCACGGTTGCTTTCTCTCGGCGGGTAAACGATCGAGTTGCGCCGAGCACACAAAGTAATCTCTCCAACCCTACAGCTCAGTTTCCACCGCAAGCTGTTCCTGCTTTTCTTTTTCGTCAGCGATTTGGACATCAACATCTTCGCGCATCTTTTTCAGAAGTGCAAGGACTCGCTTGATTTGATCCTTGGTGTTTTCCACCCTGCTCTGTGCCTGATTGATGTGATCCAGAACCGCCCAGTCTGCAAAGAGGCCGTCAAAGAAGAAATCTGCAAATTTCAGAAAGCTGTCCACCGTAACCTGAAGGTCTGCGGTGATCTCAACATCAGCAAGC
>NZ_JAHACR010000181.1 GCF_018375725.1 Burkholderia sp. | reverse complement strand
CGCGCGACATCACCGCCGCCTGCGAGGCGGGATCGACGTTGCCGATCGCGAACACGCCGCCGTCCGCGTGCGCGACACGAAACACCGCGACCTGCTCGCCGTTGACGAGGGCGCACACGCCGGTGTTCGGCACGATCTCGTCGAGCGCGCATACGGCGGTCCAGGACACGGAAAGTTGATCGTTGCTCATGACGTTCTCCTTGCCGACGATGACGCCGGCACTGCTCACACGGGTTCGGTTTCGGATTCGCGCACCGCCGGGATCTCGATGCGCTTGCCGCGCGCCCGTTCGTCCGGCGTCGCCGGGCGGATCTGACCGCGCGTCTCGACGAATGCGATGTTGGCGTCCGGCGCGTCGCTGTTGACGAAGTGGCGGAAGCGCCCGCGCGTCTCGGGATCGGTGACGGCCTTCTTCCATTCGCATTCGTACGTGTCGACGACGTGCTGCATGTCCGCCTCCAGTTCGGCCGCAAGACCAAGCGTGTCGCGCACGACCACGCCGCGCAGGTAGTCGAGGCCGCCATCGAGGTTGTCGCGCCACACGCTCGTGCGCTGCAGCCGATCCGCGGTGCGGATGTAGAACATCAGGAAACGGTCGATATAACGGATCAGCGTCGGCCGGTCGAGGTCGGCCGCGAGCAGTTCCGCGTGACGCGGCTTCATCCCGCCGTTGCCGCATACGTACAGGTTCCAGCCTTTCTCGGTCGCGATGATGCCGATGTCCTTGCCCTGCGCTTCCGCGCATTCGCGCGCGCAGCCCGACACGCCGAACTTCAGCTTGTGCGGCGCGCGCAGTCCCTTGTAGCGGTGCTCGATCTCGATCGCGAGACCGACCGAATCGTCGACGCCGTAACGGCACCATGTCGAGCCGACGCACGATTTCACGGTGCGCACCGACTTGCCGTACGCATGGCCGGATTCGAAGCCGGCGGCAATCAGTTCTTCCCAGATCGAGGGCAGCTGTTCGACGCGCGCGCCGAACAGGTCGACGCGCTGGCCGCCCGTGATCTTCGTGTAAAGGCCGTATTTCTTCGCAACCTGGCCGACCGCGATCAACCCTTCCGGCGTCACTTCGCCGCCCGGCATGCGCGGCACGACCGAATACGTGCCGTCCCGCTGGATATTCGCGAGGTAGTAATCGTTCGAATCCTGCAGGCCCGCGTGCGCCTTCTTCAGCACGAACTCGTTGAAACACGACGCGAGGATGCCCGCCACCGCCGGTTTGCAGATGTCGCATCCGAGGCCGTGGCCGTGCTTGTCGAGCAGCGCGTCGAAGGTCGTGATGCGCTCGACGCGGATCAGATGGAACAGCGCCTGGCGCGAATACGGGAAGTGCTCGCACAGGTGGTTGTCGACGGCGAGGCCCTGCTTCTTCATCTCGGCCTTCATGATCTGCGTGACGAGCGGCACGCAGCCGCCGCACGACGTGCCCGCACCCGTGCAGGACTTCAGCGCGCCGATGCTCGTCGCGCCGCTATCGACCGCCGTACAAATCTGTGCCTTCGACACGTTGTTGCACGAACAGATCTGCGCGGCGTCCGGCAGCGCGTCGACGCCGACAGCCGGCTTCGCGGCCCCGTCGGACGCCGGCAGGATCAGGGATTCCGGCGCGTCGGGCAGTTCGATGCGGTTCAGCATCATCTGCAGGAGCGTGCCGTATTCGGCCGCGTCGCCGACCATCACCGCGCCGAGCAGGAACTTGCCGCAACTCGACACGACAAGCTTCTTGTAGACCTGCTTGCGTTCGTCCCCGTATTGATAGGCGCGGCTCCCGGCCGTGTTGCCGTGCGCGTCGCCGATGCTCGCGACATCCACGCCCATCAGCTTGAGCTTCGTGCTCGTGTCCGCACCGGCGAACGCCGCCGCCTCTCCGCCCAGCTGCTTCGCGACGACGCGCGCCATGTCGTAGCCCGGGGCGACGAGACCGAACACCTGGCCGTTCCACGCCGCGCATTCGCCGATCGCGTAGATGTCGGGGTCGCTCGTGCGGCAACTGTCGTCGATCGCGACGCCGCCGCGCGGGCCGATCGCGAGACCGCAGGCGCGTGCCAGCTCGTCGCGCGGACGGATGCCGGCGGAGAACACGATCATGTCGGTGTCGAGATGCGAGCCGTCCGCGAAGTGCATCCGGTGCGTGCCCGTCGCGCCGTCGACGATCTCGAGCGTGTTCCTGCCGGTATGCACCTGCACGCCCAGCGCCTCGATCTTCGCCCGCAGCATGCGGCCGCCGCCGTCGTCGACCTGCACCGCCATCAGGCGCGGCGCGAATTCGACGACGTGCGTGTCGAGCCCCATGTCGCGCAGCGCCTTCGCACATTCGAGGCCGAGCAGCCCGCCGCCGATCACGACGCCGTTTTTTGCGCGCGCGCCGCATGCCTGCATCGCTTCGAGATCCTCGATCGTGCGATAGACAAAGCAATCCGCACGCTCGCGGCCCGGCACCGGCGGCACGAACGGGCGCGAGCCGGTCGCGAGCACGAGCTTGTCGTACGGGAACGTCTCGCCGGTCGCCAGCGTGACGGTATGCGCATCGCGGTCGATCGACGCGACCGGCGCATTCAGGCGCAAGTCGAATTGCGCGTGCCGCCCGAAGAAGCCCGGCTCGACGAGCGACAGGTCGTCTGCCGACTTGCCCGAGAAAAATTCCGACAGATGCACACGGTCGTATGCGGGACGCGGCTCTTCGCCGAGCACAGTCACCTGCAGCGCGCCCGCGGCATTCGCCGCGATGCACTCGAGCAGCTTGTGACCGACCATGCCATGACCGATAACGATGAGTTTCATGATGAGCGCTCCGTGATCCATCAGTTGGCGACGCTGCCCGCGGCCAGCGCGCGCTCGCGCAGCGCGGCTTCGCGTGCCTTGTGTTCTTCGCTGAAGCGCACGGCCATCGCGCAGAGCGCCGACACGGTGACGACCAGCCCGAGCAGGCTCAGCGTCTGCTGCACGTTGCCGACGCCCTTCATCAGAAAACCCGCCGCGACCGCGCCGACGTTGCCGCCCGCGCCGACGATCCCCGCGACGCCGCCGAGCGCCTTGCGGTCGATGAACGGCACGAGCGCGTAGGTCGCGCCGCACGCCATGTGGGTAAAGAGGCCGAAGGTCAGCATCGCGACGAGTGCGATGCCGACACGATCCGCATGCGCGAACCCGATCAGCCCGAGCCCTTCGCCGACGATCAGCACGCACAGCAGCGACGCGCGCACGTCAAGGCTGCGGTGCGCGGCGACCTTGTCGGACAGCCAGCCGCCGAGCGCCCGCGCAAACAGCGCAAGCAGGCCGAACAGCCCGGCCGCGAGCCCCGCCGCCTTCAGCGACAGATGGAAGTGATCGACGTAGTACAGCGCGGCGATGTTGTGGATAAACACTTCGACGCCGAAGCAGGCGCCGTACGTGATGAACAGCATCCACACGCGGTAGTTCGCGCAGGCGGCGGCAAAGCTCGCCCAGCCGCCCTTCTTGCCGCTGTCGATCGTCACGCCCTGCTTACGCAGCGTTGCGAAATCGCCCTGTGGACAGTCCTCCGTATAGCGCCAGTAGAGCCACGACATCACCAGCATCGCCACGCCCGGCACGACGAGCGACACACGCCACGCCGACGTCTCGCCGAAGCCGATCATCAGCGCGGCGGCGACGAGAATCGGCATCAGCGCCTGCGTCGCGCCGGCGCCGGCGTTGCCCCAGCCTGCCGTCGTCGCGTTCGCGGTGCCGACGACGTTCGGCGCGAACATCACCGACGTGTGGTACTGCGTGATCACGAAGCCCGCGCCGATCGCGCCGATGCCGAGACGGCAGATCAGGAACGACAGGTAGTCGTGCGTGAACGACACCGCGAACACCGGGATCGCGCCGAACGCGAGCAGCGCCGCATAGACGCGGCGCGGGCCGAAGCGGTCGCACATCGGCCCGACGACGAGCCGCACGAGGATCGTCGCGGCGACGGCGGCAATGTTGATATTGGCCACCTGCGCGGCGCTCAGATGGAATTCGCGCGCGATCAGCGGCATCAACGGCGCGCACGCGAACCATGCGAAGAAGCATACGAAGAACGCCATCCAGGTCAGATGGAACGTGCGCATCGGCACGGTGCGCAGACTGAAGAGATCGATACGGGTCGCTTTGTCGGACATTTTGATCCACCAAACAAAAACGGCGTCCTGCGCACCCGGTCTCGTGACGAGACCCGATGCGTAGGACGCCGTTGCCCAGGAAGCCCGTTGCCGGGCACGTTGATATTCGGTACTGCAGGCGAATCGCCGTTGATTGGCCTGAGCGACATGACGCAAGCGTCGTGCCACATCGATCGAAATCCCGTGGCGCAAGGGCTTGCGGCGTCATCGGGGCGCAGCGCGCCAGCCGCCGCGGCGATATCCGCGACGCGTCGTGATGCAGCAAGGCACGAATGTGGTGCGACGCAGCACCGTCACCGTGCGACATCGCCGTGCACGTTCGGGGGGATTGCCGCACGTGCCTGAGGCACGACGCGCCAATCCATGACCGTGGCCGGCATGCGCGTTCGGCAGCCGCGTGTCGCGGAATGCGCGGCAAACACGCACTGGCCCGGATATTGCTGAACCGGGATCCAATGCGTACCCGACCGCCACACGAACATGGCACTGGACAACCTCATGACGACTGGCAAAGTCACCCTGCTCGGCGCCGGCCCCGGCGATCTCGACTTGCTCACGCTGAAGGCCGTGAAGGCGCTCGCAGCCGCCGACGTGCTGCTGCTCGACGATCTGGTCAATCCGGAGATCGTCACGCTTGCGCCGCAGGCGCGCGTCGTACGCGTCGGCAAGCGCGGCGGCTGTCGCTCGACGCCGCAGGCATTCATCGAGAGACTGATGCGTCGTCTGGCGCAGCGCGGTGCGCACGTCGTGCGCGTCAAAGGCGGCGAGGCGCTGCTGTTCGGTCGCGCCGGCGAGGAACTGAAGACGTTGCGCGATGCGGCGATCCCGGTCGAGATCGTCAACGGGATCTCATCGGGTTTTGCCGCGGCGGCGCGCCTCGGCGTGTCGCTCACGCACCGCGACCATTGTCAGGGCGTCACCTTCGTCACCGCGCACCTGCAGGATCACGGCGAGCCCGACTGGGCGCGCCTCGTGGCCACCGGCACGACGCTCGCGATCTATATGGGAATGACGCGCATCGAGCGGATCGCGGCCGGGTTGCTGGCCGCCCTGCCGGCATCGACCCCGGCAGCTGCGGTGCAATGGGCCGGCACGCCCGACGAGCGCTGCTGGACCGGCATGCTCGGCGGGCTCGCGTACGGCGTCGCGCAAGCCGGCCTCGGCAGCCCGGCCGTGATCCTCGTCGGTGCGGCAATCGGCGAAGCGGCTGCCTGGGATGCGGCCCGCGCATGCGCGGCGCCGACGATCGCGCGGGCGGCGTAGGATGCGGCACGCTGCGTGGCGCGGGCCGCACGTCTATAGTGAAAACGGTGGCCGCGCGCACGACGCCGGACGGCAAGCCCAGCGCCCTGCCGACAGCCGTCCCGGGCGTTCGGGCACCCGGCGGACAGCCCTGCGGGGCGTCGCGTGGACGTGCGCGCAGGCCGCCGCTTCGTTGCCGCCGTTCGCATCATGAGTTCGTCCGCCCCGCCCGCCAAGCTGCGCGTGTTGCTCGTCACCGATACCGACAAGCCGATCGGCGACCTGAGCGAGGCGCTTGCCCATCTCGGCTACGAAATGCTGAACGACGTGGCGACACCCGCCCGGCTGCCCGCCGCGGTCGAGGCGCAGCGCCCCGACGTCGTGATCATCGATACCGATTCGCCCTCGCGCGACACGCTCGAACAGCTCGCGGTGATGAACGCGACCGCGCCGCGCCCGGTACTGATGTTCAGCCACGACGCCGACCAGACGCTGATCCGCGCGGCGGTCGGCGCGGGCGTCAGCGCCTATCTCGTCGAAGGACTGTCGGCCGAGCGCCTCGCACCGATCCTCGAGGTAGCGCTCGTGCGCTTCTCGCACGACGCGCAACTGCGCCGCCGTCTCGCCGATGTCGAGCGCGAACTGGCCGACCGCAAGCTGATCGATCGCGCGAAACGGCTGTTGATGGATTGCCGCAACCTGTCCGAGCATGATGCATACGCGACGCTGCGCAAGCGCGCGATGGATCAGGGCATCCGCATCGTCGACGCCGCGCGCCAGGTGCTCGCGGCGCACACGCAACCATGACACCGCCATGACGACCTCGACCGCCGCCGCGCCGGAACGCGCGCACCTCCGCCTCGGCTTCGTCGCACTGAGCGACGCGGCCCCGCTGATCGTCGCGCAGCGCCTGAACCTCGGCGTGCGCCACGGCCTCACGCTCGAGCTGCGCCGCCAGCCGTCGTGGGCCGCCGTGCGCGACAAGCTGCTGTCCGGCGAGCTCGACGCCGCGCATGCGCTGTACGGACTCGTCTGCGGCCTGCAGCTCGGCATCGGCGGCCCGCAAGCCGACATGGCCGCACTGATGGTGCTGAACCGCAACGGCCAGGCGATCACGTTCTCCCCGCACCTCGCCGACGCGTACCGCGCCAGCGGAAACGTGACAGCCGCGCTCGCGACGCTCGGCCGCCAGCCGGTGTTCGCGCAGACGTTCCCGACCGGTACGCACGCGATGTGGCTGAATGACTGGCTCGCATCGCACGGCGTCGATCCGCTGCGCCAGATCCGCAGCGTCGTGATTCCGCCGCCCGAAATGGTCGCCGCGCTGGCGAACGGCGAACTCGACGGGTTCTGCGCGGGCGAGCCGTGGCACGCGGTCGCCGAAGCCTGTCAGGCGGGCCGCACCGTCGCCGTGACCAGCGAGGTCTGGCCCGATCATCCGGAGAAAGCGCTGGCCTGCCGGCGCGATTTTGTCGCGCTGTACCCGAATGCCGCACGCGCGCTGATCCGCACGCTCGTCGATGCCTGCGCATGGCTCGACAGCGCCGCGAACCGCATCGAAGCCGCCGGCTGGCTCGCGTCGCCGGACGTGGTCGGCGTCCCCGCGCGGCTGATCGCCCCGCGCCTGCTTGGCGATTACGGCGCGGGGCCGTTCGCCGTGCCGCCTTTGCCGATCCGGTTCCATGAAAACGGAACCGTGAACCGCCCGGGCGCGCAAGACGGGCTGTGGTTCCTGTCGCAATACCGGCGCTGGGGCCTGCTCGACCGCGCACTGGACGACGCGGCGGTCGCCGCCGCGATCGCCCAGACCGCGTTGTATGATGCTGCGATCGCCGAACCCGGCGCGGCCCAGGCGGAATCGCGTGACGTCGCCGGCCGGTTCGGCGAATGACCTCCCGAACGACGCACAAGCGATAAGCGATCCGCGGGCGCGCCCGGGCTTTTCCGGCCACACGCTGCCACCGACGAACGTCCATGCCGAAACAGACGTACGCACCGCTCGATGCGCTGCTGACCGAAATCCGCGCCTGCCGCGCCTGCGAAGCCGTGCTGCCGCTCGGCCCGCGCCCCGTGTTGCGCGCGCACCGCGACGCCCGCATCCTGATCGTCGGGCAGGCGCCCGGCGCGCGCGTGCATGCGAGCGGCATTCCGTGGGACGACGCGAGCGGCAAGCGGCTGCGCGAATGGCTCGGCGTCGACGCGGACACGTTCTATGACGCGTCCCGGTTCGACATCGTGCCGATGGAGTTTTGCTATCCCGGTCGCGGTGCGAGCGGCGACAATCCTCCACGCCCCGAATGCGCACGGCTGTGGCTCGAACGCCTGCTCGCCGAGCTGCCGGCGATCCGCCTCACGCTGCTGATCGGCCAATATGCACAACGGCATTTCCTGCGCGACACGCGCCGAGCGTCGCTGACCGACACCGTGCAGGCCTGGCGCGAATACGGCCCGGACGTGTTGCCGCTGCCGCATCCGTCGCCGCGCAATCAGGCATGGTTCAAGCATCATCCGTGGTTCGAAAGCGACGTGCTGCCCGAATTGCGGAAGCGGGTCGCGACGCAGCTCGCCGGATAACGCGTGCAAAGCGGCCGCGGCGATCGGCCCGCGCGCCGCGCCGGCTTCGCCTGAACGCGGCACGCACACGCCGTTCGCTGTACCATCGCGGCTCCATCCGCGTCACGCACAGCCGAATCCGTCATGTCCTCCTCCGCCCCGCCGCGCCTGTACGGGATGCCCGAACGCAGCGACCGGCTCGACTTCTATATCCGCGATCAGGCGTCGCGCCAGGCCATCACCGAACCGCACCGGCACGCGTACTTCCAGATCCAGTTCAATCTCGGCGGCGATACCGAGCAGCGAATCGGCGGCGTCACGCGGCCGTTTCCGCGCGGAGCGCTTGCATTCGTGCTGCCGTACCGAGAGCATCTGATCCCGCATCCGGAAGGCGCGCACTTTATCGTCATCAATTTCAGCCAGACGTTCCTGCGCGCCGATCTCGACGTCGATCCGCTCGATCTCGAGGACGCGCCCGCGCATCGCTTCCCCGAGCTGACGCCGTTCCGCTTCCAGGAGCATCTGGACTTCATCCTGACCGGCGACACGCTCGACGAGGCGCGCCGGCTCGTCGACCGCGAGTTCAACCT
>NZ_JAHACR010000180.1 GCF_018375725.1 Burkholderia sp. | reverse complement strand
GCGCTGTTCGCGGCGCTGCTCGTCGTGTGCGCGGCGGCCGCCGCGCGGCCGGGCGCCGCGCCCGCCGCCCGGCCGCCCGTCGTCGTGATTCCGGTGAACGGTGCAATCGGGCCGGCCAGCGCGGATTTCATCGTCCGCGCGCTGGGCCGCGCCGCACACGAGCACGCCCCGCTCGCCATCCTGCAACTCGACACGCCCGGCGGCCTCGATTCGTCGATGCGGGTCATCATCAAGGCGATGCTCAGCTCGCCGGTGCCGGTCGCGGCGTGGGTCGGGCCGAGCGGCGCGCGCGCGGCGAGCGCGGGCACCTATATCATCTATGCCAGCCATATCGCGGCCATGGCGCCGGGCACCAATCTCGGCGCGGCCTCGCCGGTTCATATCGGCATCGGCGGCAGCACGCCCGGGAACACCCCGCCGTCGCCGTCCGGCACATCGCCCGCGTCGCCTGCGTCGAGCCCGCAGCCGGGCGATACCCTGTCGACCGAAAGCCGCAAGGCCATGCAGGACGCATCCGCCTATATCCGCGGCCTCGCGCAACTGCGCGGACGCAACGCCGAATGGGCCGAGCGCGCGGTGCGCGAAGCCGTCAGCCTGTCGGCCAGCGAAGCCCTGGCGCAGCACGTCGTCGACGTGATCGCACAGGATCCGGCCGACCTCGCACGCCAGCTCAGCGGCCGCGCCGTGTCGACCGTCACCGGCGCACACCGGCTCGCGACGGCGCAGGCCCCGCTCGAGATCGTCGAGCCCGACTGGCGCAGCCGCTTCCTCGCGATCATCACGGATCCGAACGTCGCACTGATCCTGCTGACGCTCGGCATCTACGGCCTCTTCTTCGAATTCGCGAACCCCGGCTTCGTGCTGCCGGGCGTCGTCGGGACGATCTGCCTGCTGGTCGGCCTGTTCGCCATGCAGCTGCTGCCGGTCAACTACGCAGGCCTCGCGCTCGTGCTGGTCGGCCTCGCATGCCTGATCGCCGAGGCGTTCCTGCCGACCTTCGGCGTGCTCGGCTTCGGCGGCATCGCGTCGTTCGCGATCGGCGCACTGATGCTGATCGATACCGACGTGCCGGGCTACGGCATTCCGTGGCAGCTGATCGCGAGCCTCGCGCTCGGCGGTGGCCTGCTCGTCGTCGCCGTGTCGGGCGTCGCATTGCGCGCGCGGCACCGCCCGATCGTCACCGGCGCGGAGGCGATCGTCGGCAGCATCGGCGAAGTGCTCGACGACGGGCTGCGCCCCGACCAGCCGCCCACCGCGGCCGGCGCCGCGCCGTCCGCCGCGGGTTGGGCGCTCGTGCACGGCGAGCGCTGGCGCGTCGCCTGCAGCGCACCGCTCGCCGCAGGCAGCCGGGTGCGCGTGACGGGGCGCCACGGACTCATGCTGACCGTCACTCCGCTCTACGAACTGCCGCGACAAGGAGAACAACCATGATCGGCTATACGTTCGGCTTCAGCAGTATCGTGATCGTCTTCGTGGTGCTGCTCGTCGCGTCGTCGATCCGCATCTTCCGCGAATACGAGCGTGGCGTCGTGTTCATGCTCGGACGCTTCTGGAAGGTCAAGGGTCCGGGGCTCGTGCTGATCATCCCGGTCGTCCAGCAGGTCGTGCGGATCGACCTGCGCACCGTCGTGTTCGACGTGCCGGCGCAGGACGTGATCACGCGCGACAACGTGTCGGTGAAGGTCAATGCGGTCGTGTATTTCCGCGTCGTCGATCCGGAGAAGGCCGTGATCCAGGTCGCCCGCTTCTTCGAGGCGACGAGCCAGCTCGCGCAGACCACGCTGCGCGCGGTGCTCGGCAAGCACGAGCTGGACGCGCTGCTGGCCGAACGCGAGCAGCTCAACGCCGACATCCAGAAGACGCTCGACGCGCAAACCGATGCGTGGGGCATCAAGGTGTCGACGGTCGAGATCAAGCACGTCGACCTCAACGAGACGATGGTGCGCGCGATCGCCCGGCAGGCGGAAGCCGAGCGCGAGCGGCGCGCGAAGGTGATTCACGCGGAAGGCGAGCTGCAGGCATCCGAAAAGCTGTTGCAGGCGGCGCAGCGACTTGCGCAGCAGCCGCAGGCGATGCAGCTGCGCTACCTGCAGACGCTGACCACGATCGCCGCCGACAAGAACTCGACGATCGTGTTTCCGCTGCCGGTCGATCTGCTCACCGCGGTGCTCGACCGCTTCGGGCCCGCGCGCGAACGCTGAGCACGAATGGCTGCGCGCCAATGCAGTGTCCTTGAAATCGCGGTGGGTCGACGCACCGCCGCCTCGGTCTCAGGCGCCCCGCACCGGGCCATCGTTTCTCTACGCCCCGCGCACGTGCCGGATGCCGGCCGCGCACCCGGAAAGATCCTTCCCACGCCACACAGCGGTGTCCGGCGGAGGCGCATCGGTCCGCCGGCCACGATTGACCGCGGGTCAGTAATCCAGCTCGAGCGTGGCCATGAACGTGCGCGGCGTGCCGACGTATGCCGTATTCGCACCCGCGCTGCCGACGATATTCCCGTCGGCGATCGACGCGTAATAGAACGTGTTCGTCAGATTGATCACCTGAAACCGTAGGGTTTCATGATGGCCGAACGCGTTCGACGCATACCGCAGGCCGAGATCGAACGTGGCATAGCCCGGCGCGATCGAGTTGTTGGTATTGGTGGCCACCCGGCTGCCCTCGAAATGCGCCGCGCCGGTCAGCGCCAGCCCGTGCGCGAACCGCGGGTGATAGTCCACTGCAAGATCGCCCTTGAAGTTCGGGACACCGACGACACGCTTGCCGTCGGTCGCGGCATGGCCGGTGCCGTTCAGGCGCGCGTCGATGTAGGTCACGCCGCCAAACAGCGCGAGCTCGGACGTGACATCGCCCTGCACGAAAAACTCCGCGCCGACGTTGGCCTGCTGGCCGATCACCGAGAAGACGTTGGTCACAGCGTTCGTGGCCGCCAGCGGGCGCGTCATGCGAAATGCCGACAACCCGAGCAGCAGCGAATCGGAAGGCGCGTACTTGATGCCGCCTTCGATTTCACGATCGTGATAAGGCGCCATGAACTGGTTCGCATTGACCGTTCCCACCGGCGCCTGATCGCCCTGCTCGACGCTGCTGGCGATCGTCGCGTACGCCGTCAGTTTCGGCGTCGGCTTGTAGATCACGCTCAGGCTCGGGCTGACCATGCCGTTGTGCTGGTCGGACGACGTGACGTTGCCGTTCGCGCCGAAGCTCCGTTGATGCAGGAAGGACGTGGACACCACCGCCTGCACCGCCAGACGGTCGTTCAGGTGCAGCGTGTCGCCGACGACGATCGACTGCTCCATCACGGTCGACGAACGATACTGCCCGCCGGTCGACGGCATCGGCTGCTGCGGAAACACGACGGGGTTCGCCACGTTGGCCGTGCCCAGCACCGTGGCGATCGAGTGGCGGTTCGAGTATTGCCCGTTGACGAAGCCGTTCGTCCCCAGCACCAGATCGTGGCGCATGCCCATCAGCGAGAAGCACCCGTTGAGCGTCACGTTGTTGCTGGCGATCGAGAAATGCGGCACCGCGTTGAAGTTCCGGGTCGCCCTGTAATCGCCGAGGTTGTCGGTGAACTGATGGGTGATGCCGTACAGGCCGCGCTCGGCGTTCTGGTACAGGCCGCCCACTTCGATCGACCAGTCGTCGTTGAAATGGTGCTTCAGCTTGACGACCGCCGTATTGGTGGTGAGATTGGCGCCCGCGCCCGGCTGGCCATAACCCAGCCGCGTCGGGTCGATCGCCGACGGCAGCATCGTGCTCTTGCCGCTGTTGAACACGACGCTGCCCGGCAGCCCGGTGATATGGGTCGTGTAGTGGCTGAAGTCGGTTTCGATGACGGTGTCGCGATCGAGATGGAAGTCGAACGCACCGCTGAACAGCGTCCGGTTCGAATGGCTGTCGGGCGCCCAGCTTGTCCCCTCGCCGTGGACGAGGTTGAGACGATAACCCACGTTGCCGGCCGGGCCGACACGACCGCCGAGATCCGCCTGCTCGGTGAACGTGCTGTCCGACGTATAGCCGAACATGAAGCGGTTGAGCGGCTTGTCGGTCGGACGCCTGAGCACGTAGTTGAACACGCCGGCCGGCGGCTGCGGGCCGTACAACGCGCCGGACAGTCCGTTCAGCACCTCGATGCCCGACAGATTCTCCGCCGGAATCGCGGTCGTGCCGATGACGGCCAGGCCGTCGAGCCGCGTGTTCTGGACGATGCTCCCCTGGAATCCGCGCGCTTGCGGGCGCGAGACTTCGTACCCTTGCTGGTCGCGGATGATCACCGACGGCAGATTGCGCAGCGCTTCGTTGACCGACGACGCCTGCTGGTCGACGAGCAGGTCTTCGGGGATGACCGTGACCGACGCCGGCGCGTCGGCGATTTTCTCGTTCCGGAAAGGAATGACGCCGGCCGCACCGGCGCGGTAATAATCGGGCAGGGTCGCATAGCCGACGCCGGGCGCCGCCGCATTGACGGAAATAACGGGGAGTTTTCCCGCCGGCGGAACGTCCTGAGCGTGGACGGTGCCGACGAACAGCGATATGGCGGGCACGCCAAGCAAAATCTTTCTGTTATTCACTTGCGATGTCTTGGGTTGCGTTGGTCTCACCATCGAAATATTCTCTCGTATATATCGATGGGCAAAAAATTTTCACCTCGCCGGAAGGTGGACACTGCACTTCGCCAATCGACGGAAGTGCCATGTGAAGCCTGTCAGGGATTTGGGCCCGTCCGCACGTCACCGGAATGGTGATGCGCGACATGTCCGGGAATCATCGCAGACCTTTTTGGGCCGGAGCGGAATAACGGATCAACCCGTCTGGCGGGCAGGATCGCTACCCGATGGAGAATGGCCACATGCCGATCGCTCCGCACGAGGTGAAACGTAGCGTGATGCTTGTCGTTGCAAGCCGGTCTCATCGTATTCTCGACTTCGCCGGTCAGGCAATGACAATCCCCGCAGATATTAAAGAGCGCAGTTGGCAAGCATTTTCCGGCAGACGATCCGTCATGCAGTCGATTGGCGGCCAGGATCCGGACATCGCGGACGCAGCGATGCGGACGCGGGCCCGCTATCCGGGCGTCGCGCGTGCGGGATGGCAAGAACCGCGGCGCGGACATCTGCCGTCGTTCCGGAAGATGATCGGCGCGGCCCTTCGGGAAATGCGTACAATCGCGGCTTCATTTCCCCGGAGGTGCCGCGATGGCCATGAAGAAAACCGATCTCGAGAAGAACAAGGCGCTCAAGCTGACGCACGCGATGAAGCAGTCCAGCTCCGCGCGCTTCGGCAAGGGTTCCGAGGCGACGGTCCAACTCGATCGCCGCGCCCAGCGCAAGCTCGACCAGGAGCAAGGGCTCGTGCCGTTCGCCTGCAAGCTGAACATCGACCTGATCGAGCAACTGAAGACGCGCGCCGAAACGCATCCCGGCGGCATGACCGGTCTGCTCACCGAACTGCTGACGAACGGCCTCGCACAAGCCGGCGCGTAACGCGCGATGCCGACATCCCGGCCGCGGCGTCGATCGCGGCCCCCGTGCGAAGTGCGGCGAGCCACCGCAACGCGTACTCGCGCACGTGCAACGTTTGCTGGGTGGAGCATGGCGAAACACGCCATGACGCGACGCACGCGATTCCGCGTGAATGCCGTCGCGAGGAAAGGAAATGCGCGCACCCGTGAGGCTACGTCGCCTCGCAGATGCGCGTCGGAAGACGCGGCACGTCGTTGCGTACCGCGAGCGATCGTGCGCCGCGCGCGGGCATCATGTGCTGGCGGCGAGACGCGGCCCCGTGGTGCCGCGAGGGCTGGATTCGGCTTCGGGCCTGTGCGACGTCTGCGCGCTTACCCAAGGATCGATGCCCTGCTTTTGCACCTCCTCGAGAAACGACACGCGCGCGCGCCAGTAATCCGCTTGTAATTTGGCATCGATGACGCGCTGTTCGGCGGAGAACAGCTCCATGCGCGCAGTCACCAACATCGATGCAGCGGTTTTTTCCGGCGTGGGGGCGTGTCTCATCGCCCAACGGCTGATCCAGTTCAACATGCTGACCTCCGTGAAAACGGACGAACCCGCATCGGGCAATCGCAATCGGCCGCGCGCCTGCCCGGACGCACAATGGCCGCCGTCGCACTTCACACCCTGGCTCGTCTCGTTCCGCCGGCTTCCCCGCTTCGGCGGAAATCGACCCGGCATGCGTGTGCGCGGTTTATCTATCCTAGAAACACTTGTCGGTTTACGCGATGGGGTCTTGCAAACTTTTACACAGAAACCACAGTCGGCCACACGCGACACGATGACAGTTGCGCAATGCGCGGCATCGGCGCAGGATAGCCCGATGCCCGCACGACGCCGGGCCCGCGGCGTCCGACGAACCGGCCCGCGCCGGTTGCATGCGCACGCATCGCCGCGCCTGTTCGCCCGGGCCGTCCTGAACCGACGACTGCCGCGCCAAGGATCCGCCCGCTCCGTTTCATTCGTGTGTCGGTGCGCATCGGCATGGCCCGCATCGCCATCATCCGCCGACGCCGCAGCGCCCTTCCGGCGCGCGCGGCATCCTTTGCGCCGCCCGTCCCGCCGAACCCTGTAAAATGCGCGCCTCAATCGCGCGGCCACACCGCGCGCGCGTCCGCGCAACGGCGCCGATCGCCCCCACACACCATATCGTCCGACCGATTGCCGCGTTTACAATCGCGCCGATCGCCGAACCATCGTAACGGGCGACAAGACGGTCGCCGCACGCATACCACGCGCGAACAACAATTCGTACTCAACAAGCAACACGACAACCCGACCGGAGAATCTCCTTCATGGAATCCATCAAGCGGTATTTCGGCTTCGCCGAGGCCGGCACCGACTTTCGCACCGAAATACTTGCGGGCGTCACCACGTTCCTGACGATGGCCTACATCATTTTCGTCAACCCCTCGATCCTCGGCGATGCCGGCATGCCGAAGGAATCCGTGTTCGTCGCAACCTGCATCGTCGCGGCGCTCGCGTCGCTGATCATGGGGCTGTACGCGAACTACCCGATCGCCTGCGCGCCCGGCATGGGCCTCAACGCCTACTTCGCGTACACCGTCGTCAAGGGCCTCGGCTTCACGTGGCAGGCGGCGCTCGGCGCCGTGTTCATCTCCGGCTGCCTGTTCCTGCTCGTCACGCTGTTCCGCGTGCGTGAGGCGATCGTCAACGGCATTCCGCAATCGCTGCGCATTTCGATTACAGCCGGCATCGGCCTGTTCCTCGGCATCATCTCGCTGAAGACCGCCGGCGTGATCGTCGGCAGCCCGGCCACGCTCGTCACGCTCGGCGACCTGCACAAGCCCACGACGATCCTGTCGATCATCGGCTTCTTCACGATCGTCACGCTCGACTTCCTGCGCGTGCGCGGCGCGATCCTGATCGGCATTCTCGCGGTCACGATCCTGTCGTTCTTCTTCGGCGGCAACCAGTTTCACGGCGTGTTCTCCGCGCCGCCGTCGATCGACGCGACGCTGTTCAAGCTCGATATCGGCTCGGCGCTGTCGACCGGCATCATCAACGTGATTCTCGTGTTCTTCCTCGTCGAGCTGTTCGACGCGACCGGCACGCTGATGGGCGTCGCGAACCGCGCGGGCCTGCTCGTCGAGGGCAAGATGAACCGCCTGAACAAGGCGCTGCTCGCCGACAGTTCGGCGATCGTCGCAGGCTCGCTGCTCGGCACGTCGTCGACGACCGCCTATATCGAAAGCGCGTCGGGCGTGCAGGCTGGCGGCCGCACCGGCATGACCGCGATCACTGTCGCCGTGCTGTTCCTCGCGTGCCTGTTCATCGCGCCGCTCGCCGGTGTCGTGCCGGGCTATGCCACCGCACCCGCGCTGCTCTATGTGTCCTGCCTGATGCTGCGCGACATGGTGGACGTGCCGTGGGACAACGCGACGGAAGCCGTGCCCGCCGCGCTCACCGCACTGCTGATGCCGTTTACGTACTCGATCGCGAACGGTGTCGCGTTCGGCTTTATCGCATACGGCGGCCTCAAGCTGCTGACCGGCCAGGCCCGCAAGGTCAAGCCGATCGTGTGGATCATCGCCGCCGTGTTCCTGTTCCGCTTCTTCTATCTGGGCAGCGAATGAGTGCGCAGCCGCGCCATGCGTAACGAAAAACGCCACCTTCGGGTGGCGTTTCCATTGGCGCGGCGGGTTGCTCGCCCGACCGGCAACGGGCGAAACCGGCAGAACCGGGCGCCGGCCTCGTCAGGCGCGCCCGTTCGACTTCGTCTGTCCCGAACCGGTCATCCGTTCAACGCCAGTTCGCTTCGTAAAAACGTACGTAGCCGCTGCGCAGGATCACGCATTGCGCGCGTGTTTCGGACAGCAGGCGCCGGGCAGCGGCCTCGATGCGCTCCCGATGCATGTCGAACGCGCCGACCATGTCCTCGAAGCGCGGGGACGCCGCGCCGAAATGATCTTCAAGGGCCTCCGCGGTAATGTGGCATTGGACGCGCTCGCCATTGACCAACGCCGGAAACGCGAGCGTCAGTTCGCGCCCCGAATATTCGGGCGCCTCGTTCGGGAAATGGATCTGCATGGGAACCGCCTCGACCGTCCGGTAGAAAAACGAATGGCCGCGTCC